>NZ_JAAVJD010000399.1 GCF_012033735.1 Streptomyces lonarensis | reverse complement strand
CGTCCTCCCGCCCGATGTTGTGGTCCTCGTACTGGCTGTCCTCGCCGTAGGTCTCATCGTGCGAGTCGACGATCGCCGAGGCGTTGTCCGGGTCGGTCTTGTACGCCTGGTCCTTGGCGTAGGTGTCCCACCACTCCTTGAACTCCGACGCCGACCACCGAGGCGCGTAGTAGCAGGGCGGGGGCGACCAGTTCGACTGCCGTCCGGACAACGACCCACCAGCACCCGAATGCGGCGGGTCGAATACGACACCGCCGACACCGGCATCAGAACCGGCCTCGGCCCTCAGTGTAGAACCGTCTCTCTCCCCACGGACGTCATTGTTTCGCCCCGACCTACCCTCTCCCGGCGCCGCAAAGGCCAGAGGGGCCAAGAGGAGGCAGCCACCGAAAGCTACTCCCATTGCCCTCAGCGCGCGCATCGGTCACCTCCGTCAGCCGAGGTCAGAGTGACCGTCTGCCAGACACCTTCTTCGTTGAGTTCCTGTCGCGAAGTGAAGTAGTTGATACCGCTGTCCGCCTCCTGTTCGCCCGTTTCCAGATCGATCAGGTATGACTCCGCCGTGTCCATACAGTACGTAGTGACCGCCGCGGTGTCGGACTGCATCTCCAAGGTGCGCTTGTAGTAGTGCGTAGTTCCACCGAAGGACAATCCGTCGTCGTGCATTCCCACGATGAGTTCGACGCTCTCAAGCAAAGCCATATCGGCTTGGTAGAAGGGCAGGGAAGGCACCTTGGTGTCGCCGCTGGTGATTGCCTCGTCCACCGCGTTGATGGCGTGCTCCTGGTCGGCGAGGACGGCGAGTTCGACCGGGTCGTCGGTGTCGACCTTCTCGAAGACGTTGTTCACGTCGTCCGGCAGGTTGATCTCCGGACGGTCGATACCGTCCTCGGGAAGTTCGTCCTCGCCCGTCTCGTCGTCCGCCTCGTCGCCCTCGCCCTCCGTGGGATCCGGCGAAGCCGAGGAGCCCGTGTCGGCACCGGGCAGCGGGTCGTCACTGGAGTCGTCGCTCCCGCCGCAGGCGGTGGCGAGCAGGCCGGTCGCCAGCACGGCCGCGATCACAGAGGCAGAGATTCGGCGCCGCATGTCAGAAACCCCTCGGAAGCGTTCGAACAGAGAAATACGGGTCACGATACGTCATGTCCCGGACACCCCGAGGAGCGGGCGGCCACACCTGACAGCGTCTCGTGTCAGCGGACGATGGTCTGGATCTCCTGGACGGTGACGTCCTGGGTGGTGCCGAACGCGCCATCCGGCAGCGTCGCGCCGCTGCCGTCCGAGCCCTCCCAGCTGACCTCCCACACGACCGTCGCACTGAACGGGTACGGGCCGCGGTCGTGGGTCGCCCGGTGGTAGGTGACGCCGCAGGACGGCGCAGTCCCGGCGTCGGCAGCCGTGTACGGCCGACCCACACCGCCGTCCGCCCCGACCGCACAGCCGTCGTGCACCGTCGCATCGCCCGTTCCCGGATCGAGCTCCACGCGGGACGGGGTCGCGGTCACCGTCGCCGACAGCTGCGAATAGCCACTGATCGACGCAGTCACCGACACCGGCGCCAGGTCGGACGCGTCCATCCACACCCAGGTCGCCAGGTTCACCTTCTGCGCGTCCGCCGCCGGGCTCAACTCGGCACGGACATCCGGGATCTCCACCTCGGCATACGCCAGCTCCGCCAACATCTCCGGCGTCGGGGAGTTGGGGTGCGGCGGCGGGGTGTCGTCGTGGTCCACCCAGAAGATCTGCGACTCGCAGCTAGCGGTCGAGCCGTCGGGGTGGTTCGGATTCGAGTGCACCGTCCACCAGGCCCCCTCGTCCTCCCGCCCGATGTTGTGGTCCTCGTACTGGCTGTTCTCGCCGTAGGTCTCGTCGTGCGCGTCGATGATCGCTGGGGCGTTGTCGGGGTCGGTCTTGTACGCCTGGTCCTTGGCGTAGCTGTCCCACCACTCCTTGAATTCCGACGCCGACCACCGAGGCGCGTAATAGCACGGCGGCGGCGACCAGTTCGCCTGCCGCCCGGACAACGACCCGCCGTCACCTGAATGCGGCGGGTCGAACACCACGCCGCCCAGGCCGGTCTCCGACCGCACCGCCGACCGAAGTGTTCCGTCTTCATGGGCACCGTGGGCACGCTCGCGGCTTTCCCAGCGCCCGTTGCCGCCGTCGGCGAAAGCTGGAGCGCCAGCCGCCACCGCGCACGTCAGGGCAAGCAGTCCCGCTGTCAGCCTCCGCACCGATCCCCCACCTCATTGGTCTCGATCACGACCGTCTGCCAGACCTCGTTCTCTGCCAGTTGCTGGCGCAGCATGTAGTAGTAGGTGCCGCTCTCCGGGTCCTGCTCACCGCTGTCCAAGTGAACGAGGTACGCCTCAGAGGCATCCACGCAGTAGGTGGTGACAGCAGCGGTATCGGACTGCATCTCAACCGTGCGGTTGTAGTAGCGCGTCGTACCGCCGAAGGACTGGTTGTTGTCGTGCATGCCAACGATGTAGTCCGCGCTCTCACGAAGTGCGGAGTCCGCCAAGTAGAAGCGCAGGGAGGGCACTGTCGCGTCGCCGCTAGTAACGGCCTCATCGACAGCGTTCACTCCACGCTCCTGGTCGGCGAGGACGGCGAGTTCGACCGGGTCGTCGGTGTCGACCTCCTCGAAGACGTTGTTCACGTCGTCCGGCAGGTTGATCTCCGGACGGTCGATACCGT
>NZ_JAAVJD010000398.1 GCF_012033735.1 Streptomyces lonarensis | reverse complement strand
CCCGCACCGGCGGGCCGACGCCGCCCCCTCCGGCCGACCCGCCCACACCCGCGCCGACGCCCGCCCCCGCGGGGCCGACGGGGCCGGTCGCGGAGACCGGCAGCTTCCACCTGCCGCCGCCGGCGCCCCCCGCGCCCCCGGCGGGCGCTCCCGGCGGCACGCCGCTCTACGACCAGCCGACGACCGGTGCCCGAGTGCGAGGCGACGCCGCCGCGCCGTCTGCCCCGCCCGCACCGCCTCCCCCGCCCGGGGCCCCCGCGGGGCGGCCGGGGGACGAGCTTCCGGTGGCGCCCGGCCACGGGTACCCGGCGCCCGGCGATGGCTACGGCTACCCGCCGGCCGGCGGCGGGTACGGATACCCCGCGCCCGGCGTCCCCGGGGTCGCGGGCTCCGCGCCCGCCGGGAGCCCGCCGCTGTCGCAGGCCGGCCCGGGTGCCGCGTCCGCCGCCGCGACGGCGGGGAAGCCGGGCGGTGCGGCCACCTCCGGGCCGAAGCCCGCGGTGGCCGCAGCGCTGGTGCTGCTGGCGGTCGCCCTGATCGGCTTCGGTATCTGGGCGCTGCTCACCGCTTGACCCCGCACCGGACGCGGACCGCTCGGCCCGGGGGCCGGGCCGTCGCGGGGGCGCGCGGCCGGTGGACGAGCGCCTGTTCACCCGCCCCGGAGCGCACGGCATCGAAAGCGTCGCGGCGAGCCGCCGGGGGCCGGTCCGGACCTGACCGGTGCTCGGCAGTGCCGCCTGTCGGGGGACCGGCCACGGTTCGCCTGACGGCGGTGCTTGGACAACCGCGGGCATCGACACCCACGAACGACGCCCGCGCCGCCGCCTTCGCCCGATCCGGCCGGATCGGCGGGGCAGGCGGCCAAAGGGCAGGCGGGCCGTCGGCGGTCAGCCGACCTCCGGGCGCCGCCGCCCAGCCGAAGCTCCCGGCGGCCCGGGGCGCCGCCGCGGCTGCCGAATTCGCATCCGCGTACACCTGTCCCGACCCACCGCGCGGCGACGGCGCGCACCCCGAGACCGACGCCGACGCCGGGGCCGTGCTGTGCCGTGCCGTGCCGTGCCGTGAGTTGAACCGCACCGGGCCGGGCCGCTGTGCTCTGGCGTCGGCTACCCCGCGCGGTGTCCGGCGGCCGCGTCACGCCGGCCGAGGTAGTACCAGGTACCGACCACGCCGAGCAGCGCCACTCCCGCACCGATACCGGCGTAGCCGAGGAGTTCCCTGGTCTCGTCCCGCCCGGCGGCGGCCGCCTGCTCCGTGCCACCGTCGGCCCCCTCCTGGTCGAGCGCCTCCTCGTCGAGGCCGAAGCCGGCCTCGGCGAGGTCGCCGTCGTAGGTGGGCGCCGTGCCCGGCTCGTTGTGGAGTGCGATCCGCAGGGTCATGCCGACGGACTCGGCGTCCACCCGCTCCACGATGTCCTCGTGCAGGTGGACGACGACGTAGTGCCACCCGGCGACACGCGAGCGCGCCACGTAGCGGTCGAAGCCGGTCTCGAAACGGTTGTCGTAGGCGACCGGCTGGGTGAGCACCGCGAGTTCGGCGGGCTCACCGCTGTAGGAAGTGGTCGAGTTCGCGGCGGCCGGTGCCCGGTACGGGGTGTAGACGTCGACGCCCAGTGCGTTGATGACGCTGCCGTATCCCTCGCGCTGCGGCGCGTTGCTCAGTTCGACGCGGACGTCGAGTTGCTGGTGCCAGTCCACCGGAACGGCGTAGAAGCGGGTCGCCCCCGGCGGGAGGTCGTCACGCCAGACGCCGGGCTCCAGCGGCCGGGCGTCGTTGAAGCCGCTGCCGCCGGGCGCGCGTTCGGCCTGGCCGCTGGGGGCGGGCGGCAGGTCGTCCGAGGTCGTCCAGTCGCTCTCGGGCAGCACCTCGGTGTTGGCGGTCGCGGTGGGTTCCGCCATCACCCGCAGCTCCACCGGCCAGGCGGCGGGCGAGGAGGTGGGGGCGCTGGTTCGCGTCAGCCGCACCAGGTGGTTGCCGGCCTCCCGGCACCGGCCGTCGGGGGTGACGGTGCGGATCTGCGAGGCGGCGATCGGCCGTGCCGCGCCGTCGCTCTGGAAGGTGCGGCTCTCCGGGCTGCCGCAGGAGTCGCCGCCGGTGGTGGTGAGCGCGAGCTCGAACCCGTCGGCCGACGCGACCTTGGTGCCGGGCTCCGGTGCCGCCACCGCCGAGATGTAGACGTCCGACTCGGCGTCCAGCACCACGCTGTAGTACAGCGCGTCGCCGACGTCGAGTTCGTCGGTGTAGATCGTCCCGGCCTCCAGGGCGGGGGCGTCGGCGGAACCGGCCGTGCCCTCGACCGGTTCGGCGTCGGCGGCCGTCGCGTAGGCGACCGGGGCCCGAGGCTGGTCCAGGGCGTGGGCCGGGCCGGCCGACAGCAGGGGGAGGAGCAGCGCGCAGACACCGGCAGCGGCGAGCGGCGCGGCCACCGGCCGGGCGGCGCGTCGGGAGGGCGCGCCCGCGGGGTTGGTCCGGACGGCGGGGTGTCCGCCGTCGCCGCCGGTGGTCTCGGCCCGTCGGCCGCGGCCGGCCCGTCGTCCGGCCGTCGGCCCGCTGTCTCGGATCATCGCCCGCCATCCCCTGTCGTCCTGGTGGAACCGATGGCCCCGTCGGCCCGCGGTGTCGGCCCCGCTGCTGCGGCGCCGGGTGGTCGGCCCGGCCCCGCCGCGCCCCGGTCACTCCCGGGCGCACGCCCTCCTGCCG
>NZ_JAAVJD010000397.1 GCF_012033735.1 Streptomyces lonarensis | reverse complement strand
GGCGCTCCAGCAGGTCCAGGAGCTGCCGGTGGTCGGTCTTGGTTCGCACCTGGAACAGCCGGTCCCCGGCGGGGGAGACGGCGATGCCGAGCCCGTTCCCGTGGCGGCGGTTCCGACCGCGACCGGCGCCCCGACCACGACCGGTGCCGCTGCGGCGGCGCCCGCGGCGGCGACGACCACGGCCGTCGCGCCGGGGCCACCGCCACCACGGCACCGCCACCGGCCACCCCGATCCCGACCCCGGCCCCCGCACGGCAGGAGTGACGACGTGAAGCTCTTCGACGCCCCGGCGGTTCTCCCGCCCCCGGACGAGCACCCCGCCCACCTCGACCGGCTGGTCGACCACCTCACCCGCGCGCGGACCGCCGGCCCCGAGCGGGTGCTGGCCGCCTTCCTCGACGCGCCGGCCGACCCCGCCACCCTGGGCGTGGCGGGCGTCCACCACGTCGCCGCGTACACCGGCGACTACCTGACCGAGGACGACTTCGACGACTGGCTGGCGTCGGTGGAGTCCCACGGCGCCGTCCGGGACGTGCGCACCGGCCCCTCCCACATCGCGCCCCGCCGCTACGGCACCCCGGGCCACTGGATCAACCTGACCGTGGACGGCGACGAGTACGAGCTGTTCAGCTGCCGCGCCCACGGCGAGTGGACGGGGTACGCGCCGCACCGCAAGGCCGCCCTGATGTCGCACCACGGGCTGGAGGTGACCGGGCCCCAGCAGGTCGGCGCCGTGCTCGACTTCCTGGCGGCCCGCCCCGGTGTCGAGCTGATCGCCCACGCCCCCGCCGACGAACTGGGCCACACCTACGGGCACCTGCTCAACACCCGCAGCGAACTGGTCCTGGAGATCGTCCACGCCGGGGACCGGGCACCGGCGGGTCCGCGGTGACCGCCCGGCGTCCGCCGGCCGCGCGCGGGGAGGGGTGAGGCCGTGCACCGGGAGTTGGAGATCCTGGGGATCGCGGCGAGCGCCCGCAAGGACTCGACCAGCGGCGCCGCGCTGGACCTCGTGCTCACCCGCGCCGCCGAACTCGGCTGCCGCACCCGCGTGTTCCGCCTGGCCGAGGTACGGCTGCCCTTCTGCGACGGCGACAAGTCGGCGCCGTGGCCGGGCTATCCGGCGGTCGCGGAGCTACGGGAGTCGGTGACCCGGGCCCACGGCGTCGTCCTCGCCACGCCCGAGTACCACGGCGGGATGAGCGGCGCGCTCAAGAACGCCCTCGACCTGCTCGACTTCCCCCACGCCGCCGGCCGGGTGTTCGGAGGGATCAGCGCCCTGGGCGGCCGGTCCAACAGCAACGCGCTCAACCAGTTGCGCACCTCGGTGCGGTGGTTGCACGGCTGGATGCTGCCCGACCAGGTCGCCATCCCCGAGGGCCGGGCCGCCCACACCGACGGCCGGTTCCACGATCCGGTGGTGGCGGCACGGCTGACGGCGCTCGCCGATTCCCTCGTCCGGGCGACACGCGCGCTGGTCCTGCCCCCGGCGCCGCACGGCGGGGCGCCCGAACGGGTCTTGCCGGGCGCCGCCCCGCCCCCGCAGGGTGGCCCGAACGCGTGACGGCGACGAAGGGGACCGGCTCATGGACGAGGCGACGGACCGACTGGTGGAGGCGGTGGCCGCCGGGCTGCGGACCGCCGGGGACCCGGAGACCGCGGCGGGCGCCAAGCGGTACCTGAAGAGCGACCTGACCCACTACGGCGTGCGGCTGCCCGTGATCCGCAAGCTGGTCGCCGACGCCTCCCGCACCCACGGCCCCCTCCCCCGCGCCGGGCTCGTCACCGCCGCCCGCGCGCTGTGGCACCCCGAGGTGCACGAGTCCCGGATCGCCGCCGCGGTGCTGCTGGAGCGGCACGTCACCGTGTTGCGCGCCGAGGACACCGCTCTGCTGGAGGAGCTGCTGCGCGACAGCCGGACCTGGGCGCTGGTCGACCTGCTGGCCGGTTCGGTCGCCGGGCGGCTGCTGCTGCGTGAACCGTCGGTGGTGGAGGTGTACCGGGGGTGGGCGGCGGAGGAGGAGCAGTGGATTCGCCGCTCGGGGGTGCTGGCCTTCCTGGTGCCGCTCCACGACGACACGGGGTTCCGCCGCCACTGGCCCGTCTTCACCGATCTCGCCGACCCGCTCCTCGCCGACCCCCGGTTCTTCGTCCGCAAGGCGCTGGGCTGGGTGCTGCGGCAGGCCGGCCGGAAGCACCCGGCCGAGGTGCACGACTGGCTGCTGCCGCGCGCGGGACGCGCCTCGGGCGTCACCGTCCGGGAGGCCGTCCGCTACCTCGGCGACGAGCGCGGCGCGTCGGTGACCGCCGCCCACCGGGGCGGCCCGCCGGGGCAGCGCTGACCACCCGCCCGCGACCGACGAGGGGCCCATGACCACCACCGACCAGCCGCCGTCGCTCTTCACCGACCTCGTGCCGCACCGGGTGCGGCGCGGGTGGGCGGCGCGGGGGCTCTACCGCGACCTGGACCTGTTCACCCTCTTCGAGACCCAGGCCGACCGGCTCGGCCCCACCACCGCCGTGGTCGACGCCGAGGGCGCACTCTCCTTCCGCGAGCTGCACGCGGCGGCGCTGCGCCTGGCCGGCGGCCTCGCCGCCCTCGGCGTCTCGCGCGGCGAGGTGGTCGGCGTGCAGCTCCCCAACAGCCGGTGGAGCTGTGTGGTGGAGCTGGCGGTCGCCGCGCTCGGCGCGGTGCTGCTGCCGTTCCCGCCGGGGCGCGGCGGCCGGGAGGCGGCGGCGCTGCTCGCCGG
>NZ_JAAVJD010000396.1 GCF_012033735.1 Streptomyces lonarensis | reverse complement strand
GGTCGCCGCCGAGGGGCGTTCCGCGGCGCTGGCCGAGCCCGCCGAGCTGACGCTCCGCGCCGCCCGCGAGGCCGGCGCGCGCGCCGACGAACTGGCGCGCTCCTCCGCCGCCGCCGTCCGCGTCAAGGCGGGAGCCCCGCTGTCGCTCCGGTTCGTGGTCCCCGACGGGCCGCACCACGCGGAGATGCGGCGCGTCGGCGAGCAGATCGCCGACCAGCTCGGCGCCATGGGCGTCCGCGCCGAGCTGGTCGAGGTCGCCGCCGACCGGTACCTGACCGGCCACGTCGTCCCGGGCAACTTCGACCTCGCCCTCTACTCGTGGCCCGCCAGCGCCTTCCCCGCCACCGACGCCCGCGGCGTGTTCGCCAAGCCGCAGGGCATCCCCGGCGGCGAGCTGTTCATCGAGCAGAACTACGCCCGCGTCGGCACCGACCACATCGACCAGCTGCTGGCACAGGCGGCCGGGGAGCTCGACGACGAACGGCGCGCCGAGCTGCTGGCCAAGGCCGACACCCGCATCTGGGCGGCGGCCGGTTCGCTCCCGCTCTACCAGGCGCCGCAGCTGGTGGCGGCGTCCGACGACGTCGCCGGCGTCGGCGCCTTCGGACTGAGCACCCCGCGCTACCAGGACATCGGCTTCCGCGGCTGACAGCGGCACCCGAACCCCGCGGCCCCGTCCCGGAAGACGGGGCCGCGGCGCGTCCCGGCGGGGGCCCCGGAGGGCGACGCGCAGGCGGCCCGGCCGGGCACCGTACGATGGGGTATGAGGCCGGTGCGTGTGTCTGCCGGGCCAACCCCAACCACCAACCCGGGAGTAGCACCGCCGTGCCCACGCGCCACGACATCCGCAATGTCGCCATCGTCGCCCATGTCGACCACGGGAAGACCACCCTCGTCGACGCCATGCTGAAGCAGGCCGGCGCCTTCGCCGCCCACCAGCAGGTCGACGAGCGAGTGATGGACTCCAACGACCTGGAGCGCGAGAAGGGCATCACCATTCTCGCGAAGAACACCGCCGTCCGGTACCACCCGAAGGACGGTGGCGACCCGGTCGTCATCAACATCATCGACACCCCCGGCCACGCCGACTTCGGCGGCGAGGTCGAGCGCGGGCTGTCGATGGTCGACGCCGTCGTGCTGCTCGTCGACGCCTCCGAGGGCCCGCTGCCGCAGACGCGGTTCGTGCTGCGCAAGGCGCTCCAGGCGAAGCTGCCGGTCATCCTCTGCATCAACAAGACCGACCGGCCGGACTCCCGCATCGCCGAGGTCGTCGACGAGGCCTATGACCTCTTCCTCGACCTCGACGCGACCGAGGAGCAGATCGAGTTCCCGATCGTCTACGCCTGCGCCCGTGACGGGATCGCCTCGCTGACCAAGCCCGAGGACGGCACCGTCCCGGCCGACAGCGAGGACCTCCTGCCGCTCTTCACGACGCTGCTGGAGACGGTGCCAGCGCCCTCCTACGAGGAGAACGCGCCGCTCCAGGCGCACGTCACCAACCTTGACGCCGACAACTTCCTCGGCCGGATCGCCCTCTGCCGCATCCAGCAGGGGACGCTGCGCAAGGGCCAGACGGTGGCGTGGATGAAGCGCGACGGCACGGTCCACAACGTGCGCATCACCGAGCTGCTGATGACCGAGGCGCTCACCCGCAAGCCCGCCGAGGAAGCCGGCCCCGGCGACATCTGCGCGGTGGCGGGCATCCCCGAGATCATGATCGGCGAGACCCTCGCCGACCCGGAGAACCCGGTGGCGCTCCCCCTGATCCAGGTGGACGAGCCGGCCATCTCCATGACGATCGGTACCAACAACTCGCCGCTGGTCGGCAAGGGCGGCAAGGGCCACAAGGTCACGGCGCGCCTGGTGAAGGACCGCCTGGAGCGCGAGCTCATCGGCAACGTCTCGCTCCGCGTGCTGCCCACCGAGCGTCCCGACGCCTGGGAGGTTCAGGGCCGCGGTGAGCTGGCGCTGGCGATCCTGGTGGAGACCATGCGCCGGGAGGGCTTCGAACTGACCGTGGGCCGCCCCGAGGTGGTCACCCGCGAGGTCGACGGCAAGACCCACGAGCCGGTCGAGCGCATGACGATCGACGTCCCCGAGGAGTACCTCGGCGCCGTCACCCAGGTGATGGCCTCCCGCAAGGGCCGCATGGAGACCATGACCAACCACGGCTCCGGCTGGGTGCGCATGGAGTTCCTGGTCCCGGCGCGCGGGCTCATCGGCTTCCGGACCGAGTTTCTCACCGAGACCCGCGGCACCGGGATCGCCCACTCGATCTTCGAGAGCTACGAGCCGTGGATGGGCGAGCTGCGCACCCGCAACAGCGGCTCGCTCGTCGCCGACCGCTCCGGTGTCGCCACCCCGTACGCGATGCTCAACCTCCAGGAGCGCGGCACGATCTTCATCGAGCCGGGCACCGAGGTGTACGAGGGCATGCTCGTCGGCGAGAACTCCCGCGCCGACGACATGGACGTCAACATCACCAAGGAGAAGAAGCTCACCAACATGCGGGCCTCCTCCGCCGACACCACCGAGAACCTGGTGCCGCCGCGCCGCCTCTCGCTGGAGCAGTCGCTGGAGTTCTGCCGCGACGACGAGTGCGTCGAGGTGACCCCGGACGAGGTGCGCATCCGCAAGGTCGTCCTCGACCAGCGGCTGCGGGCGCGCGCCGCCTCCAAGGCCAAGCACGCCTGATCCCACCGGCCGCCCGCCCCCGTCACGGGGGCGGGCGGCCGCGCACGTCACGAGGGGTG
>NZ_JAAVJD010000395.1 GCF_012033735.1 Streptomyces lonarensis | reverse complement strand
CCGTGCGGCCCCGCCGTCCCGGGCCGCCCGGCCCCCGGACCGGCCCCGGGCGGACGCTGCCCGCGCCGGTGCGGCGGCGGGACGCTGTGCGTGGGTCGAGAACACCACCGTCCCCCCGAGGGAGGCCCGGATGAGCACGCATCAGACCACCGGAGACCGCGCACCGGCAGTCGCCGCAGCGCGACGCCCCGCCGCGGCACCGCAGGACCGGCAGCACGTCGCGCCCGTCCCGCCCGACCGGCGGCGCTCCACCGCCGCCGCCCTGGGAGTGACACGGCTGCTGACCGCCGTCGTCTTCCTGTGGGCCTTCGCCGACAAGGCGTTCGGGCTCGGGTACGCGACCCCGGGCGAGCGGTCCTGGGTCAACGGGGGCTCACCCGCCGGCGGGTACCTCGCCTCGGTCGACGTCGGTCCGATGGCCGGGGTGTTCAACTCCTGGGCCGGCTCGACCCTGGTGGACGTCCTCTTCATGGGCGGCCTGCTGGCCGTCGGCGTCGCCCTCCTCGCCGGCGTCGCGCTGTGGCCGGCGGCGCTCGGCGGCGGGCTGATGATGCTCATGATGTGGGTGGCGGCCTGGCCGCCGGCCCGTGAACTCGCCGACGGCACCCCGTCGATGTCGACCAACCCGCTGGTCGACTACCACCTCCTCTACGTGGCGGTCCTGGTGGTCCTCGCGGCGACCGCCGCCGGTCACCACGCGGGGCTCGGCCGCCGCTGGGAGGAGGTGCCCCTGGTACGACGGTTCCCCTGGCTGCGCTGACCCGACGACGGTCGGCAGGGCCGCGGCGTCCGAGGCGCCGCGGCCCACGCCGTGCGGTGGGAAGCCCCCACCCGGTCCGCCCGGCCTTGTGAGGGGGCCGGGCGGCCCCGTGCGCGGGTGCGGGACAGCGGGGGATGATGGGGCCGGGCCGCAGGGTGCGGGCCCGTAGGGAGGGGTCATGAGCGAGCACGGTGACGGGAGCGGCGGCCCGATCCGGCTCCTGCTGGTGGACGACCACGAGGTGGTGCGGCGCGGCCTGCGGGACCTCTTCGACGCCGAGCCCGGCATCGAGGTCGTCGGCGAGGCGGGCAGCGCGGAGCGGGCCCTGGCGCGCGGCCCCGCCCTCCGCCCGGACGTGGCGGTCCTCGACGTCCGGCTGCCCGACGGCGACGGCATCCGCGTCTGCCGCGAGCTGCGCTCCGCGCTGCCGGGGCTTGCCTGCCTGATGCTGACCTCCTTCGACGACGACGAGGCGCTGCTGGACGCCATCATGGCGGGCGCGGCCGGCTACGTCCTGAAGGAGATACGCGGCGCCGACCTGGTCACGGCGGTGCGCACCGTCGCCTCCGGCCGCTCGATGCTGGACCCCGCGACCACCGCCCGGCTGATGAGCTCGCTGCGCGACACCGACGCGGACGACGACGGGCCGGACGCGTTGGAGGCGCTGACCGCCCGGGAGCGCGAGATCCTGGAGCTGGTGGGGGAGGGGTTGACCAACGCGCAGATCGGGCGGCGGCTCTTCCTGTCGGAGAAGACGGTCAAGAACAACATCTCCCGGATGCTCGCCAAGCTCGGCGTGGAGCGCCGTATCCAGGCGGCGGTGCTCGCCACGCAGGCCCACCCGCCGTCGGCGCCGCGCACCACCCCCCGCTGACGACCATCGTCGTCGAACTGCCGTACCCCCGCTCCTCGTCCGGGTGAAACCGCCGGTGGGCCGGGCGCGCCGCCCGCGCGGCGCGCACCCGGCCGTCGCCGGTCTCGATGCACTGCGTGCCCGGTCCGGCGCTCCCCGTGTCGGTGCCGCCCGCCATACTGGAACCGGCGTGGCGGACCGCCGCCACGGCAGACCCACGGGGGCGAGAGACACCAGATGGCGGAGAGCACCCTGATCCAGGGCCGGTACGAACTCCTGGAGCAGATCGGCCGCGGCGGCATGGGCGAGGTGTGGCGCGCGCGGGACCGGGCGCTGGACCGCCGGGTCGCGGTGAAGTGCCTCAAGCCACTGGGCAACCACCACGAGGAACCGGTGCTGAAGGGGCTCCGCGAGCGCTTCCGCCGGGAGGCCCGGGTCGCCGCGGGGCTCCAGCACCGCGGTATCACCGTCGTCCACGACTTCGGCGAGGACGACGGCGTCCTCTTCCTCGTCATGGAGCTGCTGGAGGGGCGCAACCTCAGCGAGGTCCTCGCCGGCCGCGACCGCGAACCGCTCCCCGAGCCGGACATCGCGGACATCGCCTCCCAGGTGGCCGCGGCGCTGGACCACACCCACCGCCAGGGCATCATCCACCGCGACCTCAAGCCCGCCAACGTCATGCTGCTGGACGACGGTTCGGTCAAGATCTGCGACTTCGGCATCGCCCGCCTGGCGCGCGACATCGGTCTCGCCACCAAGCTCACCACCACCGGCATGGCGATGGGCACCCCCCACTACATGTCCCCCGAGCAGATCTCGGGCACCCCGGCCGACCGCCGCAGCGACCTCTACTCCCTGGGCTGCGTCCTCTACGAACTGGCTTCCGGCGCGCCGCCGTTCGACCTCGGGGACCCCTGGGCCATCCTGGTGGGCCACCGCGACACCCCGCCGGAGCCGCTGCGCGGTCGGCGCCCGGAGCTGTCGGCCGCCCTGGAGGAGCTCGTCCTCGGGCTGCTCGCCAAGGACCCGGAGGAGCGGCCGACCGACGTGGCGCAGCGGACCCGCCGCCTCGCGCTGGCCGCCGCCCGCCACACCGGTGCGCGGCCGATGCCCGGCCCTTCCGGAGCGGCGGCCCTCGCCGG
>NZ_JAAVJD010000394.1 GCF_012033735.1 Streptomyces lonarensis | reverse complement strand
GCCGGGCGTCCGCCGCCGCCCGGCCGACCGGGGAGCGGCGCGGCGCCGCAGCGGTTCCGACCCGCCCGTTAATCGGGGGAGCGGGTGGGCAGCCGCGTGGAAGGATGACCCCCAAAACGCCCGAGCAAGGAGATGACCCCACGGTGCCTGGCACGAATCTGACGCGCGACGAGGCCCAGCAGCGGGCACGGCTGCTGACCGTCGACTCCTACGAGATCGACCTCGACCTCAGCGGCGCCCAGGAGGGCGGAACCTACCGGTCGCAGACCACGGTGCGGTTCACGGCCCGGGAGGCCGCCGCCACCTTCATCGACCTGGTGGCACCCGCCGTGCGCGAGGTGGAGCTCAACGGCACCGCGCTGGACCCGGCAGCCGTCTTCAGCGACTCCCGCATCGCGCTGGACGTCCCCGAGGGCGACAGCGTCCTGCGGGTCGTCGCGGACTGCGCGTACACCAACACCGGTGAGGGGCTGCACCGCTTCGTCGACCCGGTGGACGAGCAGGCCTACCTCTACACCCAGTTCGAGGTCCCCGACGCCCGGCGCGTCTTCGCCTCCTTCGAGCAGCCCGACCTGAAGGCGACGTTCGCCTTCACCGTCACCGCGCCCGAGGGCTGGAAGGTCATCTCCAACTCGCCCACCCCGGAGCCGGAGAACGGCACTGTCTGGCGGTTCGCCCCCACCCCGCGGATCTCCACCTACATCACCGCGCTGATCGTCGGCCCGTACCACGAGGTCCACAGCAGCTGGGAGGGCGGCGACCGCAGCGTGCCGCTCGGCCTCTACTGCCGCCCCTCCCTGGCCGAACACCTCGACGCCGACGCGATCTTCGCCGTCACCCGGCAGGGCTTCGACTGGTTCGAGGAGAAGTTCGACTTCCCGTACCCGTTCGAGAAGTACGACCAGCTCTTCGTGCCGGAGTTCAACGCCGGCGCCATGGAGAACGCGGGCGCGGTCACCATCCGCGACCAGTACGTCTTCCGCTCCAAGGTCACCGACGCCGCCTACGAGATGCGCGCCGAGACCATCCTCCACGAGCTGGCCCACATGTGGTTCGGCGACCTGGTCACCATGGAGTGGTGGAACGACCTCTGGCTGAACGAGTCGTTCGCGACCTACACCTCGGTCGCCTGCCAGGCGCACGCCCCCGGCTCGCGCTGGCCGCACGCCTGGACCAGCTTCGCCAACCAGATGAAGACCTGGGCCTACCGGCAGGACCAGCTGCCCTCCACCCACCCGATCATGGCGGAGATCAACGACCTGGACGACGTCCTGGTCAACTTCGACGGCATCACCTACGCCAAGGGCGCCTCCGTCCTGAAGCAGCTGGTCGCCTACGTCGGCATGGACGAGTTCTTCCAGGGCGTGCAGGCCTACTTCAAGCGCCACGCCTGGGGCAACACCACCCTCCCCGACCTGCTCACCGCGCTGGAGGAGACCAGCGGCCGCGACCTGAGCACCTGGTCGAAGAAGTGGCTCCGGACCGCCGGCATCAACGTGCTGCGTCCGGAGATCACGGTCGCCGAGGACGGCACCATGACCGCCTTCGCCATCCGGCAGACCGCCCCGCCGCTGCCCGAGGGCGCACGCGGCGAGCCCGTCCTGCGGCCGCACCGCATCGCCGTCGGCCTCTACGAGCTGACCGACGGTCGGCTGGAGCGCGTGGAGCGGGTCGAGCTCGACGTGGACGGCGAACTCACCGAGGTCCCCGACCTGGTGGGCCGCGCCCGCCCGGCGGTCGTCCTCCTCAACGACGACGACCTGACCTACGCCAAGGTCCGGCTGGACGCCGAGTCGCTGGCCGTCGTCACCGAGCACCTCGCCGACTTCACCGAGCCGCTGCCGCGCGCCCTGTGCTGGGCCTCCGCATGGGACATGACCCGTGACGGCGAGATGCGCGCCCGCGACTACCTGGAGCTGGTGCTCCGCGGCGTCGGCCGCGAGTCGGACATCGGCGTCGTGCAGACCCTGCACCGTCAGGTCAAGCTGGCGCTCGACCTCTACGCCGCGCCCGACTGGCGCGAGGAGGGGCTCTCCCGCTGGTCCGCCGCCGCGCTGGAGCACCTCAACGCCGCCGCCCCCGGCAGCGACCACCAGCTGGCCTGGGCCCGCGCGTTCGCCGCGACCGCCCGGACCGGCGCGCAGCTCGACCTGCTCGGCGCGCTGCTGGACGGCGGCGCCACGGTGCCCGGCCTGACCGTCGACACCGACCTGCGGTGGGCGCTGGTGCAGCGGCTCGCCGCCACCGGTCGCGCCGACGCGGGCGCGGTGGAGGCCGAGCTGAAGCGCGACGCCACCGCCGCCGGGGAGCGGCACGCGGCCGCCGCGCTGGCGGCCCGCCCGACCGAGGAGGCCAAGGCCGAGGCGTGGGCGAAGGTGGTCGAGTCCGACACCCTGCCCAACGCGGTGCAGGAGTCGGTCATCGGCGGCTTCGTCCAGACCGACCAGCACGAGCTGCTCCTCCCCTACCGCGACCGCTACTTCGCGGCGCTCGGGACGGTCTGGGAGGCCCGGAGCCACGAGATGGCGCAGCAGATCGCGGTCGGGCTGTACCCGACGCTGCACGTCTCGCAGGAGACGCTGGACGCCACCGACGCGTGGCTCGCCTCGGCCTCGCCGTCGGCCGCGCTGCGCCGCCTGGTCACCGAGAGCCGAGCCGGCGTGGAGCGTGCGCTGCGCGCCCAGGCCGCGGACGCGGGCTGACCCGCGACCGGCCACCCCGGCGGGGCCGGGTCCTCACCGAGGTGCGGACCCGGCCCC
>NZ_JAAVJD010000393.1 GCF_012033735.1 Streptomyces lonarensis | reverse complement strand
CCGCGGCACTGCCGCCCCCGGCGGCCCCGCCGTCCGGAGGGGAGGCGGGGCCCGGTCCGGCGGTCGGTGCCGGTGCGGGAGCCCGACCGTCCGGTGCGGCGGTCTCCGCTCCCGAGGGGCGCGGTGAGGACGCGGGCCGCCCGGCGGAGTCGTCCGCCGGTGCCGGCCGCCCGGAACCGCACACCGCGCAGTACCGCTCGTCGGTACGCGGGGCCTCCCCACAGGCCGGACAGGAGACTTGATCACGCTGCGGCATCGTCACACCCATGTTCTCGGGCGGAGGCGGTTGGCCGTCTCCACCAGTTCGATCCGTTCTCCACTGGTCGCCGCCAACCGGGCGAGCACCCGGTACGAGCGTTCCAGTCCCAGTCTGACGCCGGTCTCGTTCAACGGTTGGTCCGGCATCAGTCGTTCCTCTCCCGCATGGACCCGGTCGTCCCCGACGCGACCCGCCAGCAACCAGTCGAGCGCTGCCCCGAGCACTTCACAGGACAACCGTTCGGCCAGTGCCGGTTCCAGACCCTGTTCACGGAGCAGGGTGAGCTGCCCGGCGGCGGCGCGCAGGTCGGGCAGGAGAGGTTCGGTGGGCGCCCGCTGGCGCAGCCGGGCCCGGACGCCGGCGACGCGGGCCGCGGTCCAGTGGGCGGAGGTGTCGGGGACCGACTCCAGGGCACGGACCGCTCCGGCGCGGTCGCCCAGCGCGAGCCGGACGCGCGCCAGCCCGAAGCCCGCGCTCACGTGGCTGGGGTCGGTCGCCCACACCAGCTCGTAGTAGTCGGCGGCGTTGTCCGACTGCCCCAGCTGCTCGGCGCACACGGCCAGCGCCAGCTTCGGCGCCAGTTCCCCGGGGAAGGCGTCGTAGACCGCGTCGAAGGCGAGCGCGGCCAGGTCGAGGTCGCCGTCGTCGAGTGCCAGCAGGCCGCGGTGCCACACCACCCGCCAGTCGTCGCCGTGGTCGCGCGCCAGGGCGGTGAGGACCCCGTCCGCGGCGCGGTGCCACGCGGAGCCGGTGGCCGGGCCGGTGGCGAGTTCCAGCAGCGCCCGCACCTCCCGGAGGGAGCGTTCCACCGATTCCTCGGGGGCCTCGCCCAGCGCGGCGAGCAGATCCTCGGGCTCGGTGGCGACCAGCCCGGCGAGGAACCCCGCGTTGGGGTCCTGCGGGTCGACGCGCGGGACGGGGAGCGCCAGGGCGGTCAGCCGGAGGTCGGGCCGGACAGTGGCGGGGGCGTGCACCGGTCCGCCGGGTGCCGGGGGCGGCAGGGGTCGGGCCGCCGTGCGGCGGCGGCGCGGGTCCCGTTCGCCGAGGACGGAGGCGCGGCCGTCGCCGGGCGGCAGCAGCTCGGGGTCGACCACCCGGGTCTCCGGCCCGAACATCGAGGACGCCGCCGGCCGGGGGCGCCCGGTGCGGAGGGCGACGATCTCCCGCAGGACCCCCGTGAGCTGGTCCGACATCTCGGCGGCCGAGGCGAAGCGGCGCTCGGGGTCGGGGTCGGTGGCCCGGACCAGCAGGCGGTAGAAGGACTCGTACCGGCGGAAGACGGCCACCGCGTCGGGCGAGGGGAGGCTGTCGGCGTAGGGGCCGCGGTAGCCGGAGAAGTCGAAGGTCAGCACGGCGAGGGTGCGGGCGACGGTGTACAGGTCGGACGCCACGGACGCGCCGTGCTCGGGGACCTCGGGTGCCTGGTAGCCGGGCGTGCCGTACACCGGGGAGCGCCGGTCGTCGATCCGCCGCACGGCGCCCATGTCGATCAGCTTGAGGTGGTTGCCCTGCTGGATGGCGTTGTCGACCTTGAAGTCGCAGTAGAGGAGGTTGCGGCTGTGCAGGTGGCCGAGGGCGTCGAGCGCGGCGAGGCCGTAGGCGCAGGCCAGCTCCACCGGCATCGGTTCGCGCCGGCCGTCGGGGGTGCGCCGCCCGTTGGCGAGTTCCTTGAGCGACCGGCCGCCGACGTACTCCATGACGATGTACCCGTCGCGGCTCCCGGTGCGCCGGTCCACGTGCTCCACGAAGTTGTAGACGCGGACGATGGTCCGGTGCTCGATCTCGGCGAGGAAGCGCCGCTCGTTGATGGCGGCGGCCATCGCGTCCGCGTCCCCGGAGTCGAGGAGGCCCTTGAGCACCACCCAGCGGCGGGACAGCGCGCGGTCGCGGGCCAGGTAGATCCAGCCGAGGCCGCCGTGGGCGAGGGGGCCGGCCACTTCGTACTGGCCCCGCAGCACGTCCCCGGGGGCGAGCTTGGGGACGAAGGAGAACGGGTGCCCGCACGCCGAGCAGAACCCCTCGGCCCGGCCGGGGCCCGCCTCGCCGGACCGGCCGACGGGCGCACCGCACTCGGGGCCGGAGCAGTAGCGCCGATCCTCGGGGACCTCGGGGTCGCGCAGCACGGCGGCGGCCGGGTCGGGGCGCGGCACCTCCGGCACGGTGACCAGGCCCGCGCCCAGCCGGGACCGGCTGCTGCGGACCGGGCCGGAACGGCCGCCCCGCACCGAGACCCACCAACCGCCGGCGGGCGCGGCGGCGCCGGTGCGGCTCAGCCGCCCCGGGACGGAGCGTCGGGAGACCTGCGAGCGCGACGGGCCGAGCAGCGAGCGGCCGACGGCCGATCCGCGTGCGACCGATCCGCCTGCGGCGGGTACCGGCTCCGCGGGCTCCGCCCGTTCCCCCCGCGGCGGCGCGGGCGATCCCGTCCGCACCGCTCGGGCGGGCGTTCCGCCGAGGTCGGACGGCCCGCGGCGTGCGGCCGCCCGGTCCCCGCCGCTCCCCGGGGC
>NZ_JAAVJD010000392.1 GCF_012033735.1 Streptomyces lonarensis | reverse complement strand
GTGCCATGGCGGTACGGGGCCCGGACCCCGGCTGCTCCACCACCGGGCGGGCCGGGCGGCGCGGTGCGCAGCAGCCAGGGGGCGGTCGGCGGTTCGGGGGCTGCCGGCGCCACCGGGCAGGCGCTGACCCCGCTGCGTCCGGCCAGCTCGTGCAGCTCCGCCCATGTCCGTCGGCGGGCCGCCGTGTGGAGTGCTGCCGGCAGCGGGGCGACGGCGGTGGTGAAGCGTTCGGCGAAGGACCTCCACCCGTCGCGGGCGGCGTTCTGGGGCGCGCCCAGCCCGCCCCAGAACGCCGCCCAGCTCTCGGCGGCCAGCGCCTCGATCTCGAACCAGGTGCCGTCGGCGCTGCGGAACGGCGGGCCGCCCGGGGCGTCGGCGGGCGGGCCGTCGTCGCTGCCGGCGACAGCGAGGTGATGGGAGGTCAGGAGCAGTGCGGCGCGGTCGACGCCGGTGGTGGCCGGCGGCTCCCCGGCGGCGCCCGCCCCGGCGTGGAGCCGGGCCAGCAGGGCGGTGGTGGCGAGGACGCCGGCGGCGGTCGCGGCGACGTCGGGCCGCAGCGCGCGCGGCCGGCCGTGGCGGCGGCCGTGGACGTGCATGAGCCCGCAGACGGCCTGTGCCGAGGTCTCGTCGTGGACCAGGGGGGCGGGCAGGACGTCGGCCCAGCGGACCAGCACCTCGGCGCTCCCCCGGGGGCCGGCCGCCCGGAGCCGGGCGGCGGGCGTCGCGGTGTCGTCCGCTGCGGCCTCGTCTCCTGCGGCCGGGGTGCCGGCGTCCGCCCCGGCTGCCCCATCCGGCCCGTACGCCCCGTCCGGGTCGGTGCGGACCGACGCGCCGAGCCGCCGCAGGTGGTCGGCGGCCACCCGGGCGGCGGTCCCGCTGCCGGAGACCATGCACGGGCGCCCGGCCAGTGGGGCGAATCCCTCGACGACGGGGTGGATCATGCGGCCTCCCTCCGCCAGGCGGCCACCGGCGGCCCGCCCGGTGGTGGAGCAGCCGGGGTCCGGGCCCCGTACCGCCATGGCACCGCGCGCGACCCGCGGTGTCCATCCCCACCCGGAGGAATGGCCACCGCAGTCAACGGGCGGGCGCCCCCGTGCGCCCGGCATTGCAGCGACCTGCTCATTGCCCCTCGTCCGCGGCGCTCGCGCCGGGCGCGCACCTAGGGTGCTGCTGACCGGCGCGGCTCGGCCGCACCGGGCTCCGGTGCCCGGCAGGAGGGGGAGACCCGTGACCGCACCGCACGAGATCCGCAGCTGTCCGGTGTGCAGGGAACCGTGGCTGGTGCTGGCGGACCCCACCGGACTGCCGGACCGGATGGCGGAGCTGTCGGCGGCGGCGTCCCGGTTCGACGCGGCGGCCGCGGCGAACCGGGCGCCGGACCCGGCGGTGGCCCCCCGCCCCGGTGACCGGCCGGAGGACGAACGCGACGAGCACGACGCGTTCTTCGGGGTGGCCCGCACCGCCGACCTCTCCGCATCGGCTTTCCTGCTCGGTGGCGCGCACGCCCACCACCTCGTCGCGGTCCACCAGCGGCGCTGCGGCTGCGGGGACCCTCGGGAGCTGCCCGCCCTGAGCGCCGGTTGGCGCTGCCTGCTGGACCGCGCGCGGGGGGTGCCGGCCGCCGCGGCCTGCGCCGACGACACCACGGGGGACACCGGCGGGCCGGTGGACTGCCCCCGGCCGCACGAGCACTGGCGCGTGGGGCACCAGGTGTTCTTCGTCCTGATCCAGGGCGTGGTGGCGGGGCTGCGGTGCTTCGTCTCGGCGGCGGACGCGCGCGACGCGGTGAGGGCGTCCCGGGCGCTGGAGCTGGCGGCGGAGATGTGCCGGCACTCGGCGGTGGCGATGACGTTCGCCGGCGGTCTCAGCCGCGAGGACTACGAGGGGGAGGTCCGCCCGTCGATGCTGCCGCCCGCCGTGCGGCCGGGTTTCAGCGGCTTCCAGACCCGCGACCACGCCCTGCTGGTGCGGACGCTGCGCGCGAGCCGGCCCGCGCTGGGGTGGCTCGGGTTCGCCGACCCGGCGGTGACCGGGTTGGACGACGCACTGCAACGGGTCTACGCGGCGCACCGGTCGGTGTGCTCGCGTTTCGACGGCACGCGCATCCCGAGTCTGCTGATGGCGGCCGGCGGCCCGCAGTCGGCGCAGCGGGCCGGCGTCGAGGTGGTGGACGAGCTGACCGAGCGCCGGCTGGCACTGGTGCGGGAGGCAGCCGACCGCACCGACCGGCGGTGACCGGGGCCGTCCCGGTGAGCGGTGGTGCGGGAGGGCGGGCCCGTCAGCCGTCCTCCACCCGCATCACGCCGGCGACCCGCCGCACCGACGCCGACCGGCGCGCGCCGCTGACACCGGACGACCCCGCCTACGTGCTCGACACCTCGGGTTCCACCGGCCGCCCCAAGGGCGTGGTCATCTCCCACCGGGCGAGTCCTCGGCTACGCCGAGCCCGACCCCACCGCGGACGTCGCGGGCCACGACGCGGCGGCCAAGGCGGCCGTCCTCGCGGGCGCCGCCTTCGGCGCCCTGGTCCACCCCGCCGAGGTGCACCGCGAGGGGATCGAGGCCGTCACGCCGGCCGACCTCGCCGCCGCACGCGCGGCGGGGTGCGTCGTCAAGCCGCCGGCGGTGTGCGAGCGCGCCGCCGACGCCGGGTCGGTCGCCGTCCGCGTCCACCCCGCCATGGTGCCGGTGGAGCACCCGCTGGCGGCGGTGGGCGGCGCGGACAACGCCGTGGTGGTGGAGGCGGCCGCCTCCGGGCGGCTGATGGTCGCCGGCCCCGGGGCGGG
>NZ_JAAVJD010000391.1 GCF_012033735.1 Streptomyces lonarensis | reverse complement strand
GGGGGGGCGGGCCCCCCGCCCGTGGTCGGGTGGGCGTGCGCCGCGGGGCGTACTCGGGCGCGCACGCCCGGCAGCCCTCGCGCGGCGCGCCGCGCGGGTCAGGCCGCGGGGGTGGCCGCCTCGCGCCGCTCCATCGCCTGCCGGTACAGCCGGCCGGCGCGGTAGGAGGACCGGACCAGCGGGCCGGACATGACGCCCGCGTAGCCGATCTCCTCCGCCTCCTGCTGGAGCTCGACGAACTCGTCGGGCTTGACCCAGCGCTCCACGGGGTGGTGGCGCGGGGTGGGGCGCAGGTACTGCGTGATGGTGATCAGCTCGCACCCCGCCTCGTGCATGTCGCGGAGCGCCTTGCTGACCTCCTCGCGGGTCTCGCCCAACCCCAGGATGAGGTTCGACTTGGTGACCAGCCCGGCCTCGCGGGAACGGGTGAGGACCTCCAGCGACCGCTCGTACCGGAAGGCGGGACGAATCCGCTTGAAGATGCGCGGCACCGTCTCGACGTTGTGCGCCAGCACCTCGGGACGGGTGGAGAACACCTCGGCCAGCTGCTCGGGCTCGGCGTTGAAGTCCGGGATCAGCAGCTCGACGCCGGTGTCCGGCATCAGGTCGTGGATCTGCCGGACCGTCTCGGCGTACAGCCAGCTGCCGCCGTCCTCCAGGTCGTCGCGGGCGACGCCGGTGATGGTGGCGTACTTCAGCCCCATCTGCTGGACGGACTCCGCCACCCGTCGGGGCTCGTCGCGGTCCAGCTCGGCCGGCTTGCCGGTGTCGATCTGGCAGAAGTCGCAGCGCCGCGTGCACTGCTCACCACCGATGAGGAAGGTGGCCTCACGGTCCTCCCAGCACTCGAAGATGTTGGGACAGCCCGCCTCCTGGCAGACCGTGTGCAGCCCCTCGCGCTTCACCAGCCCCTGCAGGGCGGTGTACTCGGGGCCCATCTTCGCCCGGGTCTTGATCCACTCGGGCTTGCGCTCGATCGGGGTCTGGCTGTTCCGGACCTCCAGACGGAGCATCTTGCGACCGTCGGGTGCGACAGCGGACACGTCCGGCTCCCTACGCTTTCGATTCCTCGGCGAACACCAGGGTACGCCCGTACATCTCCGGGCCGCGGCCCGGTGCGACCCGCGCAGCGCCGGGGCGTGCGCCCACCGTGCCACGGCCGGCGCCGCCGGCGCCCACGCCGGCGGCCGCTCAGACCGCGCGCGGCAGCGGCTCGGCCGCCTCCAGCACGGCCAGCAGTTCCTCCTCGACCACCGGCAGCACCTCCGCCACCGTGACCTCGCGGCCCAGTTCCTGTGCGAGCGAGGTCACACCGGCGTCCCGGATGCCGCAGGGGACGATCCGGTCGAAGGAGGTGTTGTCCGGGGCGACGTTCAGGGCGAAGCCGTGCATCGTGACGCCCTTGGCGACCCGGATGCCGATCGCCGCCAGCTTGCGGTCCTCACCGCGCTGCCCCGCGTTGGAGGGAGCGTACTCCGGGCCGCTGAGCCGGGGGTCGAACTCCTCGTCGTGCAGCCGGGGGTCGAAGTCCAGGGACAGCCCGCCGAGCGCCCCCGCGCCGGGGCGCTCGCCCCCCAGCACCCACACACCGCTGCGCCCCTCGATCCGAGTGGTCGCGACACCGAAGGCGGCGCAGGCGCGGATCAGCGCCTCCTCCAGCCGCCGCACGTGGGCGACGACGTCCACCGGCCGGGGCAGCTTCAGGATGGGGTACCCCACCAGCTGCCCGGGGCCGTGCCAGGTGATCTTCCCGCCGCGGTCCACGTCCACGACCGGGGTGCCGTCGAGCGGGCGCTCGCTGTCGAGGGTCCGGCGGCCCGCGGTGTAGACGGCGGGGTGCTCCAGCAGCAGGCAGGTGTCGGGAATCTCGTCGGCGAACCGCGCGGCGTGGACCCGGCGCTGCTCGTCCCAGGCGAGCCGGTAGTCCACCGCGTCCTCGCCGAACCCCATCCGGACAAACCGCAGCTCGCTCACTGCCGCTCCTTCGCTGTGCGCTGCGGGTTCCCCCGCCTTGGCGGCGCCTCCGCCGGCCGCGGAGCGGTCGGGGGCGGGCCGTCGTCCACTGTACGTCCGGCGCTGGTGGGGAGGCCCCTGTGCCCGGTCTCACACGTATGGATGAATCCCTGCCAAAGCAGCCGATACGGCCCCCGGATGCGGCTAAATTCACGCCGTCCTCCCGGCCGCAGCACCGACCCGGCCGGGGTTCCACGAGAGAGATCTGCTGATGTCCACGGAACGGCCCGGAGGTACGACCTCCCCCCCCTCCACCCGGCGGAGCCCCAACCGCCAGCTCGCGACCCTGATCGCCGAGGCAGGGTTCTCGCACGCAGGCCTCGCCAGACGTGTCGACCAACTAGGGCTGGAGCACGGCCTGGACCTGCGGTACGACAAGACGTCGGTGACGCGCTGGCTGCGCGGGCAACGACCACGCGGCACCACGCCCGCCCTCATCGCCGAGGTCTTCACGCGTCGGCTGGGCCGACGGCTCACCGCCCAGGACCTCGGACTGGAGGCGTGCGCGCCGGTCTACGCCGGTCTGGAGTTCGCCGCCGGCCCGAGCGAGGCGGTCGACATCGTCTCCGGCCTGTGGCGGAAGGACTCCGGCACCCACGCCGAACTGCGGAAGATCGCCTTCACCCCCGCGGGGCTCGTCGTCCCCAGCCGCGACTGGCTGATCGGCCGCCCCGACGAACGGGTGGCGCGCGGCGACGTCGACGCGCCGCCGGGGCAGCCGGGACCTGCGGTCGCCGGCGTCCCCACCCCGCCCCAGGTGAGTCCGGCCGCCGCGTCTTCGAGGGCGCGCTCCACGACCCCGACGCACTGG
>NZ_JAAVJD010000390.1 GCF_012033735.1 Streptomyces lonarensis | reverse complement strand
GACCGGGACCGGCCGCCGGGGCCTGCCGGACGCGGGCGCGGAGCGCCGCCTCGGCGGCGAGCCGGTCGCGGGCGGCGAACAGCGCGCGGGAGAGCGCGAGCGCGGTGCGGCGTTCGGCGGGCGAGAGGTACCGGTTGCGGCTGGACAGCGCCAGGCCGTCCTCCTCCCGGACGGTCGGCACCCCGACCGTCCGGACCGGGAAGTTCAGGTCGCGGACCATGCGGCGGATCAGCGCCAGCTGCTGGGCGTCCTTCTCACCGAAGAGCGCCACGTCCGGGTCGGTGAGGTGGAGCAGCTTGGCGACGACGGTGAGCACGCCGTCGAAGTGGCCGGGGCGGTGGGCACCCTCCAGCCGTTCGCCCATCGGGCCGGCGGCGAGGGTGACCAGCGGGTTGCCGTCGGGGTAGACCTCGTCGCCGGCGGGGGCGAAGACCACGTCGGCACCGGCCTCGCCGGCGATCCGCAGGTCGTCGGGGAGGGTGCGGGGGTAGCGGTCGAAGTCCTCGCCGGGCCCGAACTGGAGCGGGTTGACGAAGACGGTCACGACGACCTGCCCGTCGGGGCCGGCCTCGCGGCGCGCGGCGGCGACGAGGGCGGCGTGGCCGCGGTGCAGGGCGCCCATCGTCATCACGACGGCGCGGGTGGCGCCCGGTCGGCGGAGTTCCGCCAGCTCGGCGGCGGTGTGCACCAGGTGGGGGGCTCTCATCTGCCGTCCTCCGTCCGCCCCGTGCCGTCGGCGGGGCCGGTCGAGGGCTCCCCGGCCAGGGCCTCCAGCAGCCGTTCGGCCTGCTCGGGGCGGAGCATGCCGTTGTCGAGTGCCCGGTCGGCGGTGGTCCGCGCCATGGCGAGGTAGCCGGGCAGCACGCCGGGCACGTGGTGGCGCAGCTGCGCGACGTGCTCGGTGACCGTGCCGGCGTCGCCGCGGGCGACGGGGCCGGTCAGCGCGGCGTCGCCGGAGCGCAGCGCGTTGTCCAGCGCGGCGCCGAGCAGCGGGCCGAGCATGTGGTCCGGGGCGGTGACACCGGCGGCGCGCAGCACCTCCATGGACTGCGCGACCAGGGTGACCAGGTGGTTGGCGCCCAGCGCGATCGCCGCGTGGTACAGCGGTCGGGCGGCCTCCTCGATCCACTCGGGTTCGCCGCCCATCTCGATGACCAGCGCGGACGCCGCCATCCGCAGCTCCTCGGGGGCGGTGACGCCGAAGGAGCATCCCGCGAGCCGCTGCACGTCGACGGCGGTGCCGGTGAAGGTCATCACCGGGTGCAGCGCCAGCGGCAGCGCGCCCGCGCGGCGGGCGGGTTCCAGCACCCCGGTGCCGTAGCGGCCCGAGGCGTGGACCAGCAGCTGGCCGGGGCGGACCGCTCCGGTGCGGGCGAGGCCCGCGACCAGGTCGGGGAGGGCGTCGTCGGGCACGGTGAGCAGCACGAGCTCGGCCCGGGCCAACACCTCCGGGGGTTCGACGACGGCCGCGTCGGGCAGCAGCTCGGCCGCGCGGCGGCGCGAGGTCTGCGACACCGCGGAGACGGCGACGGGGCGGTGGCCGGCCAGCGCGAGCGAGGCGGCGAGGGCGGGGCCGACGCGGCCGGCTCCGACGACACCGACGGTCAGTCGGGCGGGTCGGTCCTCGGCCCGGCCGGGCGGGGCGGGGGGTGGTTGGTTCACGGCGCCTTCCGTTCCAGTCCGTCGATCCGGTACCGGACGATCGACGCCATGCTACGGGCCGGGCCGGCGCCGTCGGCGCCCCGGGCGAGGGGCACCGGCGGCCGCCGGTTCGGGACGGGATGTCACGGGTTGGCCGGACGGCGGGCGGGCGCGGGCCCGGGCGTCGGCCGTGGGCAAGGCGCGGGAGGTCGAGCGGGTGGGGGCGACGGCTCGGGGTAAGGGCGGCGCGGGGTGCGGGCCGGGGTCAGGCGCCGCGCGCCTGCACCAGCCCGATCTCGTACGCCAGCACCACGGCCTGGACCCGGTCGCGGAGCTGGAGCTTGGCGAGGATGCGCCCGACGTGCGTCTTCACCGTCGCCTCGGAGACCACGAGCTGGGCGGCGATCTCGCCGTTGGACAGTCCCTGCGCGATCAGGACCAGTACCTCGCGCTCCCGCTCGGTCAGCTGGTCCAGCTCGGGGTGGGACGCGGTGCGGCGGCGGACGGGCAGCAGCGAGGAGAAGCGGTCCAGCAGCCGCCGGGTGGTGGAGGGCGCGACCACCGCGTCGCCGCTGTGCACGGAGCGGATGGCGGAGATCAGCTCGTCCGGCGGGACGTCCTTCAGCAGGAAGCCCGCGGCACCGGCCTTGAGGCCGGTGAAGGCGTACTCGTCGAGGTCGAAGGTGGTCAGGATCAGCACCTTCGGCTCGCCGGGACCGCCGCCGCCGTCCTTGCAGATGCGGGAGGTCGTCTCGACGCCGTCCATGCGCGGCATCCGCACGTCCATCAGGACGACGTCGACCGCGGTGGAGCGGAGCGTCTCCAGCGCCTCCACTCCGTCGCCCGCCTCGGCGACGACCTCCATGTCGGGCTGCGCGGCGAGGACCATCTTGAAACCGGTGCGGAGCAGGACCTGGTCGTCGACGAGCATGACGCGGATCGGCATGTGCGGCTTCTCCTTGGAGGGGACGGGGCGGGCGGGGCGGTGCGGTCGGCGTCGGCCGGTGTGCCGGCCTGCATCGACCTGTATCGGTCGGAGCCGGTCAGCTGGGGCCGGGGCGGCGTGGCGGGTGCGGCGGGCCGCCGGGAGGGGCGCCGGTCTGCTCGGTTGCGGGCCCGGCTGCCGGCTCGCCGGGGGCTCCCGAGTCCGCCGCCTCGTCCCCGGGGGCGGGCGCGGCGGTGGGACCGGCGG
>NZ_JAAVJD010000038.1 GCF_012033735.1 Streptomyces lonarensis | reverse complement strand
GCGGCCCGCGGCCCCCACCCCGCCACCCGCCCCGCCCGCCGCCGCCCCCGCGCCGCAGCCCCCGGTCTCCGGCATCTCCGGCCGCTCGGGCTCCTCCAACCGCGTGCGCGCCCGCCTGGCACGGCTCGGCGTCCAGCGCTCCACCCCGTACAACCCCGTGCTCGAACCCCTGCTGCGGGTGGTGCGTGCCAACGACCCCAAGGCGGACACCGCCGTCCTCCGGCAGCTGGAGCGCGCCTACCAGGTGGCCGAGCGCTGGCACCGCGGCCAGAAGCGCAAGAGCGGCGACCCCTACATCACCCACCCGCTGGCCGTGACCACGATCCTGGCCGAGCTGGGCATGGACCCCGCCACCCTGATGGCCGGGCTGCTCCACGACACGGTCGAGGACACCGAGTACGGCCTGGACACGCTGCGCCGCGACTTCGGCGACCAGGTCGCCCTGCTGGTGGACGGCGTCACCAAGCTGGACAAGGTCAAGTTCGGCGAGGCCGCCCAGGCGGAGACCGTCCGCAAGATGGTCGTCGCCATGGCCAAGGACCCCCGCGTCCTGGTCATCAAACTGGCCGACCGGCTGCACAACATGCGCACCATGCGGTTCCTGAAGCGGGAGAAGCAGGAGCAGAAGGCCCGCGAGACGCTGGAGATCTACGCGCCGCTCGCCCACCGCCTGGGCATGAACACCATCAAGTGGGAGCTGGAGGACCTGGCCTTCGCCATCCTTTACCCCAAGATGTACGACGAGATCGTCCGCCTCGTCGCGGAACGCGCCCCCAAGCGGGACGAGTACCTGGCGACGGTCATCGACGAGGTCCTCGGCGACCTGCGCGGCGCCCGCATCAAGGCGACCGTCACCGGCCGCCCCAAGCACTACTACAGCGTCTACCAGAAGATGATCGTCCGCGGCCGGGACTTCGCGGAGATCTACGACCTGGTGGGCATCCGCGTCCTCGTCGACTCCGTGCGCGACTGCTACGGCGCGCTGGGCACCGTCCACGCGCGGTGGAACCCCGTGCCGGGGCGGTTCAAGGACTACATCGCGATGCCCAAGTTCAACATGTACCAGTCGCTGCACACCACGGTGATAGGACCGGGCGGCAAGCCCGTCGAACTCCAGATCCGCACCTTCGACATGCACCGGCGCGCCGAGTACGGCATCGCCGCGCACTGGAAGTACAAGCAGCAGGCCGTCGCCGGCGCCTCCAAGGTCCGCAGCGACGCCCCCGCCCGCAAGGGAGAGAAGGCGGGCGAGGCGGTCAACGACATGGCCTGGCTGCGGCAGCTGCTCGACTGGCAGAAGGAGACCGAGGACCCGGGCGAGTTCCTGGAGTCGCTGCGCTTCGACCTCTCCCGCAACGAGGTCTTCGTCTTCACCCCCAAGGGCGATGTCATCGCGCTGCCCGCCGGGGCCACCCCGGTGGACTTCGCCTACGCCGTCCACACCGAGGTCGGGCACCGCACCATAGGGGCGAAGGTCAACGGCCGGCTCGTCCCGCTGGAGTCCACCCTCGACAACGGTGACACCGTCGAGGTCTTCACCTCCAAGGCGTCGGGGGCCGGCCCCTCCCGGGACTGGCTGGGCTTCGTCAAGTCGCCCCGCGCCCGCAACAAGATCCGCGGCTGGTTCTCCCGCGAGCGGCGCGACGAGGCGATCGAGCAGGGCAAGGACGCCATCGTCCGCGCGATGCGCAAGCAGAACCTGCCGATCCAGCACATACTGACCGGCGACTCCCTGGTCACGCTCGCCCACGAGATGCGCTACCCCGACATCTCCTCGCTCTACGCGGCGATCGGCGAGAACCACGTCTCGGCGCAGAGCGTCGTGCAGAAGCTGGTGCAGGCGGTCGGCGGTGAGGAGGCCGCCAACGAGGACGTGGCCGAGACCGCGCCGCCGGTGCCCGCCTCGCTGGGCCGGCGCCGCAGCAGCGGCGACCCCGGCGTGGTGGTCAAGGGGACCGACGACGTCTGGGTCAAGCTGGCCCGCTGCTGCACCCCGGTGCCGGGCGACCCGATCATCGGGTTCGTCACCCGCGGCAGCGGCGTCTCGGTCCACCGCGCCGACTGCGTCAACGTCGACGCGCTCTCCCGCGAGCCGGAGCGGATGCTGGAGGTCGAGTGGGCGCCCACCCAGTCCTCGGTCTTCCTGGTCGCCATCCAGGTCGAGGCGCTGGACCGCTCCCGGCTGCTGTCCGACGTGACGCGGATTCTCTCCGACCAGCACGTCAACATCCTCTCGGCGGCCGTGCAGACCTCGCGCGACCGGGTGGCCATCTCCCGCTTCACCTTCGAGATGGGCGACCCCAAGCACCTCGGCCACGTGCTGCGTGCCGTGCGCGGCGTCGAGGGGGTCTACGACGTCTACCGCGTCACCTCCGCACGCCGCGGCGGCTGACGGCCCCGGGAGCGCCCCCGCCCACGACGACGGGCCGGCGACGACGCGGTGCACACCGCGACGCCACCGGCCCGTCGGCCGGGAGGGCTCGGCTCAGCCGCCGAACTCCCGCAGCCCCTTGACCGCCTGGTCGAGCAGCTCCTGGCGGCCCGCCAGCTCACGCTCCAGCTTCTCCGCCTTCGCCGTGTTGCCGGCGGCACGCGCCTGGTCGGCCTGGCGCCGCAGCTTGTCGACGGCCTCCTGCAGCTGGCCGGTCAGGCCCGCGGCGCGGGCACGCGCCTCGGGGTTGGTCCGGCGCCACTCGCCCTCCTCGGCCTCCGCGACGGCCCGCTCCACCGCCTGGATACCGCCCTCGACCGAGGCGCGGGCGTCACGCGGCACGTGGCCGATCGCCTCCCACCGCTCCCCGATCGACCGCAGCGCGGCACGGGCGGCCTTCACGTCGGTGATCGGCAGCAGCTTCTGCGCCTCGGTGACCAGCTCCTCCTTGCGCGTCAGGTTCTCGCGCTGCTCCGCGTCGCGCTCGTCGAAGACCGCGCCGCGCGCCTGGAAGAAGACGTCCTGGGCCGCCCGGAAGCGCGCCCACAGGTCCTCCTCGGCGTCCCGCTGCGCCCGCCCGGCCGCCTTCCAGTCCCGCATGAGGTCGCGGTAGCGCGCGGCGGTGGGCGCCCAGTCGGTCGAGGTGGAGAGCTTCTCCGCCTCGGCGATCAGCTTCTCCTTGCGGCGCCTGGTCTCCTCGCGCTGCGCGTCCAGCGAGGCGAAGTGCGCCTTGCGGCGCTTGGAGAACGCCGACCGCGCCTGGGAGAACCGGTGCCAGAGCTCGTCGTCGGTCCTGCGGTCCAGTCGCGGCAGGCCCTTCCAGGTGTCGACCAGCGCCCGCAGCCGCTCGCCCGCGGAGCGCCACTGCTCGCTGGCGGCCAGCTCCTCGGCCTCGGCGACCAGCGCCTCCTTGGCCCTGCGGGACTCCTCGCTCTGCTTCGCCTTGTCGGCCTTGCGCTGCTCCCGGCGCTCACCGACGGTCGTCACCAGGGTGTCGAGCCGCCGGGAGAGCGCGTCCAGGTCGCCCACAGCCGCGCCCGCGTCCACCTGCTCGCGCAGGTGGACGATGGCGGCGGTGGCGTCCTTCGCCGACAGGTCGGTGGTCCGCACCCGGCGCTCCAGCAGGCCGATCTCGACCACCAGGCCCTCGTACTTCCGCTCGAAGTAAGCGAGAGCCTCCTCCGGCGAGCCCGCCTGCCAGGAGCCGGCGACCTTCTCCCCGTCGGCAGTCCGCACGTACACGGTGCCGGTCTCGTCCACTCGACCCCACGGATCGCTGCTCACAGCGCCTCCTCCATTTGACGCCCGCCCGGTCGTCGCCCGGGTGGCATCGTCCACAGTTCCCAGCCCGGACGGCCCGTGCGCGTCGGCCGTGCCGTCCGGTGGCGGCCGCACCACGCAGTGCCCCGCCCCACGCCCCAACATAGGCGACGGGCGGGGCGGCTGTCCGCACCTCCAGGGACCCAACTTCCGCCAGGTCCGGACAGCCGGGCCCCTGGCCCGACGGGTGGCGGCCGCGGTGCCCCGGCGGAGGGAGAACCGGTTGGCGCCGTGATCCCGGCCGCCGGTAGGGTGCGGTGACGCACGGCGACCACGCCGGGAGGGCAGCGGTCCTCCCCGGGGCGCCGTCGCAGCCGGAGCCGCGAGGAGAGGTGGGACCGCCATGCTGATCGCCGGTTTCCCCGCAGGGGCCTGGGGCACCAACTGCTATCTGGTCGCCCCCGCCGCCGGCGAGGAGTGCGTGGTCATCGACCCGGGCCACCAGGCCGCGGACGCCGTCGCGCAGACGGTGGAGAAGCACGGCCTCAAGCCGGTGGCCGCGCTGGCGACCCACGGCCACATCGACCACGTCGCCTCGGTGACCCCGCTCTGCGGCGCGCGGGACATCCCCGCGTGGATTCACCCCGGGGACCGCTACATGCTGGGCGACCCGGAGAAGGCGCTCGGCCGCCGCCTGGGCGAGAAGCTGATGGGCGACCTGACCCTCGGGGAACCCGACGACCTGCGCGAGCTCGCGGACGGCACCACGTTGCGCCTCGCGGGCCTGGAGTTCGTCGTCTCGCACACCCCCGGCCACACCCCCGGCTCGGTGACCTTCGGCCTCGCGGCGCAGGCCGACGTGCCCCCGATCCTGTTCACCGGGGACCTGCTGTTCGCCGGTTCCATCGGCCGCACCGACCTGCCCGGCGGCGACCACGCGGAGATCCTCCGCTCCCTGGACCGCGTCTGCCGCACGCAGGACGACACCACGGTCGTCCTCGCCGGGCACGGCCCCCAGACCACCATCGGCCACGAGCGTGCCACCAACCCGTTCCTGCGGGAGTCGGCAGCCGGCCCCGGGGCGGACGGTGCAGCACCGCCCGCCGCCCCCCGACGAGGAATGTGACGACCAGACCGTGAACACCTTCCGGGCGCCCAAGGGCACCTACGACCTGCTCCCGCCCGACTCCGCGCGGTTCCTTGCGGTCCGCGAGGCGATGTCCGCCCCGCTGCGCCGCGCCGGCTACGGCTACGCGGAGACCCCCGGCTTCGAGCACGTCGGCCTCTTCGCCCGCGGCGTCGGCGAGTCCACCGACATCGTCACCAAGGAGATGTACACCCTCACCACCCGCGGCGGCGACGAACTCGCCCTCCGCCCGGAGGGGACGGCCTCCGTGCTGCGCGCCGCGCTGGAGGCCAACCTGCACAAGTCCGGCAACCTGCCGGTCAAGCTCTGGTACTCCGGCTCCTACTACCGCTACGAGCGCCCCCAGAAGGGCCGTTACCGGCACTTCTCGCAGGTCGGCGCCGAGGCGGTCGGCGCGGAGGACCCGGCCCTCGACGCGGAGCTGATCATCCTGGCGGTGGAGGCCCACCGGTCGCTCGGCCTGCGAGAAGTGCGGCTGCTCCTCAACTCCCTCGGCGACCGCACCTGCCGCCCGGTCTACCGCGAGGCGCTGCAGGAGTTCCTGCGCGGACTCGACCTCGACGAGGACACCCGGGCGCGGGCGGAGATCAACCCGCTGCGGGTGCTGGACGACAAGCGTCCCGCGGTCCGGGAGCAGCTGGCGGGCGCGCCGCTGATGAGCGAGCACCTCTGCGCCGACTGCGCCGCGTACCACGCGCGGGTCCGGGAGCTGCTGACCGCCGCCGGCATCACCTTCGAGGACGACCCCCGTCTCGTGCGCGGTCTCGACTACTACACCCGTACTACGTTCGAATTCGTTCACGACGGGCTCGGCGCGCAGTCCGCGATCGGGGGCGGCGGCCGGTACGACGGCCTCTCCGAGATGATCGGCGGCCCGGCGCTGCCGTCGGTCGGCTGGGCGCTGGGCGTGGACCGCACCGTGCTGGCGCTGGACGCCGAGGGTGTCGGTCCCGAGCTGCCGCCCGCCACCGAGGTGTACGCGGTGCCGATCGGCGAGGAGGCCCGCAGCGCGCTGTTCGCGCTGGTCACCGAGGTGCGGCGGGCCGGCGTCGCCGCCGACTTCGCCTTCGGCGGCAAGGGCATGAAGAACGCCATGAAGTCCGCCGACCGCTCCGGCGCCCGGTTCGCGCTGGTGGCGGGCGACCGCGACCTCGCGGCCGGGGAGGTCCAGCTGAAGGACCTCGCCAGCGGTGAGCAGACGGCGGTGGCGCTCGACGGTGCCGTCGAGGAGTTGGTCCGCAGGCTCGGCCGGTCCTGAGATCCGGTCCGTCCGGCCTTATCGGGAACCGACACCGCTCGTGCACAATGGGCTGTCGCCGGGTCCCGCACGCGGGGTGCCGGCCCCCACCGCGAGCCGATGACGGGACGCCCACCACATGACAACGACAGCAGCGCACCGGGAACCGGACGCGGAGAACGCCGAGCCGTCGCCCGGTGCGCCGATCGGCGCAGGCCGGCCCTTCGCCTGGCTGCTGGTGGTGACCGGCTTCCTCGGCCTCCTCGCCGGGTGGGTCATCACGATCGACAAGTTCAACCTGCTGGAGGACAGCGAGTACGACCCGGCGTGCAGCATCAACGCCGTCGTCTCCTGCGGCTCGATCATGCAGAGCGACCAGGCGTCGGTGTTCGGGTTCCCCAACCCGATGCTGGGGCTGGTCACCTACGGCGCGGTGATCGCCATCGGCATGGGGCTGGTCGCCGGCGCGCGGTACCGCCGCTGGTTCTGGCTCGGCCTCCAGGGCGGCACCCTCTTCGGCGTCCTCTTCTGCACCTGGTTGATGTACCAGTCCCTCTACGTCATCTCGGCGCTGTGCCTGTGGTGCTGCCTCGCCTGGCTCGCCACCATCGTGATGTTCTGGTACACCACCGTCCACAACCTGCGCCATCGCGTCCTGCCGGCGCCGGAGGGGCTGCGGCGTACCGTGCTGGAGTTCCACTGGCTGCTGCCGGCGCTGCACGTCGGCATCGTGCTGATGCTCGTCTTCACCAACTGGGGCAGCGCCCTCTGGGCCTGAGCCCTCCAGCCGGCCCGGTCCGCGGGACCCGGTCCGCTCCGGGTCGGCCCGCCGGCGGCCCGCGCGCCCTCCCCGGCCCGTCCACCCTCGGCGGGCGGGCTGTCGGCGTCCGCGAGTAGGGTTGCCGCCGTGGAGCCCGATCTGTTCACCGCAGCCGCAGAAGAACGCCAGGAGCGCGAGCCGGCGGGACGCCCGCTGGCGGTACGGATGCGCCCGCGCACGCTGGACGAGGTGCTCGGCCAGCGCCATCTGCTCGGCCCCGGCTCACCGCTGCGCCGCCTGGTGGGCGAGGGCGGTGGCGGTCCGGCCGGTCCGGCCTCCGTCATCCTCTGGGGCCCGCCCGGGACGGGCAAGACCACGCTGGCCCACGTCGTCAGTCGGGCGACCGACCGCCGCTTCGTGGAGCTCTCGGCGATCACCGCCGGCGTCAAGGAGGTCCGCGCCGTCATCGACGGCGCCCGCCGGTCTTCCGGCGCCTACGGCAAGGACACCGTCCTCTTCCTCGACGAGATCCACCGCTTCTCCAAGGCGCAGCAGGACTCCCTGCTGCCCGCGGTGGAGAACCGCTGGGTGACGCTGATCGCCGCGACCACCGAGAACCCCTACTTCTCGGTGATCTCGCCGCTGCTCTCCCGCTCCCTGCTGCTCACCCTCGAACCCCTCACCGAGGACGACCTGCGCGGCCTGCTGCGGCGAGCCGTCGGTGACGAGCGCGGCCTGGGCGGGGTGGTGACGCTGCCGACCGACGCGGAGGACCACCTGCTGCGCATCGCCGGCGGGGACGCCCGGCGCGCGCTCACCGCGCTGGAGGCCGGCGCGGGCTCCGCCCTCGACGCGGGCGAGTCCGCGGTGACGCTGGAGCGGCTGGAGCAGGCGGTGGACCGCGCCGCGGTCCGCTACGACCGCGACGGCGACCAGCACTACGACGTGGCCAGCGCCCTGATCAAGTCCATCCGCGGCTCGGACGTCGACGCGGCCCTGCACTACCTGGCCCGGATGATCGAGGCGGGGGAGGACCCCCGGTTCGTCGCCCGGCGGTTGATGATCTCCGCCTCGGAGGACATCGGCATGGCCGACCCGACCGCGCTGCCGACCGCTGTCGCGGCGGCGCAGGCGGTGGCGCTCATCGGCTATCCCGAGGCGCGGATCATCCTCGGCCAGGCGGTGGTGGCGCTGGCGCTGGCACCGAAGTCGAACGCCGCCTACCTGGCCATCGACGCGGCGCTGGCCGACGTGCGGGCGGGCGCGGCAGGCCCGGTGCCGCCGCATCTGCGGGACGCGCACTACCAGGGCGCGGCGAAGCTCGGTCACGGCAGCACCTACCAGTACCCCCACGACCTCCCCGGCGGCATCGCCGCCCAGCAGTACGCGCCGGACGCGGTGCACGGCAAGCGGTACTACCGGCCGACCCGCTACGGCGCCGAGGCGCGGTACGCGGAGGTCGCCGAGCGGGTGCGGGAACGGCTGGCCGGGCGGTCGCCGCGCCCCGAGCGGGCGGACCGCGGTGACGCGGGCCGGGGTGAGGCGGCGCGGGGCGACCGGGCGGCCGGCGAACAGGCGGGCGGGGAACCGTCCCGCCCGGCCGGCGCCGAGCCGGGGGCGGACGGCGAGGACTGAGCCCCTGTCAGGGCGGGGCCGCCCCCCCGAACGGTCCCGCCCCCGCAGCTCCGCCGCTCAGCGCGCCACCGAGGCGAACAGGTGGTGCATGGCGTGCCGCAGGCCGACGATGTCGTCGACGGGGGTGTGGAAGTCGAACCGGGCGTCGAAGCCGCGCCCGCCGGGCCGCCAGAACCGCAGCCGGATGCCGAACCGGTCCAGGGCGACCGGGGCGACGTGCTGCCACGGTTCCACCGCCGGCCTGCTGGCCGCGTCCTGCTCCCCGACGAAGGCGCACAGCGCCTCCAGCTGGTCCTGGTGGGAGCCGGCGAGGTGCTGGAGGAGTTCGGCCTCGTGGCGGGCGAGCGGGTCCGGCCGGGAGCCGGCGAAGTCCTCCGCGCTGACCGCGGAGGCGCCCCACAGGTCGTCGGTCCAGGCGTCGTCCGGTTCGAGGCGGAGGAAGGTCTCACCGCCGTCGCGCAGCGGCACCCGGCCCCCGAAGAGCCGTGCGGTGTCGGCGTGGCGGGTGCGGGGCACGGCGTCGAGCCGGCCGCTGATCCACCCCCTGCCGCGGATGCGGTGCGGGACGGCCACGGGCGCGACGTCCGTGATCTCCAGCACTGCGCCGACGTCGTGCACGGCGGTGAGTTCGGCGGCCGCCACCGCGCGGGCGGCGGGCGCCGTCGCGCTGACCAGCATCACCACGGTGCCGTCCGCGTCGACCGCGCGCGTCTCGGCGTGGGTGATCTGGAGGGGGCCGGTTTGTCCTCCGGCCCGGGGACCTGGGATGCTGATTACCGCAGAGGCATCCGATTCGGCTAGAGTGCGCAGGCGCTCGGCGGCATGAGGCTGCCGAACATCGTCTGCGGGACGCGGCTGACCCGTCATGGGGCTCCCTGGGCGAAGTAATGCGCTGTCCGACTAAGGTAAGCCTAACCTAACTTATTGCGGAGGTTCGTTCCACGTGAACCAGTCGCGTCCCAAGGTCAAGAAGTCGCGTGCTCTCGGCATCGCGCTGACCCCGAAGGCCGTCAAGTACTTCGAGAAGCGCCCTTACCCGCCCGGGGAGCACGGCCGGGGCCGCAAGCAGAACAGTGACTACAAGGTCCGTCTGCTGGAGAAGCAGCGGCTGCGTGCCCAGTACGACGTCAGCGAGCGTCAGCTGGTCCGCGCCTACGACCGCGCGCGCAAGGTCGACGCCAAGACCGGCGAGGCCCTGCTCATCGAGCTGGAGCGTCGTCTCGACGCCCTGGTGCTGCGTTCGGGTCTCGCCCGGACCATCTACCAGGCCCGTCAGATGGTCGTCCACGGCCACATCCAGGTGAACGGCAAGAAGGTCGACAAGCCCTCCTTCCGCGTCCGCCCGGGCGATGTCGTGCAGGTCCGCGAGCGCAGCCGCGAGAAGCACCCCTTCCAGGTCGCCCGTGAGGGTGGCTACGCCGGTGAGGGCGAGGCCCCGCGCTACCTGGAGATCAACCTCCCGGCGCTCGGCTTCCGCCTGGACCGTGACCCCAACCGCCGCGAGATCCCCGTGATCTGCGACGAGCAGCTGGTCGTCGAGTACTACGCCCGCTGACGCCCGCGCCGCCGGCTCCCGGCCGGCGGCGAGCGAGGCATCCCCACTGCCGTCCCGCGTGAAGCGGGGCGGCAGTGGCGTACCCGGGGCCGGTGCGCGCGGCCCGCGCCCGGCGCCGCCCCGTGGCGGAGCGGCGCGCGACCGCGGCGGGCCGCCCGCGCGGTAGGCTCCGCACGCGTCCGTCGCCCACGGGTGGGCGACGGGGCAGCCCGGAGAAGTGACGACCGAGGAAAAGTGGTGCGGTGTGTCCGGTGGAGAAGTGGCCGGCATTCTGGTGGCGGTGTTCTGGGCGATCCTCGTGTCGTTCCTGGCCGTCGCCCTCTACCGGCTGGCCCAGACGCTCCGGGCTGCCACCCGGCTGGTGACCAGCGTGACCGAGCAGGCGGTGCCGCTCCTCGGCGAGGCGTCGGTCACCGTGCGCACGGCGCAGAACCAGTTGGCCCGGGTCGACGCCATCGCCTCCGATGTCCAGGAGGTCACCGCCAACGCGTCCGCGCTCTCCTCGACCGTCTCGACCACCTTCGGCGGCCCGCTGGTCAAGGTCGCCGCCTTCGGCTACGGCGTCCGGCAGGCGCTCGGCCGCCGCGGCAACCGCACCCCCGACACGTCGCGTACGGAGCGCGGCCGCACCGTCCCCGGTGCGCGCCGTCCCCGGCGCGGGAGGAGCTGAACCGCTTCCATGTTCCGCCGTGCCTTCTGGTTCGGAGCAGGCGCCGCCGCCGGCGCCTGGGCCACCACCAAGGTCCACCGCAAACTCCGCTCCCTCACCCCCGAGTCGCTGGCGCAGCGCGCCGCCGACCGGGCGGTCGACACCGGCCACAAGGTGCGCGAGTTCGCGCTCGACGTGCGCTCCGGGATGGCACGCCGCGAGGGAGAGCTGCACGACGCCCTCGGGCTCAACCACGCTCCGGACGAGCCGGGGGTGCTCCCGGGGCAGGTGCTGCCCGAGCGGGTCGAGCGCCCCGGTATCGAGTCGCGGCGGCGGGAGCGGTGACCCTGCGCCGCCGTACCCCTGCCGCCCCCGGGCGCGCCCCCGCGATCCGCGGGAGGCGGTGATGCGCCGCGGACGGCGGCTCGCCGTCGACGTCGGCGACGCCCGCATCGGCGTGGCCAGCAGCGATCCCGACGGCCTGCTCGCGACGCCGGTGGAGACCGTCCCGGGGAAGGACCGTGCCGGGGCGCTACGGCGCCTGGGCGCGATCGTGGGCGAGTACGAGCCCCTGGAGGTCGTCGTCGGCCTGCCGCGCTCCCTGAGCGGCCAGGAGGGCCCCGCAGCCCTCAAGGTGCGTGATTTCGCCGGGGAGTTGGCGAAACTGGTCACACCCGTGCCGGTGCGGCTGGTGGACGAGCGTATGAGCACCGTCACGGCCGCGCAGTCGATGCGGGCCTCGGGGGTCTCCTCCCGCAAGGGCCGTGGCCGCATCGACCAGGCCGCGGCGGTGGTGATCCTGCAGAGTGCACTGGAGACGGAGCGCACCTCGGGGCGGCCGCCGGGGCAGTGCGTCGAGATGGGCGGTTGATCGCGGTGCGGTAACGTGCCGCGCGAGATGGCAGTCAATCGAACATCGCGGACGACCCGCGGAGATGTTCGAACGTCCGGCAGATCCGGACGGACCGCACCGGCGTCGCGAGGGGACCGATGACTGACTACCGCCGGGGCTCCGGCCCGGAACCGTGGGATCCGAACGACCCGCTCTACGGAGAGCAGGGGTGGGGACGGCCCGGCGACGGCTCCTGGGACGGCTACCCGCAGGAGCAGAACGGGTACCCCGGGCAGGGCTACCCGGACGGCGGAGCCTCCGACCCGTACGGCGCAGCACCCCCGGCGCAACATCGGCAGCACCCTCCGCAGGGCCCGGGCGGCCCGCAGCAGGGCGGCTGGAACCAGGGCGGCCAGGGGTACGACCAGGGCGGCCAGGGCCACGGCTACGACCCGTACCAGGCCCAGGCCCCGGGCCAGGGCGGCCAGGGGTACGGCGCCGGTGGCGACCCGTACGGCGACCACGGCTACGGCCAGGGCCACGGCTACGACCCGTACCAGGCCCAGGCCCAGGGCCCGGGCCAGGGCGGCGGCCAGGGGTACGGCGCCGGTGGCGACCCGTACGGCGACCACGGCTACGGCCAGGGCAACGACCACGGCGCCGGGTCCGGCTACGACCGCCCCGCCCAGCAGCAGGGTCCCGGCCCGGGCCAGGGCCACCACCCGCAGGACGCCGGCGCGGCCGCGAACCGGCAGAACCCCGGCTACGGCGCGGACGGCGCCCCGCAGCAGGACTCCGGGTACGACGACGGCTACGGCGACCCCCGCGGTGGTGCCCCGCACGCCGGCAACGCCCACGCCCCGCCCGGCGGGCAGCGGCCGCCCGAGCGGGGGGAGCCAGGAGCGGACGGCCCTGGCCCGGACCCCGACACCGGCTGGGACCCGGGACCGGACCAGGGCGAGAACGACTTCTTCACCCGCGAGGACGGCGACTGGGACGAGAGCGCCGAGACCGGTGACAAGGAAGGCCGCGGCCGGCGCGGCGGCGACAAGCCCGCCAAGCGCCGCGGCGGCGTCGCCTGCCTCGGGGTGGCCGTCCTGCTCCTGGGGACGGTCGGCGTGGCCGGGTACTTCGGCAAGCAGTTCTACGACTCCCGCTTCGGCCCGCCGCCGGACTTCGCGGGCGAGGGCACGGGCGAGGTGTTCGTCGCGGTCGAGGACGGCGACACCCTGACCGCGATCGGCGTCAAGCTCCGGGACGAGGGCGTCGTCGCGAGCGTCGGGGCCTTCACCCAGGCGGCGGAGGGCGCCAACATCCAGCCCGGGTACTACGCGCTGCGCGAGGAGATGTCGGCGCAGTCCGCCGTCGAGGTCATGACCGACCCCGCCACCCTCAACACCCTGATCATCCCCGAGGGCACCCGGTCGCCGGCCGTCTACGAGACGATAGACGCCAAGCTCGAACTGGAGGAGGGGACGACGGCGGAGGTCGCCGCCTCGGGTGTGGTCGAGCTGCCCGACTGGGCCGTCCCGGACAACGAGGACGTCAAGGAACCGCTGGAGGGCTTCCTCTGGCCGGCCCGGTACGACATCGGCCCGGAGACGCAGCCCGAGGAGCTCCTGCAGGCGATGGTGGACCGCGCCGTCTCCACCTACGAGCAGATGGGGCTGTCCGACGCGGCCTCCGGCCTCGGCCTCGACTCGGCGCTGGACATCATCAACGTCGCCAGCCTGGTGCAGGCCGAGGGCAAGACCACCGACGACTTCACCGCGATGGCCGAGGTCATCTACAACCGCCTCAAGCCCGACAACACCGAGACCAACGGGCTGCTGCAGTTCGACTCCAGCTTCAACTACCTCCGGGGTCAGAGCGAGGCGTTCATCACCGAGAACGAGATCCTCAACGAGAAGGACCCGTACAACACCTACGTCCACAAGGGACTGCCGCCCGGCGCGATCGGCAACCCCGGGGCGGAGGCGGTGGAGGCCGCGCTCAACCCGACCGACGAGGGGTGGATGTACTTCATCACCCTCGACGACGTCACCACCGAGTTCACCCGCAACCATGAGGACCACAATGAGCTCCGCGAGGAGTACAACCGACGGCGCGGCGCGGAGAGCACCAGCTGACGCGCGCCGGGCAGCCGTCCTCGGAGCGCCCGTCGCCCACTCCCTCTCGCCCGACCTCCACCGCGCCGCGTACGCCGCGCTCGGCCTCACCGCCTGGCGCTACGACCGGTACGAGGTGGACGAGGAGCGGCTCCCGGCGTTCCTCGCGGAGTTGGGCGGGGAGTGGGCCGGGCTCAGCCTGACGATGCCGCTCAAGCGGGCGGTACTCCCGCTGCTGGACGCGGTGACCCCGGCCGCCGCCTCGGTCGGCGCCGTCAACACCGTGCTGTTCGGTGCGGACGGCGCCCGCACCGGTGACAACACCGACATCCCCGGGATGGTCGCCGCGCTCGCCGAGCGCGGGGTCACGCGCGTGGAGCGTGCCGCCGTGCTCGGCGCCGGCGCCACCGCCTCCTCCGCCCTCGCGGCGTTGGGCCACGTCTGCACGGGCGAGGTCACCGCGTACGTCCGGGGCCCGGAGCGGGCCCGCGAGATGGCGGAGTGGGGTGAGCGGCTCGGGGTCGCGGTGCGGACCGCTCCCTGGGAGCGCGCCGCCGAGGCGCTGGACGCGCCGCTGGTGATCGCCACCACCCCGGCCGGTGCCGCGGACGCCCTCGCCGCCGCGGTGCCCGACCGCCCCGGGACCCTCTTCGACGTGCTCTACGAGCCCTGGCCGACCGCGCTGGCGGCCGCCTGGAGCGCCCGGGGAGCGACCGTCGTCGGCGGGCTCGACCTGCTGCTCCACCAGGCGGTGGTCCAGGTCGAACTCATGACCGGTCGGTCGCCTGCCCCGCTCGCCGCCATGCGCGCCGCGGGCGAGAGCGCACTGGCCGGGCGCCACGCCTGACCGGCCCGTCGCCCCGTCCCGCACCCTGGACGGCCGCGCGGCGGCGGCCGGACCGCGTGCGAGGATGGCCGGGCACGAAGCGTGATCGACATGAGGTGGAGGGTCCGTTGAGCAGGCTGCGCTGGCTGACGGCGGGGGAGTCGCACGGCCCCGCGCTGGTGGCGACCATCGAAGGGCTGCCGGCCGGGGTGCCGGTGGACACCGAGGCGGTCGCCGACCACCTCGCCCGGCGCAGGCTGGGGTACGGCCGCGGCGCCCGCATGAAGTTCGAGCGCGACGAGGTCACCTTCCTCGGCGGCGTCCGCCACGGCCTCACCCTCGGCTCCCCGGTCGCCGTCATGATCGGGAACACCGAGTGGCCCAAGTGGGAGAAGGTCATGGCGGCCGACCCCGTGGACCCGGAGGAGCTGGCCTCCCTGGCGCGCAACGCGCCGCTGACGCGGCCCCGCCCGGGCCACGCGGACCTCGCCGGCATGCAGAAGTACGGCTTCGACGAGGCGCGTCCGATCCTGGAGCGGGCCTCGGCCCGGGAGACCGCCGCCCGGGTGGCGTTGGGCGCCGTCGCCCGCTCCTACCTGCGGGAGACCGCCGGCATCGAGGTCGTCTCGCACGTGGTGGAGCTCGGCGCCGCCCGCGCCCCCTACGGCACGCTGCCGCTGCCCGGCGATGTCGAGCGGCTGGACGCCGACCCCGTGCGCTGCCTGGACCAGGACGCCTCCGCCGCCATGGTGGCGGAGATCGACCAGGCCCACCGCGACGGCGACACCCTCGGCGGTGTGGTGGAGGTCGTCGCCCACGACGCCCCCGTCGGGCTCGGCTCCCACGTCCACTGGGACCGCCGCCTGGACGCCCGGCTGGCCGGCGCGCTCATGGGCATCCAGGCGATCAAGGGCGTCGAGGTCGGCGACGGGTTCGACCTCGCCCGCGTCCCCGGCTCGCAGGCACACGACGAGATCCTCGCGACGACCCCTGGCGCCGAGCCCGGGGCCGACGGCGGCCGCGACCTCGGCATCCGCCGCGCGTCCGGCCGGTCCGGCGGCACCGAGGGCGGCCTGACCACCGGTGAGGTGCTGCGCGTGCGTGCCGCGATGAAGCCCATCGCGACCGTGCCCCGCGCCCTGGCCACCGTCGACGTCGCCACCGGCGAGGTCGCCCGCGCACACCACCAGCGCTCCGACGTCTGCGCCGTCCCGGCCGCCGGCATCGTGGCCGAGGCCATGGTCGCCCTGGTCCTCGCCGACGCGGTGGCGGAGAAGTTCGGCGGCGACAACGTCGCCGAGACCCGCCGCAACGTCCGCGGCTACCTCGACGGTCTGGGGGTCCGGTGAGCACCGACCACCCGCTGGTCGTCCTGGTCGGGCCGCCCGGCGCCGGCAAGACCACCGTCGGCGGCCTCCTCGCCGAGCGGCTGGGGGTCAGCCTCCGCGACACCGACGCCGATGTCGAGGCAGCCGCCGGCAAGGAGGTCGCGGAGATCTTCCTCACCGACGGTGAGGACCACTTCCGCGACCTGGAGGCCGAGGCGGTCGCCTCCGCCGTCGCGACCCACCGCGGGGTGCTCGCCCTGGGGGGCGGCGCCGTCATGCGGCCGGCCACCCGGGAACTGCTCGCCGGGCTCCCCGTCGTCTTCCTCGACGTGGCGCTCGCCGACGCCGTCCACCGCGTCGGCCTGGACGCCCCGCGCCCGCTGCTCGCGGTCAACCCCCGCAAGCAGTGGCGCACCATGATGGAGACCCGCCGCCCCCTGTACACCGGCGTCGCCCGCACGGTCGTGGCGACCGAGGGGCGGACGCCCGAGGAGGTCACCCTGGCCGTCCTCACCGCATTGGAGCTGACCGAGGCATGACCGACGACACCGCACCCACCCGCATCACCGTCGCGGGCGAGGCCGGCGCCGCCCCCTACGACGTGCTGATCGGCCACCGGCTGCTCGACCAGCTGCCCGCGCTGGTCGGCGACGCGCGGCGGGTCGCCGTCATCCACCCCGAGGCCCTCGCCGAGACCGGCGACGTGCTCCGGCAGGACCTCGCCGACCAGGGGTACGAGGCGATCGCCGTCCAGGTGCCCAACGCCGAGGAGGCCAAGACCGCCGAGGTCGCCGCCTACTGCTGGAAGGCGCTCGGCCAGAGCGGGTTCACCCGCACCGACGTCATCGTCGGCGTCGGCGGCGGCGCGACCACCGACCTCGCCGGGTTCGTCGCCGCGACCTGGCTGCGCGGGGTGCGGTGGGTGGCCGTGCCCACCACCGTGCTGGGCATGGTGGACGCCGCCGTCGGCGGCAAGACCGGCATCAACACCGCCGAGGGCAAGAACCTCGTCGGGTCCTTCCACCCGCCCGCCGGGGTGCTGTGCGACCTCGCGGCGCTCGCGAGCCTGCCGGTCCACGACTACGTCTCCGGGCTCGCTGAGATCATCAAGGCGGGGTTCATCGCCGACCCCGCCATCCTCGACCTGATCGAGCGCGACCCGGAGGCGGCCCGCCGGGCGGACGGCCCCGTCACCGCCGAGCTGGTGGAGCGGTCCATCCGGGTGAAGGCCGAGGTGGTCTCCGGCGACCTCCGCGAGGCCGGCCGGCGCGAGATCCTCAACTACGGCCACACCCTCGCCCACGCGATCGAGAAGAACGAGCGCTACGAGTGGCGCCACGGCGCGGCCGTCTCCGTGGGCATGGTCTTCGCCGCCGAACTGGGCCGCATCGCCGGAAAGCTGGACGACGCCACCGCCGACCGGCACCGGGCCGTCCTCACCTCCGTCGGACTCCCCGTCACCTACCGCGGCGACCAGTGGCCGAGGCTGCTGGAGACCATGAAGGTCGACAAGAAGTCCCGCGGCGACCTGCTGCGCTTCATCGTCCTCGACGGGCTGGCGCGCCCCGCGGTCCTGGAGGGCCCCGACCCGGCGATGCTGCTGGCCGCCCACGCGGAGATCGCCGCGTGAGCCGGGTGCTCGTCCTCAACGGGCCGAACCTCGGCCGGCTGGGCTCCCGAGAACCGGACGTCTACGGCTCGGCCGACCACGCCCGGCTGGTGGAGCTCTGCGTGGCCACCGGCCGCGACCTCGGCCTGGAGGTCGAGGTCCGGCAGACCGACGACGAGGCCGAGCTGGTCGGCTGGCTCCACGAGGCGGCGGACGGGCGCCACCCGGTACTGCTCAACCCGGCGGCCTTCACCCACTACTCCTACGCGCTGCGGGACGCCGCCGCCCAGCGGACGGCGCCGCTCATCGAGATCCACCTGAGCAACCCGCACGCCCGGGAGTCCTTCCGCCACCTCTCGGTGGTCTCCGCCGTCGCCACCGGCACCATCGCCGGTTTCGGCACCACCTCCTACGTGCTGGGGCTGCGCGCCCTGGCGGCCGACCCGGCCGTCACGGGGGACTGAACGCGTACCTCCCGCACCGCCGCGCGGGAGGGCGGTACGCTCACCCCGCGACATGGCCCAGCGGGCCGCGGTGTGGCACCGTGGCCCCTGCAGCGCGGGGCGCCGGCCCCGCCTCGACGACGACGGAGCGGCAGCGCATGACTCACCCCGCGGGGGTCCCCGTCCCACCGCCGGCGCCTCCGGAGGCAGGCGTCACCGGCGAGTTCCGACTGCCGCCACCCGCCCCCGAGCAGCCGCCGGCGGCCGCCCCCGCGGACCCCGCGACGGCGGCGCTGGCCGTGCTGCTGATCGGCCCCGCGGGCGCAGGGAAGACGACGGTCGCCCGCCGCTGGGCCGACCAACGCCAGGTCCCCACCGCCCACATCAGCCTGGACGACGTGCGGGAGTGGGTCCGCTCCGGCTTCGCCGACCCCCGGTCCGGCTGGGACGAGCGGTCCGAGGCGCAGTACCGGCTGGCCCGCCGCACCTGCGGCTTCGCGGCCCGCAACTACCTGGCCAACGGCATCTCCTGCGTCCTGGACGACGCCGTCTTCCCCGACCGGCCCGCCATCGGTCTCGGCGGCTGGAAGCGGCACGTCGGCCCGGGGCTGATCCCCGTCGTCCTGCTGCCCGGCCTGGAGGTCGTCCTCGCCCGCAACGCCGAGCGCAGCGGCACCCGCCGCCTCGCCGACGAGGAGGTCGCGGCGATCCACGGCCGGATGGCCGGCTGGTACGGCTCGGGGCTGCCGATCATCGACAACTCGCGGTTGGACGTGGGGACCACCGTCCGGCTGATCGACGAGGCCGTGGCGCGCAGCTTCACCACCCCCCTGGACTGGTGAGCGGTTCGAGGGTGCGGCGGACACCGCCGCACGGGGCAACCTCGGCCCCGTCCGGCCCAACCGAACGGGCTGCGGGCCGCTGCGCTGCGTAGTCTCGGACCATGTCCGAGGTCCACGCGGCACGGCGCGCGGCGCTGCGCGCCCACTGTTCCCCGGGTGACGGCACGGCGCTGCTGATCTCCCGACCCGCCAACCTCCGCTACCTGGTCGGTGCGGTGCCCGCCCACGCGGCGCTACTGCTGACCCCGGGCGGCGAGGACGTCCTCGTCGGGGGAGCGGTCGCCGCGCTGCGCGGCACGCCCGACGACGCCCTGCGGCTGCTGGCGGTGGACGGCGACACCGACCCGGCGGCGACCGCGGCCGTCCTCGCCGCCCGCGACGGCGCCGCCTCGCTGGCGGTGGAGGAGCACCACCTGACGGTGGCCCGGTACCGCGCCGTCCGTGCCGCAGGCGGCGGACTGCCGCTGGGAGACCTCGCCCGCGCGGTCGAGCAGCGGCGGCTGGTCAAGGACGAGGCGGAGATCGCCGCGCTGCGCACCGCCGCGGAGATCACCGACCGGGCCCTCGGCGAGCTGCTGGAGTCGATCCTCGTCGGCCGGACCGAGCGGCATCTCGCCCTGGAGCTGGAACGCCGGCTGGTGGACCACGGCGCCGACGGCGCGGCGTTCCCCACCTCGGTGGCGACCGGCGCCAACTCCGGCAGCGCCGGGCACCGCCCGACCGACCGGCGCGTCGAGGAGGGAGACTTCCTGACGGTCCGGCTCGGAGCGCGCTACCGGGGCTACCGCTGCCGGATCGGGCGGACCTTCGTGATCGGCAGCCGGCCGGCCGACTGGCAGATCGAGCTCTACGAACTCGTCTTCGCCGCTCAGCGGGCCGCGCGGGAGACGCTGGCGCCCGGAACGGAGTGCCGTGAGGTGGACCGCGCGGCCCGCGCCGTCCTGGACGGCGCGGGGCACGCGGACGCCCTCGGGCCGCTCACGGGGGAGGGGGTCGGGCTCGAAATGGGAGAGGACCCGCGTCTGGCCCCCGCGGCCATGGGTAGACTGGGCGTTCGTGTGCCGGTCACCGTCGAACCCGGGGTCCACCTTCCGGGTCGGGGCGGCGTCCGGATTGACGACACGCTCGTCGTTCGCCCCGTGGCGGACGGCGGACCCGAGCTACTCACCATCACGACCAAGGAACTCCTCGCCCTGTAGCTCCGCTCGGGGGTCGGGCGGGAGCGCCTCCGGTCACCAGCAGCAGCCTCAGGAGATTCCGCGACCGTGGCCACCACGAACGACCTCAAGAACGGCATGGTGCTCAAGCTCGACGGGGGCCAGCTGTGGTCCGTAGTCGAGTTCCAGCACGTCAAGCCCGGCAAGGGCGGCGCCTTCGTCCGTACCAAGCTCAAGAACGTGCTCTCCGGCAAGGTGGTCGACAAGACCTTCAACGCCGGGACCAAGGTCGAGACGGCCACGGTCGACCGACGCGGCATGCAGTTCTCCTACAAGGACGGCGCCGACTTCGTCTTCATGGACACCGAGACCTTCGACCAGCTCACCATCACCCCGGAGACGGTCGGCGACACCGCCAACTACCTCCTGGAGGGCCAGGACTGCACCGTGGCCATCTACGAGGAGAGCCCGCTCTTCATCGAGCTGCCCGCCTCCGTCGAGCTGGTCATCGAGTACACCGAGCCCGGTGTGCAGGGCGACCGCTCCACCGGCGGCACCAAGCCCGCGCGGCTGGAGACCGGGTACGAGATCGGCGTCCCGCTCTTCATCACCACCGGTGAGAAGGTCAAGGTCGACACCCGTTCCGGCGAGTACCTCGGCCGGGTGAACAGCTAACCGTGGCCGCACGCAGCAAGGCACGCCGGCGCGCGCTCCAGATCCTCTTCGAGGCGGACCAGCGCGGCGCCCCCGTCAACGAGGTCCTCGCCGACTGGGTGCGGTTGTCGCTGGACGACGACCGCCAGCCCCGGGTCAGCGAGTACACCATGACGCTGGTCGAAGGCTACGCCGAGAACGCCGCCCGCATCGACGAGCTGCTCTCCACCTACACGGTGGGCTGGCCGCTGGACCGGATGCCGGGGGTCGACCGCAACCTGCTGCGGCTGAGCGCCTACGAGCTGATCTGGCAGGACGAGACGCCCGACGCCGTCGTCCTCGACGAGGCGGTGCAGCTGGCGAAGGAGTTCTCCACGGACGACTCGCCGGCCTTCGTCAACGGCCTGCTCGGCCGGCTGAAGGAGCTCAAGCCGACCTTGCGTCGCTGACCCCCGACGGCCGCGGCACTCGTCCGCGACCGGCCACCGAAACGCCGCGGCGGGGCGGGACCACCGGAGAACCGGTGCCCCGCCCCGCCGCTTCGGCGTTGCTCAGTTGTCGTCGGTCTGGACGGCGCGCCGCGCGTCCGCGCCGAGCACGCCCCAGCTGATGAGCTGCTCGGTCAGCACCGAGGGTGACTGGTCGTAGATGACGGCGAGGGTGCGCAGGTCGTCCTGGCGGATCGAGAGGACCTTGCCGTTGTAGTCGCCGCGCTGGCTCTGGATGGTCGCCGCGTAGCGCTGGAGCGGACCGGCCTTCTCGGCGGGGACGTGGGCGAGGCGCTCCAGGTCGAGGACGAGCTTGGGCGGCGGTTCCGCCGCGCCACCGGGGGTCGTGCCCGGCAGGAGTTCCTGCACCGGCACCCCGTAGAAGTCGGCCAGCTCGGCGAGGCGCTGCACGGTGACCGCACGGTCGCCGCGCTCGTAGCTGCCCACCACGACCGCCTTCCAGCGGCCCTGGGACTTCTCTTCGACCCCGTGCAGAGAGAGGCCCTGCTGGGTCCGGATGGCGCGGAGCTTGGCCCCGAGCTGTTTGGCGTATTCGCTGGACATGTGACTCCCCGGAAAGCTGATCTGTAACCCAGTGTGAGGTTACGCAGCGTGATGGGCGCCGTCAAGCGGAGAGCCTTCCCGAATGCTCTGACCAGGGCTGATACCGGCGCATCCGGGGGCGCTGCTATGCTGCCGGGCAGGTGTGGCGGAGCCTGATCGGCCCCGGCCGGAAACGGTCCGTCCGCACCGAACGCCAGGCGTCCTTTAAGACCCGTCCCGAGAGGCGGGGAAGGAGGTCCGATTCGTATGGACGCAACCTCATCGCCGCCCCGCTCTGTGCTGGAGGCGCCGGACATCGCGCGGGTGCTCACCCGCATCGCCCACGAGATCGTCGAGCGCGCCAAGGGCGCCGACGACGTGGTCCTGCTCGGCATCCCCACCCGCGGCGTGCACCTCGCCCACCGGCTGGCCTCCAAGCTGCACGACATCACCGGGGGACCGGTGCCCGTCGGTTCGCTCGACATCACCATGTACCGCGACGACCTGCGGCTGCGCCCCGCGCGGGCCCTGGCGCGCACCGAGATCCCCGCCGAGGGGGTGGACGACCGGCTGGTCGTCCTCGTCGACGACGTGCTGTTCTCCGGCCGCACCATCCGGGCCGCGCTGGACGCCCTCGGCGACCTCGGCCGGCCCCGCGCCGTGCAGCTCGCGGTGCTGGTGGACCGCGGCCACCGCCGCCTCCCGATCCGTGCCGACTACGTCGGGAAGAACCTGCCGACCTCGCTGCGCGAGGCGGTCCGGGTGCAGCTCGCCGAGGAGGACGGCCGCGACGGCGTGCTCCTCGGGCGCGGCGAGCCCGCCGCCGACGGCTAGGCCACCCGTGCCGTGCCCGAGGCGCCCCGCCGCGCGGGCCGCCCGGCTCCGCCGTGCCCGCGAGCGGCGCCCCACCTCCCGACCGACGTCTGCCCGAATCCCACGGAAGGCCCCTGGCAACAGATGAAGCACCACCTCATCTCGGCCGCCGACCTCACCCGCGACGACGCGGTGATGGTCCTGGACACCGCGCAGGAACTGGCCCGGCTCGCCGACCGGCCGATCAAGAAGCTCCCGACGCTCCGCGGCCGCACCGTGGTGAACCTCTTCTTCGAGGACTCCACCCGCACCCGCATCTCGTTCGAGGCCGCCGCCAAGCGGCTCTCCGCGGACGTCATCAACTTCTCGGCCAAGGGCTCCTCGGTCTCCAAGGGCGAGTCCCTGAAGGACACCGCCCTCACGCTGGAAGCGATGGGCGCCGACGCCGTCGTCATCCGCCACCACGACTCCGGGGCGCCGCACCGGCTGGCCACCTCCGGGTGGATCGGCGGCAGCGTCGTCAACGCCGGCGACGGCACCCACGAGCACCCCACCCAGGCTCTGCTCGACGCCTTCACGCTCCGTCACCGTCTCGCCGGGAGCGGTGACGGGGTCGGCCGCGACCTGACAGGGCGTCACATCACGATCGTCGGCGACATACTGCACAGCCGGGTGGCCCGCTCCAACGTGCTGCTGCTCACGACGCTGGGCGCCGAGGTGACGGTGGTGGCCCCGCCCACCCTCATCCCGATCGGCTCCGAGGGCTGGCCGTGCTCGGTCTCCTACGACCTGGACGCCGTCCTGCCCAAGACCGACGCGGTGATGATGCTGCGCGTCCAGCGCGAGCGGATGACCGCCGCGTACTTCCCCACCGAGCGGGAGTACGCCCGCCGCTACGGGCTGAACGGCGAGCGGATGGCCACCATGCCCGAGCACGCCGTGGTGCTGCACCCCGGCCCGATGAACCGCGGCATGGAGATCACCGCCGAGGTCGCCGACTCCCCGCGGTGCACCGCGGTGGAGCAGGTCACCAACGGCGTCTCCGTCCGGATGGCGGTGCTCTACCTGCTGCTCGGCGGGGCGCCCGCCGGCCCCGCCCCGAGCGCCGCACCCGCCACTGCCACCGCCCCGACCGCCACCGCCCCGACCGCCACCGCACCCGGCGCCGCCGGGGAAGCCGAGGAGAACCAGTGACCGAAGCCAAGACCCTGATCCGCGGCGCGCGCGTGCTCGGCGGTGAGGAGCGGGACGTCCTCGTCGAGAACGGCGTCATCGCCGCCGTGGGCACCGCCCTCGACGCCGGCGACGCCCGTGTCGTCGAGGCCGCCGGGCAGATCCTCCTCCCCGGCCTGGTCGACCTCCACACCCACCTGCGCGAGCCCGGCCGCGAGGACTCCGAGACGGTGCTGACCGGCACCCGCGCTGCCGCAGCCGGCGGCTTCACCGCCGTCCACGCCATGGCCAACACCTTCCCGGTGGCGGACACCGCCGGTGTGGTGGAGCAGGTCTGGCGGCTGGGCCGGGAGTCCGGCTACTGCGACGTGCAGCCCGTGGGCGCGGTCACCGTCGGGCTGGAGGGGACCAAGCTCGCCGAACTCGGCGCGATGCACGACTCCGCCGCCGGCGTCCGGGTCTTCTCCGACGACGGCAAGTGCGTGGACGACGCCGTGATCATGCGCCGCGCCCTGGAGTACGTGAAGGCCTTCGACGGCGTCATCGCCCAGCACGCCCAGGAGCCCCGCCTCACCGAGGGCGCCCAGATGAACGAGGGCACCGTCTCCGCCGAGCTGGGTCTCACCGGCTGGCCGGCGGTGGCCGAGGAGTCGATCATCGCCCGGGACGTGCTGCTCGCCGCGCACGTCGGCTCCCGTATCCACATCTGCCACCTCTCCACCGCCGGGTCGGTGGAGATCGTGCGCTGGGCCAAGGCCAAGGGCTGGGACGTCACCGCCGAGGTCACCCCGCACCACCTGCTGCTCACCGACGAACTGGTGCGCTCCTACGACCCCGTCTACAAGGTGAACCCGCCGCTGCGGACCGAGGAGGACGTGCTCGCCCTCCGGCAGGCGCTGGCCGACGGCACCATCGACTGCGTCGCGACCGACCACGCCCCCCACCCGCAGGAGGACAAGGACTGCGAGTGGGGCGCCGCGGCCATGGGCATGGTCGGGTTGGAGACCGCCCTGTCCGTGGTGCAGCACACCATGGTCGACACCGGGCTGCTCGACTGGGCGGGCGTCGCCGACCGGATGTCGCACCGGCCCGCGGCGATCGGCCGGCTCGAGGGCCACGGCCGGCCGCTGGAGGTGGGCGAGCCCGCCAACCTCACCCTCGTGGACCCGGCGCACCGGCAGCCGGTGGACCCCGCCGGCTTCGCCTCGCGCAGCCGCAACACCCCGTACCGCGGCCGCGAGCTGCCCGGCCGGGTCACCCACACCTTCCTCCGCGGTCGCGCGACGCTGGTGGACGGTGAGCTGGCATGACCGACCTCACCTCCGCCGCGGCGCCCGCGATCCTCGCCGTCGAGCGCCCCGAGATCAACTGGCCCGGCTACATCAGCTGGACCATCGGCATGATCCTCGTCGTCGTCCTGCTGTACTGGCTGATGCGCCGCGCCTGGCAGCGCCGCGGTGAGGCGCAGGGCGACCTGCCGCCGCTGCCGCAGGCACCGGCCGAGACCGGCGCCGTCCACCTCACCGCCACCGGCCGCTACCACGGCTCGACCACGGCCGGGCAGTGGCTGGACCGGATCATCGCCCGCGGCCTGGGCACCCGCAGCCGCGCCGACCTCAGCCTCACCGATGAGGGACTGCTGGTCGAGCGGCCCGCCGCCAGCACCTTCTTCGTGCCCACCGGCCGCCTCCGCGGCGCCCGGCTGGACAAGGCGATCGCCGGCAAGGTCCTCACCGAGGGCGGCCTGCTCGTCATCACCTGGGAGCACGGCGGTCGGCGGCTGGACTCCGGCTTCCGGTTCGACCAGGCCGGCGAGCACCCCGCCTGGGTGGAGGCCGTCAACGCCGCGGCGGCCGCCACCACCGACGGCACCCCCGCAGACACCTCCCGCGCCGGCGACGGAGCCGCGCTCCCGCACCACCAGGAAGGCGCACCGTGACCACCGCACCCGCGTCCCCCGCCATGCTCGTCCTGGAGGACGGCCGCACCTTCGCGGGCCGCTCCTACGGGGCGGTCGGCCAGACCCTCGGCGAGGCCGTCTTCTCCACCGGCATGACCGGGTACCAGGAGACGCTGACCGACCCCTCGTACCACCGCCAGGTGGTCGTGATGACCGCCCCGCACATCGGCAACACCGGCGTCAACGACGAGGACCCCGAGTCCCGCCGCATCTGGGTCGCCGGGTACGTCGTCCGCGACCCCGCGCGCCGCCACTCCAACTGGCGCGCCAGCCGCGGCCTCGGCGTGGAGCTCGCCGACCAGGGCGTCGTCGGCATCAGCGGCGTGGACACCCGCGCCCTCACCCGCCACCTGCGGGAGCGCGGCGCCATGCGCGTCGGTATCTTCTCCGGCGACGCGCTCGCCGCCCCCGACGTGCTGCTGGAGCGGGTGCGCACCGCGCCGCAGATGGCCGGCGCCGACCTCTCCGCCGAGGTCGCCACCGCCGAGCCCTACACGGTGCCCGCGGTCGGCGAGAAGAAGTACACCGTTGCCGCGATCGACCTCGGCATCAAGGGCATGACCCCGCAGCGGATGGCCGAGCGCGGCATCGAGGTCCACGTCCTGCCGGCCACCACCACGCTGGAGCAGATCTACGCCCTCGCCCCCGACGGCGTGTTCTTCTCCAACGGCCCCGGCGACCCCGCCACCGCCGACCACCCCGTGGCGCTGATGCGCGGCGTGCTGGAACGTTCCACCCCGCTGTTCGGCATCTGCTTCGGCAACCAGATCCTCGGCCGCGCCCTCGGCTTCGGCACCTTCAAGCTGAAGTACGGCCACCGCGGCATCAACCAGCCGGTCAAGGACCGCGCCACCGGCAAGGTCGAGGTCACCGCCCACAACCACGGCTTCGCCGTGGACGCCCCGCTGGACCGTGTCAGCGACACGCCGTTCGGCCGGGCCGAGGTCTCCCACGTCTGCCTCAACGACGACGTCGTCGAGGGGCTGCGCCTGCTGGACCGCCCCGCGTTCAGCGTCCAGTACCACCCCGAGGCGGCGGCCGGCCCGCACGACGCGGCCTACCTGTTCGACCGCTTCGTCTCCCTGATGGAGGACCAGCGTGCCTAAGCGCACCGATATCCAGTCCGTCCTGGTCATCGGCTCCGGCCCGATCGTCATCGGCCAGGCCGCCGAGTTCGACTACTCCGGGACCCAGGCGTGCCGGGTGCTCAAGGCCGAGGGCCTGCGGGTCATCCTGGTCAACTCCAACCCGGCGACGATCATGACCGACCCCGAGATCGCCGACGCCACCTACGTCGAGCCGATCACCCCGGAGTTCGTCGAGAAGATCATCGCCAAGGAGCGCCCCGACGCGCTGCTGCCGACCCTCGGCGGCCAGACCGCGCTCAACACCGCCATCTCGCTCTTCGAGTCCGGCGTCCTGGAGCGCCACGGCGTGGAGCTGATCGGCGCTGACGTCGAGGCGATCCGCAAGGGCGAGGACCGCCAGCTGTTCAAGGAGGTCGTCGAGGCGGTCAACGGCCGCATCGGCCACGGCGAGTCCGCCCGCTCCGTCATCTGCCACAGCATGGACGAGGTGCTGGCCGGGGTCGACGCGCTCGGAGGGTACCCCGTCGTCGTCCGGCCGTCCTTCACCATGGGCGGCGCCGGCTCCGGCTTCGCCCACGACGAGGAGGACCTGCGCCGCATCGCCGGCCAGGGGCTGGCGCTCTCGCCGACCACCGAGGTGCTCCTGGAGGAGTCCATCCTCGGCTGGAAGGAGTACGAGCTGGAGCTGATGCGGGACAAGCACGACAACGTCGTGGTCGTCTGCTCCATCGAGAACTTCGACCCGATGGGCGTCCACACCGGCGACTCCATCACCGTGGCCCCCGCCATGACCCTCACCGACCGCGAGTACCAGGTGCTGCGCGACATCGGCATCGAGGTCATCCGCGAGGTCGGCGTCGACACCGGCGGCTGCAACATCCAGTTCGCGGTCGACCCCGAGGACGGCCGGGTCGTCGTCATCGAGATGAACCCCCGGGTCTCCCGCTCCTCCGCGCTCGCCTCCAAGGCCACCGGCTTCCCGATCGCCAAGATCGCGGCCAAGCTGGCCATCGGCTACACGCTGGACGAGATTCCCAACGACATCACAGAGAAGACCCCGGCCTCCTTCGAGCCCTCGCTCGACTACGTGGTCGTCAAGGTGCCCCGGTTCGCCTTCGAGAAGTTCCCCGGCGCCGACCCCACCCTCACCACCACCATGAAGTCGGTCGGCGAGGCCATGGCCTTCGGCCGCAACTTCACAGAGGCCTTCAACAAGGCGCTGCGCTCGCTGGAGCAGAAGGGGTCGCAGTTCGATTTCTCCCGAGCCACCCGCGGCGCGGACGAGTGCGAGGCGCTGCTGCGCGCCGCGGCGGTCCCCACCGACGGCCGCGTCCACACCGTCATGCGCGCCATCCGCGCCGGCGCCACGCAGGAGCAGGTCTTCGCGGCCACCCGGATCGACCCCTGGTTCATCGACCAGCTGTTCCTGATCCACGAGGTCGCCACCGAGATCGCCGACGCGGACCGGCTGGAACCGGAGCTGCTGCGGCACGCCAAGCGCCACGGCTTCTCCGACGCCCAGATCGCCGAGATGCGCGGCCTGCGCGAGGACGTGGTGCGCGAGGTCCGGCACGCGCTGGACATCCGCCCCGTCTACAAGACGGTCGACACCTGCGCGGCCGAGTTCGCCGCCCGCACGCCGTACTTCTACTCCTCCTACGAGGAGGAGACCGAGGTGTCGCCGCGCGAGAAGCCCGCCGTGATCATCCTCGGCTCCGGCCCCAACCGCATCGGCCAGGGCATCGAGTTCGACTACTCCTGCGTCCACGCCTCCTTCGCGCTCAGCGAGGCCGGCTACGAGACCGTGATGGTCAACTGCAACCCCGAGACCGTCTCCACCGACTACGACACCTCCGACCGGCTGTACTTCGAGCCGCTCACCCTGGAGGACGTCCTGGAGATCGTGCACGCCGAGACGCTGGCCGGGCCCGTCGCGGGCGTCGTCGTCCAGCTCGGCGGCCAGACCCCGCTGGGGCTGGCGCAGGCGCTCAAGGACAACGGGGTCCCCATCGTCGGCACCCCGCCGGAGGCGATCCACGCCGCCGAGGACCGCGGTGCCTTCGGCCGGGTCCTCGCCGACGCGGGCCTGCCCGCCCCCAAGTACGGCACCGCCTTCTCCTACCCCGAGGCCCGTGCCATCGCCGCGGGCATCGGCTACCCCGTCATGGTCCGCCCGTCCTACGTCCTCGGCGGCCGCGGCATGCAGATCGTGTACGACGAGGAGGCGCTCGCCGCCTACCTGGAGCAGCACGCGGGGCTCGTCGCCGACCACCCGGTCCTCATCGACCGGTTCCTCGACGACGCCATCGAGATCGACGTGGACGCGCTCTACGACGGCGAGGAGCTGTACCTCGGCGGCGTCATGGAGCACATCGAGGAGGCCGGCATCCACTCCGGCGACTCGGCCTGCGCCCTGCCGCCGATGACCCTCGGCGGCCACGACATCAAGCGGCTGCGCGCCTCCACCGAGGCGATCGCCCGCGGGGTCGGCGTCCGTGGCCTGATCAACATCCAGTTCGCCATGGCCGGGGACATCCTCTACGTCCTGGAGGCCAACCCCCGGGCCTCGCGGACCGTCCCCTTCACCTCCAAGGCGACCGCCGTCCCGCTGGCGAAGGCAGCCGCCCGCATCTCGCTGGGCGCCACCGTCGCCGAGCTGCGCGCCGAGGGGATGCTCCCGGCGGTGGGCGACGGCGGGACCCTCCCGCTGGACGCGCCGATCTCCGTCAAGGAGGCGGTGATGCCGTGGAGCCGCTTCCGCGACACCCACGGCCGCGGAGTGGACACCGTCCTCGGCCCGGAGATGCGCTCCACCGGCGAGGTCATGGGCATCGACGCCGTCTTCGGCACCGCCTACGCCAAGTCGCAGGCCGCCGCCTACGGCGCGCTGCCCACCAAGGGCCGGGCCTTCGTCTCCGTCGCCAACCGCGACAAGCGCGCGATGATCTTCCCCGCGCGGACGCTGCGGGAACACGGCTTCGAGCTGCTGGCCACCTCCGGCACCGCCGAGGTGCTGCGCCGCAACGGCGTCGAGGTCACCTCCGTGCGCAAGCACAACGAGGGAGAGGGCCCGAACGGCGAGCCGACCATCGTCCAGCTCATCCACGCCGGCCAGGTCGACCTCATCGTCAACACGCCCTACGGCACCGGCGGGCGCCTCGACGGCTACGACATCCGCACCGCCGCCGTCTCCCGCGGCGTGCCGTGCCTGACCACCGTCCAGGCGCTGTCCGCCGCGGTTCAGGGCATCGACGCCCTCGCACGTGACGAGGTCGGCGTCCGCTCCCTCCAGGAGCACGCCCAGCACCTCGACACCGCGCGCTCCCAGAGCTGAGAGGGACCGACTCCCATGCCCACCCCTTCGGGTGCAGGCGCCCCCCGCACCACGGCACCCGCCGTGGCGCGGGGCGGCGACCGCGCCACCGCCCACCCCGGCTACCGGCTGCTCTTCCGTACCGTCTTCCGCCGGATGGACCCCGAGCGGGCCCACCACCTCGCCTTCGGCGCGATGCGCGCCACGGCCCGGGTGCCCCTGGTGCGCCGCGCCGTCTCCCGCGTCCTCGCGCCCCGACCCGCCGCGCTGCGGGTCCGCGCCCTCGGCCTGGACCTGCCCGGACCGCTGGGGCTGGCCGCGGGGTTCGACAAGAACGCCACCGGCATCGACGCCCTCACCATGGCGGGCTTCGACTTCGTCGAGGTCGGCACCGTCACCGGCGAGGGACAGCCCGGCAACCCCGCCCCCCGGCTGTTCCGCCTCCCCGAGGACCGCGCGCTGGTCAACCGCATGGGGTTCAACAACGACGGCTCCGCGGTGGTCGCCCGGCGGCTCGCAGAGCGCCGACCGGCCTTCGACGCGCGGCTCGGCGTCAACATCGGCAAGACCAAGGCCGTCCCCGAGGCACAGGCGGCGGCCGACTACGTCACCTCGACCGAGCGGCTGGCCCCCCACGCGGGCTACCTCGTGGTCAACGTCAGCTCGCCCAACACCCCGGGGCTGCGCAACCTCCAGGCGACCGAGCACCTGCGCCCGCTGCTGACCGCCGTCCGCGCGGCCGCGGACCGGGCCGGCGGCCCCGACGGGCGCCGCGTCCCGCTGCTGGTGAAGATCGCCCCCGACCTCGCCGACGAGGACGTCGACGCCGTCGCCGACCTCGCCCTCGAACTGGGCCTGGACGGCATCATCGCCACCAACACCACGATCTCCCGCGACGGCCTGGCCACCCCGGCCGAGCGGGTCGAGGAAATCGGGGCCGGCGGCCTCTCGGGCGCCCCGGTCCGCGACCGCTCGCTGGAGGTGCTGCGCCGCCTCCACGCGCGGACCGGCGACCGCCTCACCCTGGTGGGTGTCGGCGGCATCGAGACGGCCGACGACGCCTGGGAGCGCATCCTGGCGGGCGCCACCCTCGTCCAGGGGTACAGCTCCTACATCTACCGCGGGCCCTTCTGGCCGCGCGCGGTGCGGCGCGGCCTCGCGGAACGTCTTCGGCAGAGCCCGTACCGGACCCTGGCCGAGGCGGTCGGCGCCGACAACCGGAAGGCGGGCACCCCGTGAGCGAGACCCCACCCGCCGCCCACCGCGTCACCACGCCCTTCGGTGAGCGGCTGCGCGCCGCCACCGCCCGCCGCGGCCCGCTGTGCGTCGGGGTGGACCCGCACGCCGGGCTCCTGCGCGAGTGGGGGCTCGGGGAGGACGTCGCCGCGCTGGAGCGGTTCTGCGGCACGGTCACGGAGGCGCTCGCCGATCAGGTCGCCGTCGTGAAGCCGCAGTCGGCGTTCTTCGAGCGGTTCGGCTCCCGCGGCGTTGCGGTGCTGGAGCGGACCGTCGCCGACTTCCGCGAGGCGGGCGCCCTGGTGCTGCTGGACGTCAAGCGCGGGGACATCGGCTCCACCATGGGCGCGTACGCCGAGGCGTACCTCGACCCCGGCTCGCCGCTGTTCTGCGACGCCGTGACGCTCTCGCCCTACCTGGGGTACGAGGCACTGCGGCCCGCGCTGGACCTCGCGGTGGCCTCCGGCTCCGGTGTCTTCGTGCTGGCCCGGACTTCCAACCCCGAGAGCGGCGCGCTGCAGCGCGCCCGCCGCGCCGACGGGCGCGGCGTCGCCGCCGACGTGCTCGCGCGGTTGGCGGGCGACAACGCGGCGACCGCGGCCGGGTCCCCGTTCGGCTCCTTCGGCGCGGTCGTCGGTGCGACGCTCGCCGGTGTGCCCGGCGGGGTCGGGGGCGACGGCGCCGACGGCGCGCTGACCCACGCCGACCTGGACATCGGCGGTCCCCTGCTGCTGCCGGGACTCGGCGCCCAGGGCGCCCGCCCCGAGGACCTGCCCGCCCTGCTGGGACCGGCGCTCCCCGCGGCGCTGCCGAGTGTCAGCCGGGACGTGCTGCGCCACGGACCCGACCGCGGCGCGCTGCGGGCCGCCACGGACCGCTGGAGCGGCGAACTGGCGGCCGTCATCGGCTGAGTCCTGCCCCTGCCCCCGCCCGGGCCCGCGCCCCGCCACGACCCCGTGG
>NZ_JAAVJD010000389.1 GCF_012033735.1 Streptomyces lonarensis | reverse complement strand
GGGCGGGCGCGGCGGCTCGTTCGCCGTCGCACCCGCCCCACGCGCGCCGCCACCGGGCGGCGCGCCGTCACATCCGCTCGGGCGCCTCGATGCCCAGCAGCCCCAGCCCGGAGGCCAGCGTGTCGCGGGTCAGCCGGCACAGCGCCAGCCGGTTGGCGCGGACCTCGACGGAGTCGGCCCGCAGCACCGGGCAGGACTCGTAGAACCCGGTGTACGCCTTGGCCAGGGTGTAGAGGTAGCCCGCCAGCCGGTGCGGCTCCAGCGTCTTCGCCACCGCGTCCAACGTCGCGCCGAACTCGTCGAGCAGCAGCGACAGGTCACGCTCGGCCGGTGCCAGCGGCAGCGAGGCGTCGAACGCCGCGGCGCCCGCCTGCTCCGCCTCGGCCCGCCGCAGGATCGAGGCGATGCGGGTGTGGGTGTACTGCAGGTAGACGCCGGTCTGCCCGGTGAAGGACACCATCTGCGCGACGTCGAAGTTGTAGTTCTTCGCCCGGGAGGTCGACAGCTCGGCGTACTTCACCGCGCCGATGCTCGCCACCCGCGCCACCTCGTCGAGCCGCTCCTCGCTCAGCTCGGCGCCCTTCTCGGCGTCCTTCTCCGCGATCACCTCGCGGGCCCGGGCCAGGGCGTCGTCCAGCAGGTCGGCCAGGCGGACCGTGCCGCCCGCACGGGTCTTGAACGGCTTGCCGTCGGGGCCGTTGATGGTGCCGTTCTGGACGTGCACCGCCTCGCTGCCCTCGCCCAGCCAGCCCGCGCGGCGCGCCGTCCGGAAGACCATGTCGAAGTGCTGCGCCTGCCGGGCGTCCACCACGTACAGCACGCGGGTCGCCTTCAGCTCCTGCACCCGGTAGCGGATCGCCGCCAGGTCGGTCGCCGCGTAGCCGAAACCGCCGTCGCGCTTGCGCACCAGCAGCGGTACGGGCTGGTCGTCGGGGCCGCGGATGTCGTCGTAGAAGACGCCGAGGGCGCCCTCAGACTCCTCGACGATGCCCTTCTCCTGCAGCTCCGCCACCACGTCGTGCAGCCGCGGGTTGTAGAACGACTCGCCGGCGACGTCGTCCCGCGTCAGGAGCACACCGAGGCGGCTGTACACCTGCTGGAACGCCGCCTCCGACTCCGCGACGATCTCGCGCCACGCGGCCAGCGTCTCCTCGTCGCCGGACTGGAGCGCCACGACACGGCGCTGCGCCCGCGCCTTGAACTCCGGGTCGGCGTCGAAGACCTTCCGGGCGTCCTTGTAGAGCCCGTCGAGCGCCGAGACCGCGCTGCCGGTGGCCTCGGCCGCCGGGTCGATGTCGGCGTCGCGCCAGGTCAGGTCCGGGTTCTCGGTGATGTACTGGATCAGCATCCCGAACTGGGTGCCCCAGTCGCCGACGTGGTTCTGCCGGACGACCTCGGCCCCGAGGTGGCCCAGCACCCGGACCAGCGCGTCGCCGATGAGCGTGGAGCGCAGGTGGCCGACGTGCATCTCCTTGGCGACGTTCGGCGCCGAGTAGTCCACCACCGCGACCTCGGACTCCCGGGTCCGCCGGACGCCGAGCCGGTCGTCGGCGCCGCGCGCGGCGAGGCGGTCCACCAGCGCGGAGTCCGCGAGCCGGATGTTGAGGAAGCCGGGGCCCGAGACGGTCACCTCGGCGAGCCAGGACTGTGCCGCCAGCCCCTCCCGCAGCTGCTCCGCGAGGTCGCGCGGCTTGACGCCCATGCGCTTGGCGAGGGAGAGCGCGACGTTGGACTGGAAGTCCGCGTGGTCGCTGCGTCGGACGAGGGGGTCCTCACCGGCCAGGTCGGCCGGGACGACCGCGCCCATCGCCGCCGAGACGGCGGCCTCCACCTCTGCTGCCAGTGACCGAACCTGCTGACTCATGTCCGCGAACTTCCTCCGTGCGGGAACCGCGCCGCTCGGCGCGGAGGACCTGTCGGTGTGGGCCCGGAGCCCGACCGCCGGGACACCGCCCGGCCGCCGACGTACCGCACGCCCACGGCGACAAGCATGTCAGGTAACGGCGGCGCGCCGCGCCACGGTGTGCCCGCGGGCCGGCGCGGGGCTCCGTCACGCCTCGGCCGCGGCGGCCGCCTACGCTCGGGGTATGGACAGCCACCGCACCCCCGACGCCGCCCCGGACGCCCACGGCGGCGCAGCGGCGCCCGGCCCCCCGGCCGGCCCGATCGAGGTGGTGCTCGCCGACGACCAGGCCCTGGTGCGCGCCGCCTTCGCGATGCTGATCGGCTCCGCGCCCGACATGGCGGTGGTGGGGGAGGCGGCGACCGGACGGGAGGCCGTCGAGGCCGCCCGCCGCGCCCGCCCGTCGCTGGTGGTGATGGACGTCCGGATGCCGGACCTCGACGGCATCGAGGCGACCCGGCGGATCGCGGCCGACCCGGCGCTGTCCGGGGTGCGCGTCCTGGTGCTGACCACCTACGACACGGACGAGCACGTGATGGACGCCCTGCGCGCCGGGGCCTCCGGTTTCCTGGTGAAGGACACCCGGCCCGCGGAACTGCTGGAGGGCATCCGGACGGTCGCGGCCGGGGACGCCCTGCTCTCGCCGGGCCCGACCGGGCGGCTCATCGCGCGGCTGCTGAGCGCGCCGGCGGTGCCGTCGCCGGCGACGGGCGCCGGGGCGGTGAGCGCGGTGGGCGGCCTGTCCGGTCGGGAGTCCCAGGTACTGGCCCTGGTGGGGCGCGGGTTGAACAACGCCGAGATCGCGGCGACGCTCCACCTGTCGCCGCTGACCGCGAAGACCCACGTCAGCCGTGTCATGGGGAAGCTGGGTGCCCGCGACCGCGCCCAGCTGGTGATCGCCGCCTACGAGTCGGGGCTGGTGCGCGCGGGGGAGCAGGGCGCGCCCTCCGCCTGAGGCCCGCGCCGCGCCGCGCGCCCCGCGGCGCGGTGGCCGCGGG
>NZ_JAAVJD010000388.1 GCF_012033735.1 Streptomyces lonarensis | reverse complement strand
GCGCTGTGTGACGCCCGTCTCCGGGTCGGCGATGCGGAAGGAGACGATGCCGAGCCGGTCGTCGGCGGCGAACGCCTCGCCGACCCCGCCGCCATGCCGCGCCCGCTCGGACGCCGCGTGCGACGCCCGCTGCGGTGCACGGCACGAAGGCCCGGCGCGGACCGCTCGGGTTCGAGCGGGCGGTCCGCACCGGGCCCTCGTCGCAGGGCCGGCGCCGTCGTCAGCCGCGCACGGCCTCCACCAGGCTCCAGAGGCCGAGCACCGCCATGACGGTCGCCGCGATCCGGGTGATGAGCCGCAGCGGGACCCGCTTCATCAGCGCGCGGCCGCCGAGGATGCCGATGGCCGCGACCGCCCACAGCGCCAGCACGGCGCCTACCGCCACCGAGAGGGGGCTGTCGTAGCGGGCGGCGAGGTTGGCGGTCATGATCTGCGTCAGGTCGCCGAACTCCGCGATGAGGATCAGCATGAAGCCGCTGCCGGCGACCTTCCAGAACGACTGGTCCGCCGGCTTGCGGATCTCGCCCTCCTCCTCGTCCTTCTGCCGCAGCAGCAGCACGGCGCCGCCGAGGAACAGCAGGCCGACGATGACCGCCAGCAGCTGCTGCGGCAGCAACCCCAGCAGCGAACCGGCGGCGATGGCGAGGGCGACGTGGAAGGCGAAGGCCGCGGCGACGCCCACGAAGACGTAGGAGGCGCGGTACCGGGTGCCGAGCACCAGGCCGGCGAGTGCCGTTTTGTCCGGCAACTCGGCGAGGAAGACGACGCCGAACGTCACGGCGGCGACGGTGAGACTGAACACGGGTGGGAACACCTCGTCGGTCGGGCCGTGCCGACCGGGCCCGAGGAGAGCGCACACTTCGGCACGGCAGCGTCATGGACACTGCTGAGCCGAAGGTCTCGCTGGCGGGCGGCGCGCACTGCGCGACACCCGCTCCGGGCGCCGGGTCCACCTCCGCGAGCGGCGGGTGGACCAGTATGTCGACGGTCCGGCGAAGAGCTACTCCCCTTCAGACCCGCCCACTCTACGGCAAGCCACCGGGGGCGGCGCTGTTGCGCGCGCCACTGCCCCGGCCCCCCGCGCCCGGCTCCGGGGCCGCCGCGTCCGCCGTCGGCTGTGCCGTGCCGCCGCTCGTGCCGCCGCCCTCTCCGTCACCGGACGCAGCGGGCGACGTGCCGCCCGGTCCTCCCGGCGGCGGGGCCCCGGTGGGCGGGGCGAACGCGACGGGCGGGTCGAACGCGGCGCGGCGGGTCGCCCGGCGCAGCGCCCGCAGCACCAGCCCGCCCACGGTCAGCACCAGGACCGCCGTCAACGCGGCCCGGGTGACGTCCCACCCCAGCGAGGTCGCCGTCGCGTACGCGGCGAAGCGCCGCAGGTTCTCGACGGGAGGGTCCCCCGGCACGAACGAGATGCCGGTCCCCATCCCCGCCAGGTACGGCCAGCCCTGGAGGTTCATCACCAGCCCGTACCCGAGGGCCGCGACCGCCCCGTAGGCGGCGACCAGCACCAGTTCCGCACGCCCCCGCAGCCTCCCGCCGTCCGGCAGCAGCCCGGCGCCCGTCGCCACCCAGGCCATCGCCAGCATCTGGAACGGCATCCACGGTCCGACGCCTCCGGTCAGCAGCGCGGAGGCGAAGATCGTCACGGCGCCCAGGACGAAGCCGAACCCCGGCCCCATGGCACGGCCCGCCAGCACCATCAGGAAGAACATCGGCTCCAGGCCGGCGGTACCGGCGCCCAACGGCCGCAGCGCCGCCCCGGCGGCCGCCAGCACACCGAGCATGGCGACCGCCTTGGCGTCGAGCCCGCCCTCGGACACGCCGGCGACGACCACCGCCAGCAGCAGCGGCAGCAGCAGCGCGAACAGCCAGGGGGCGTCCCCGGAGTGCGCCAGCCCGGAGAGTTCGTCGGCCAGCAGCGGCCAGCCGAACGCCACCACGCCGATCGCGGTCAGCAGCCCGATCGCGGTCCAGGAGCGCGCGCCCAGCCGGACCGGGGCTCCGCCGCGCGCGGCCGTGCCGCCGCCCGCACTCCCCGCGCCCGTCACGCCGCGCCCCCGGGCCCTCCGGCGTCCCCCGCCGGTCCCGTCGGCGCGTCGCCCGCCGTGCCGGCGGCCGGTCCGTCCGCCCCGGCTCGGGGCGCCGCCCCCGGCGAGAGCGACCGCGCCACCTGGGCCACGGTCAGCCAGCCGGCCGGGGCGAGGATCTTGGCGACCTGCGGCGCGAACGCCGGAGAGGCGGTCACCACCTCGCCGGTCGGGCCGTCCGCCACCACCTCGCCCTCGGCCATCACCACGACCCGGTCCGCCAGCTCGGCGGCGAGCTCCACGTCGTGCGTGGCCAGCACCACGGCATGACCGCCGCCGGTCAACTCCCGCACCACCTCCACCAGGCGCGCCTTCGCCGCGTAGTCGAGACCGCGGGTCGGCTCGTCGAGCAGCAGCAGCGGGGGCGCCGCCGCCAGCACCACCGCCAGCGCCAGCACCAGCCGCTGCCCCTCGGAGAGGTCCCGCGGATGCGTCCCGCCCACGAGCCCCGGCAGCAGCCGGTCGACCAGGGTCCGGCAGGTGCCCGGGGCCGCCCCCGCGTCGCGGTCCGCGGCGACGCACTCGGCGTCCACCGTCTCGGCGTACAGCAGGTCGCGGGGGTCCTGCGGCACCAGCCCGACATGGCGCAGCAGCTCACGCGGCGCGGTCCGGGCGGGGTCGATCCCGTCGACCGACACCCGGCCGGTCGCGGCGCGGTGCATCCCGACCAGGGTGCGCAGCAGGGTGGACTTGCCCGCGCCGTTGCGACCCATCAGCGCCACCGCCTCACCGGCCGTGACGTCGAGCTCGACCTGGTGCAGGACGGGGCGCCGGCCCCGCCGCACGCCCACGGCGCGCAGCCGTACGGCGGGCGTCGCCGGCCCGTCGGCCGCGCCGGGCG
>NZ_JAAVJD010000387.1 GCF_012033735.1 Streptomyces lonarensis | reverse complement strand
GGCGCGGTGGCGCCGCGGCCCGCCGGCACGGAGACCGCGCCGGCCGCCGCCGGGGCGAGCGGGGCCCCGGTCCAGCTGCCGAGGCTGATCTCGGCGGTGATGCCCGGGCCGAAACCGGCGATCACCCCCCGGGCGCCGTCGGCGGCCCCACCGTCCGCGAACAGCCGGTCCAGCGCGTCCAGCACCACCGCCGCCGCGATGTTGCCGCGCTCGGTCAGCGTCGCCCGGCTGTACCGGAACATCTCCGGCGGCAGCCCCAGGTAGTGGCAGAGGTCGTCGAGGATGCGGGGGCCGCCGGCGTGGACGATGTAGAAGTCCAGCCCGGAGATCTCCCACTCGTGGCGCTCGGCCAGTTCCCGCATGGCCGGCGCCAGCATCGACATCGTGCCCGGCACCCGCTTGTCCAGCATGAAGTGGTAGCCGGTGTCACGGATGACGTAGGAGATCCACTTCTCGGTGCCCGGCACCAGGTGCGAACCGTTGTGCTGGAGCCGGACGCCGGTGCCGCCCTCGCCGCGCATGACGACCGCCGCCACCGCGTCGCCGAACAGCCCGTTGGAGAGCAGGTTGCCCACCCCGAGGTCGGTCGGCTGGTAGCAGAGCGAGCAGAACTCGCAGGCCACGATGAGGACGTTGGAGCCGGGGTAGGCCGAACAGAAGTCGTGGGCCCGGTTGATGGCCGAGCCGCCGGCGGCGCATCCGAGCTGCGCGATCGGCAACTGCCGCGTCTCGGGCCGGAACCCCATGGTGTTGATGAGCCACGCCGTCAGCGACGGCATCATGAAGCCGGTGCAGGAGACGTAGACGATGAGGTCGATGTCCTCCGGCTCCAGCTCGCCGTGGGCGAGCGCCCGCCGCACGACGTCCGGGACCCGGGCCTTGGACTCGGCCTCGTAGATGGCGTTGAGGACGGTCGCGCCGGGGTGCCGAAGCGTTTCCTCGATGGGGCGGACCAGCCGCCGCGTCTCGACGCCGGTGTTGCCGATGAGCCGCAGCGCCAGCGGGAGTTGCGGGTGGTCGGCGTGGAGGCTGCGCGCGAGGTCGAGCGTCTCCTCGCGGGTGATGACGTGTTCGGGTACGGCGATGGCGGGACGGCACAGCGTGGTCATGGGGCTCCTCACCAGGCAACCGGAAGGGCGAGCGGGTAACGCCAGATCGAGACGGTGTTCCACTCCACGTCCTCGATCGGGACCGCCAGCCGCATGCCCGGGAAGCGGGCGATGAGCGAGCCGACGGAGACCTGGAGCACCATGCGGGCCAGGTGCGATCCCAGGCAGTGGTGGCCCCCGTATCCGAACGCCATGTGCGGCACGGGGTGTTCGCGACGGAAGTCGAGCTCGGCGGCGTTCTCGTAGACGAGGTCGTCGCGGTTGGCGGTCAGATAGGAGACGTGGACGGTGTCCCCCGCGCGGATCGTCACCCCGTCGATGTCAACGTCCTCCAGGGCGACGCGGGGGATGCCGACGCCCTGCCGGAACGGGACGAAGCGCAGCATCTCCTCCATCGCCTGCGGCACCAGCTCGGGCTCGCGCTCCAGTTGCGCCAGGTGCTCGGGGTGGGTCAGCAGGGTGTAGACGAAGTTGCTGATGTCGTAGGTGGTGGTGTCGTGGCCGGTGACCACCAGCAGCATCGCGAGGACGGCGAGTTCGTCGTCGCTGAGCGACTCGTCGCCGATGCGGGCGGTCGCCAGCCCGCTGATGAGGTCGTCCCCCGGGTCGCGGCGGCGGGCGGCGGTGAGTTCGCTGAAGTACGCGCGCAGGGCGATCTTCGCGGCGACCGCCGACTGCTCGTCGGCGGCGCGCATGGACATCATCGCCATGGCGTGGCCGCGCAGGACGGAACGGTCCTCCTCGGGGATGGCGAGGAGTTCGCAGATGGTCAGCAGCGGCAGCGGCTCCGAGAGGTGGTGCACGACGTCGGAGGGCGGCCCCTCGGCCGCCATCGCGTCGAGCATCCCGTCCACGGTGCGCTGCGTCCAGGGGCGCAACGCCTCCACCTGCGGGGTGGTGAACGCCTTGGTGATCAGCCGCCGCACCCGGTTCAGCCCCGGCGGGTCCATCAGGTTGATGGACTCCGACTGCGCGATCGGCGCCGGGGTGATGCGGGGAAAGTCGCGGCCGACGAGGGCGGCGCGGCTGAACCGCCGGTCGGAGGTGACGAGTTTGACGTCGGCGTAGCGGGTGACGAGCCAGCAGTCCCCCTCCCCGTAGGGCATGCGGACGCGGGCGACCGGCGCCTCCCGCCGCATCCGCTCCATGAAGGGGTCGGGTTCCAGCGCGTTGTCATGGCGGAACGGGCAGCCCTGCACGTCGATCGGGGCCGGGGACTCGGTCGGGCTCTGCGGAGGGATCGAGGTCTGCGGGGTGTTCGAGGTCTGGGTCACTGCACTCCCGTTAGCGCGTGCGTCCCCGCGGCTGGCGGGGCGCGGGTGAGGTCCGGGTCGGAGAAAACCGGTCGGGTGGCCGTGGTCGGGGAGCCGGACGCGGGGTCCGGGTGGAGGTAGGACGCGCGCTGCGACGCGGACGCGGGCGGCGTGCGGTGCACGGAGGGGTTCGACGGCGGCGGCGCGTCGTCGAAGCGGACGGCCGGGGCGGCGCCGGTCGGTCGGGCCGGCCCCGGCCGGGTCGTGCCCGCCCCGAGGTGTGCGCCGGACCGTGCGGGGGCCGGGCCGCGCCGGCACCTCACACGGCACACCCGGCCGTGTTCATCTGGTCGCGAAGCGTAGCAAGGGGGGTGGTGAGCTGCGAGAACGAGCTTTCACCCGTGGTCTCACCGTCGGTCACGGCGGGCGGGGACGCGGCCCGGTCGAGCGCGGGCGAAGGCCGGAAGCCCGGCCAGGCGTGGCCACCGGTCGGGGGCGGCGTTCCTCCGAAAGGGCGGCGCACCCGCGCCCGGAGGGGGTGGGGGGTACGCTCCGCGGCGACCGCCCCGCCGCCGC
>NZ_JAAVJD010000386.1 GCF_012033735.1 Streptomyces lonarensis | reverse complement strand
CGCGCCCGGCAGGACCCCCGCCGGGCGCGCTACATTCCGTTGGTGGAACTCAGACAGCTGGAGCACTTCGTCGCGGTCTGCGAGGAGCACCACTTCACCCGCGCCGCCCACCGGCTCCGGATCGCCCAGTCCGGGCTCTCCGCCTCCATCAAGTCGCTGGAGACCGACCTCGGCACCCCGCTCTTCGTCCGCACCACCCGCAGCGTCCGCCTCACCGACGCCGGTCGGGCGCTGCTCGGCGAGGCCCGCCGCACCCTGGAGTCCGCCTCCGCCGCCCGCGACGCGGTCGCCGCCGTCCAGGGGCTGGTCACCGGCAGCCTGGCGCTCGGCACCGAACAGTGCATGGGCATCGTCGAGCCCGCGGACCTCCTCGCCGACCTGCGCAGCCGCCACCCCGGCGTCACCGTCCGCATGGTGCAGGACGGCTCCGACGCACTGGTCGCCGGCGTCCGCGACGGCCGGCTCGACCTGGCGTTCGTCGTGCACGACGGCACCGAGGAAGGCGTCACCGTCCGTCCCGTCGCCCGCGAACCCCTGATGCTGCTCTGCGCCCCCGGCCACCCGGCAGCCACCGGCGGCACCCGCGCCCCCGCCGATCTCGCCGAGGAGAGCTTCGTCGACCTCCACCCCGGCTGGGGCGCCCGCCGCGCCGCTGGCGCGGCCTTCGCCGCCGCCGGCGTGGAGCGGGAGGTCGCCCTCCAGGTCAACGATGTCTACACCCTGCTGGAACTGGTCCACCGCGGCATGGGCGTCGCCGTCGTGCCGCGCCCCGTCACCCGGAAGCAGGCCGCCGCCGGGCTGACCGCCGTGCCCCTGGAGACCGACGTGACCTGGGCCGTCGGGATCGCCCTGCCCGCCGCCGGCCGTCCCTCCCCGGCCGCCCGGGCCCTGCTGGAGTCGATTGAGCACCCGGCGCGATGAATCCCATCGGTCCCGGACGTTGGACGTGCCGTCGCGGGGGAACCAGAGTGGGCAGCACGCGGCGGAGCGGACGCTGATCCGCACCGCCGGTTGTCCACATCTGTGAGAAGGGCAGTTCGGCATGGCGCAGACAGTGCGCGGGGTGATCGCCCGCGGCAAGGGGCTCCCGGTGGAGCTGACCGACATCGTGGTGCCCGACCCCGGACCCGGCGACGCGGTGGTCCGCATCCAGGCATGCGGGGTGTGTCACACCGACTACCACTACCGCGAGGGCGGCATCTCCGACGACTACCCCTTCCTCCTCGGCCACGAGGCGGCGGGCATCGTGGAGTCCGTCGGCGACGGCGTCACCGACGTCGTCCCCGGTGACTTCGTCGTCCTCAACTGGCGCGCGGTCTGCGGTACCTGCCGCGCCTGCAAGAGGGGCCGCCCCCAGTACTGCTTCGACACCCACAACGCGTCGAAGAAGATGACCCTCACCGACGGCACCGAGCTGGAGCCCGCCCTCGGCATCGGCGCCTTCGCCGACAAGACCCTGGTCGCCGCCGGTCAGTGCACCAAGGTCGACCCCGCCGCCCGCGCCGCCGCCGTCGGCCTGCTGGGCTGCGGCGTCATGGCCGGGCTCGGCGCGGCCGTCAACACCGGCAACGTCGGCCGCGGCGACACCGTCGCCGTCATCGGCTGCGGCGGCGTCGGCTGCGCCGCCGTCGCGGGCGCCCGACTCGCGGGCGCCGCCAAGATCATCGCCGTCGACATCGACGCGGCCAAGCTGGACACCGCCCGCTCCATCGGCGCCACCCACACCGTCAACTCGCGCGAGACCGACCCGGTCGAGGCCATCCGCGAGCTCACCGGCGGCTTCGGCGCCGACGTCGTCATCGAGGCCGTCGGCCGCCCCGAGACCTACAAGCAGGCGTTCTACGCGCGTGACCTCGCCGGCACCGTCGTCCTGGTGGGTGTCCCCACCCCGGAGATGACGCTGGAGCTGCCGCTGCTCGACGTCTTCGGACGCGGCGGCGCGCTCAAGTCGTCCTGGTACGGCGACTGCCTGCCCTCGCGCGACTTCCCCGTGCTGACCGACCTCTACCTGCAGGGCCGGCTCGACCTCGACGCCTTCGTCACCGAGACGATCACGATCGACGCCGTCGAAGCCGCGTTCCACCGCATGGAGAAGGGCGAGGTGCTCCGCTCCGTGGTCGAGCTGTGAGCACCGTGCGCATCGACCACCTGGTCACCTCCGGCACCTTCTCCCTCGACGGCGGTACCTGGGACGTCGACAACAACGTCTGGATCGTCGGTGACGACGACGAGGCCGTCGTCATCGACGCCGCTCACGACGCCGACGCCATCGTGGCCGCGCTCGGCGGCCGGCGGCTGGTGGCCGTCATCTCCACCCACGCCCACGACGACCACGTGGACGCCGCACCGGCGCTCGCCGAGCGGACGGGGGCGCCGATCCTGCTGCACCCGGCCGACCGGGAGCTGTGGGACCGCACCCACCCCGACCGGGCGCCCGACGGCGAACTGGCCGACGGCCAGGTGCTGACCGTCGCCGGTGTGGAGCTGCACCAGATCCACACCCCGGGCCACAGCCCCGGCGGGGTCTGCCTGTACGCCCCCGCCCTCGGCACGGTCTTCACCGGCGACACCCTCTTCCAGGGCGGTCCCGGCGCCACCGGGCGGTCGTTCTCCGACTTCCCGACGATCGTCGAGTCGATCCGCGAGCGGCTGCTGACGCTGCCGCCCGCCACGGTTGTCCGCACCGGTCACGGCGACTCCACGACCGTCGGCGACGAGGCGCCGCACCTCCAGGAGTGGATCGACCGCGGGCACTGAGCCCCGCGTGGTCTCCCGTGCCGTCTCCCCGTGCCGTCCTCCGCACCGACGGCAGGCCCCCGGGGCGCCGCGCCCTGTGCGGCACCCCGGCGAGGGCGGGCCCGGCACGGCCGACGGCGCTCGCCGATTCCCTCGTCCGGGCGACACGCGCGCTGGTCCTGCCCCCGGCGCCGCACGGCGGGGCGCCCGAACGGGTCTTGCCGGGCGCCGCCCCGCCCCCGCA
>NZ_JAAVJD010000385.1 GCF_012033735.1 Streptomyces lonarensis | reverse complement strand
CGTTCGGGCGTGTCAACCGGGCTTCACCGGATCGGCCACCCCGCCGCGGGAACGAACCCGGGCACGGGGGGCAGCCGGCTCCGCGGGAACGGGCGCGTGCGAGGCGACTCGGGCGGGCCGGAACGGGCCTGTGCCGGGCAGGGTCAGCGGCGGCGGCGGAAGACGCGGCCGATGGCCACCGCGCCGGCGACGGCGATGGCCGCGGCCGGGGCGGCCCACTTCAGCGTCAGCCGGGCGGCGCCGGTGTCGCCCGGGGCGGGCTGCGGGGCGTACCGTCCGCGCGGCGGTGCGTGGTCCACCTCCTCCGCGCTGCGGCCGATCATCGTCCGGCGGGCGAGGTCGGCCTCCGGGGCGTACGGCGGCTGGGCGTCGAGCGGGTCGGCGTCGTCGTCGGAGTCGTCGTCGGAACGGTCCGCACCGAGGCCGGCGGCGCGGGCCTCACGGGCCTTGCGGTCCGCCTCGCTCTCGCCGATGCCGTCCAGGTGAGGGTCCCGACCGCTGAACTCCCCGGCGGGGCGCGGCTGGTGGTCGGCATCGGCGGTGGTGTCCGCGTCACCGGTACCGGCGTCACCGGCTTCAGGGGCGTCGGCGGCTGCGCCGGCGTCGGCCTTGTCGGCATCGGTGTCGGCGGCATTGCCATCGGCTTCGCCATCGGCGGCCGGCTCGGTGGAGTGCGCTGCGGGTTCCTCGTCGGCAGTTCCGCGGTCGTCGGCGTCACCCTCGGCCTCACCCCCGGCGGCCGGCGCGGTCTCGGCCGCGCGGTCGGCCGGTGCGGCCGCCTGCTCGGCTGCGGTGCCACCGTCCTCGGGTCGGCTGTCGGCGGACCCGCGCGTCGGCTCCTCGTCCGCCGCGGGATCGGCTGCGTCGACCTCGTCAGCGGCGTCGGCGCCGTCGGGGCGGGTGGCGGGCGTCTCGGCCTCGCTCCGGCTGCCGTCGTCCGCCTTCTCCGCGGCGGAGTCCTCCGCGCCACCGTCGTCGGACGAGGAGCCGGACGAGGAACCGGTCGAGCCGGTGCCGCTCGCCGAGGCACCGCCCGTCGGGCTGCCGTCGCCCTTGCCCGGCCCCGGGATGCCCGGGATCGCGCGCTGATCGTCGTCGTCGCGGGGTTCCGCGGCGGGCGGCTCCGCCTCGCCGATCTCGCCGACGAGCGCCTCGGTGAAACGATCCAGCAGCCTCCTCGCGGCGGTCTCGCGCTGCGCGGGCTCGATCTCGGCGAGGCGGCCGGTCGCCTCGGTGCTGCCCGTGTAGGACAGCGTCGTACCGGAGCCGTCCTCGACGGGTCGGGGGACGACGGTCAACCGCAGCCGCACGGTGCCGTTGCCGCGCGCCTCGGACCCGACGGCGTCCACGTCGACACCCTCGCCGCGCCCGGTGAGGGTCACGGTGCCTCGATAGGTGATGGTGGAGCCGCCGATCCGGAGCCGCAGCCGGCCGGCGAGTGCCTCGGGGTCGTCCCCCGGTTCCACCTGGAAGCCCGGCACGCAGCGTGCGACGCGTTCCTGTTCGGCGAGCGCGGCACGCACCGCGGTGGCTGAGAACGGTACGAAGATCTCGTGCTCCATGGAGCGGAGCCTACCCACTGGGAGCGCGACCACGTGGGGGCGCGCGCCGCATTGCGCGAACCGGGCCCGCCCGGGCCCGTGTTCCGGGGTCGCGCGATTCGGGACCGCGCCGCGGGGTCGACGCCCGAGGGTCGGGCAAGCCGGGCGCGGCGGGGCCGCGACGGCCCGGTCTCAGCCCTCCTCGTCCCCGGCGTCGGCGCCGTCCCGGTCCTCCGCGCGGCGCTCGGCCCGCTGCTCGGCCTGCCCGGGGGCGCCCTCCCCGCCGGGCAGACCGACCTCGCCGGCGCCGATGGCGGCGCCGGCTGCGCCGTCCTCCCCCGCCGGCCCGGCGTGGGTGGTCCGCTCCGGCTCACCGGAGGCGCGTTCCACGCTGCGGGTCACCGCCTCGTCGAGCGAGGCGCTGAGGGTGACGGTGGCCGCCAGCGCGACGACGACGGCGACGCTGACGGTCACCAGCAGCGCCCGGCCGCGCCGGGTGAGGTCGCGGTGGAAGAGCCAGAGCACCACGGCGCCGCCCGCGACGGCGTTGACGACCCCGGTCAGCAGGGCCGCGTTGAGGCGGCCGAGGTGCGGCAGCAAGAGGAAGGGGAACGCGAGGCCACCCAGCAGCGCCCCGACGTAGTCCGCGGCGGAGAGGTCGGCGACGGCGCCTCCGGCGTCCTGGCGGCGGATGCGCTGGATCAGCGTCATCAGCAGCGGCATCTCCATGCCGATGAGGAAACCGATGACGAGTGCGAATGCGAACAGTACGGGGCGGATCTCGCCGAGCCAGAGGTGGACGGCGAAGAGCACCAGCGTGGAGGTGCCGCCGACGAGCGCCAGGGCCGCTTCCAGCAGGCCGAAGGCGAGCGAGGCACGGGTCCGCAGCCGTTTGGCGGCGAGCGAGCCGATGCCCATGGCGAAGACCATGAACGACAGGACCACGGAGGTCTGGGTGACGGTGTCCCCCACCAGGTGGTCCGCGACCGCGATGAGGGTCAGTTCGTAGACCAGACCGCAGGCGGCGCAGACGAACACGGCGAGCAGCACGAGGAACCGACCGGTACCGTCGGCGACCGGCAGCCTGCCGGAGAGCGAGGGTTCGGGACCGCCGCCGTCCTCCTCGGGCGCGGCGGCGGGAGGTGTCTCCCGGCCCGGGCCGCCCTGCCGCACGACCAGGCCCCCGACTCGCTTCCCCACCGGCGGCCGCCCGGGCTCCGGGGCGACGGGAGCCGGACCGCCGGCGGTGCCGGGGGCGGTCCCGGTGGAGTCGATCATGTCTCGCACGCTACGGGACGTTTCGCGGAAGCAACGTCACCCGCAGGAGTGGAAGTTGGGGCCGCCTCGCACGCACGCCCGGCGCGGCCGGCACCCGCCTCGGTCCGGCCCGCCGCGCCAACGGGCGTCAGTAGGCGTCAGTAGGCGTCAGTAGGGGGAGGGCGCGCCGCCGCTCCCGGCGGAGGCGGCGTGGGCGGCGGCGCGCTCGGCGTGGCAGCCGGCGC
>NZ_JAAVJD010000384.1 GCF_012033735.1 Streptomyces lonarensis | reverse complement strand
GGGGGGCGCCCGCCGGACGGACACCCCACCCGGCCGGGACCGTCGCACCCGCCCCGGTCGGGTCAGCCAGCCGCCGGCGAGCCGGCGCCGGCCGTCGTGGGGGCCTCGCCGTCCCAGGCCGCCGCGGCGGCGTCGAGCAGCGGGCGGTCCCACGGGTTGGAGAGGTGACGGCGGGCCGTCGACGGGTCGAGCCAGACCATGCGGTCCACCTCGTCGTTGGGCACGAACGCCCCGCTGGTCGCGCGTGCCTCCCAATAGGTGACGACCTTCGGCCGGTCCTCCGCCGTGTAGCGGGTGGTGGGGAGCCGGGCGCCGAGTTCGCAGCGCATACCGGTCTCCTCCAGCACCTCGCGCACCGCCGCGTCGGCCTCGCTCTCCCCGGCCATCAGCTTGCCCTTCGGGTGCGACCAGTCGTCGTAGCGGGGGCGGTGGATCAGGGCCACCTCCACCGCGCCGTCCTTCGGTCGGCGGCGCCACAGGACGCAGCCGGCCGCGCGCACCAGCTCAGTTTCCGCTGCCACGTCGTTTCCTCCGTGCCTCGATGAGGGTCTCTTGCATGTCCCGCAGGGGGGCGCCGTCCTCATCGACGGCGTGGCGGGTCCAGCTGCCGTCCGGGCCCAGGTGCCAGGAGGCGGTGGAGTCGGACGTCCCCGTCGCCAGCAGGCGGTTCAGGGTGTGCCGGTGGGCCGGGTCGGCGACCTTGACCAGCACCTCGATGCGCCGGTCCAGGTTGCGGTGCATCAGGTCGGGGCTGCCGAGCCAGACCTCGGTGTCGCCACCGCTGCCGAACGCGTAGACCCGGGAGTGCTCCAGGAAGCGGCCGAGGATCGACCGCACCCGGATGTTCTCCGACAGTCCGGGTACCCCGGGTCGGAGCGCGCAGATGCCGCGTACCCAGATGTCGACCGGAACACCCGCCTGGGAGGCGCGGTACAGCGCGTCGATGACCCGCTCGTCCACGATGGAGTTGACCTTGATCCGCACCGCCGCCGGGCGGCCCTCGCGGTGGTTGACGACCTCCCGCCGGATACGGCTTATCAACCCGTCCCGCAGCGAGCGCGGGGCGACCAGCAGCCGGCGGTAGTTGTCCCGACGGCTGTAGCCGGACAGCCGGTTGAAGAGGTCGGAGAGGTCCGCGCCGACGTCGGGGTCGGCGGTGAGCAGCCCGATGTCCTCGTACATCCGGGCCGTCTTCGGGTGGTAGTTGCCGGTGCCGATGTGGGCGTAGCGCCGCAGGTGGTCGCCCTCCTGCCGGACGACGAGGCAGAGCTTGCTGTGCGTCTTGAGCCCGACGAGGCCGTAGACGACGTGGCAGCCGGCCTGTTCGAGCTTGCGCGCCCACTTGATGTTGGCGTGCTCGTCGAACCGCGCCTTGATCTCGACCAGCACCAGCACCTGCTTGCCGGACTCGGCGGCGTCGATCAGGGCGTCCACGATCGGGGAGTCACCCGAGGTCCGGTACAGCGTCTGCTTGATGGCGAGGACGTCCGGGTCGGCGGCCGCCTGCTCCACGAACAGCTGCACCGAGGTGGAGAACGAGTCGTACGGGTGGTGGAGCAGCACGTCCCGTTCGCGGACCGCGCCGAAGATGTCGGGCGCGGTCGCGGACTCGACCTCCGCCAGGTCGCGGTGGGTGCCGGCGATGAACTTGGGGAACTTCAGCTCGGGCCGGTCCAGCGAGGCGATGTCGTCGAGTCCGGTGAGGTCCAGCGGCCCGGCGAGGGCGAAGACCTCCTCCTCGGTGATCTTCAACTCGCGGATCAGCAGGTCCAGCACCTCGCGGTCGATGGAGCGCTCGACCTCCAGCCGGACCGGCGGCCCGAAGCGGCGGCGCAGCAGCTCCTTCTCCAGCGCCTGGAGCAGGTTCTCCGCGTCGTCCTCCTCGACCTCCAGGTCCTCGTTCCGGGTGACCCGGAAGATGTGGTGGTCGAGTACCTCCATTCCGGGGAACAGCTCCTCCAGATGGGCGGCGATCACGTCCTCGACGGGGACGTACCGCTGGGCCGACGCCTCCAGGAACCGGGCCAGCAGCGGCGGCACCTTCACGCGGGCGAAGTGCTTGTGGCCGGTCGCGGGGTTGCGGACCACCACGGCCAGGTTGAGGGAGAGCCCGGAGATGTAGGGGAAGGGGTGCGCCGGGTCCACGGCCAGCGGCGTCAGCACCGGGAAGATGCGCTTGCGGAAGAACGAGAACAGGCGCGTCTGCTCCTGCTCGGTGAGGTCCGGCCAGCGCAGCAGGTGGATGCCCTCGGCCGCCAGCGCCGGGGAGACGGTGCGCTCGAAGCACTCGGCCTGCCGCTCCATGAGCGCCCGGCTGCTGGTCCAGATCGTTTCCAGGACGTCGCGGGGGCGGCGGCCGGAGGCCGCGCGGGTGGCGACGCCGGTGGCGATCCGCCGCTTGAGGCCGGCGACGCGCACCATGAAGAACTCGTCGAGGTTGCTGGCGAAGATCGACAGGAAGCGGGCCCGCTCCAGCAGCGGGGTCGACTCGTCCTCGGCCAGTTCCAGCACCCGCTGGTTGAACGCCAGCCAGCTGCGCTCGCGGTCCAGGAAGCGGTCGTGCGGCAGCTCGGCGTGCTCGGGGCTGCGCGGCCCGGCGTCCCCGCCGGTGCGCTCGTCCGCGTGCTGCTCGGCGTGGTCCGGCGGGCCGGGGGCCTCGACGGCGACCGCGGAGCCGGCGGTCGGGGCCGTGGCCGCGGTCCGGGTGGAGAGGTCGGGCGACGGGTCCGCGGTCGTGGCCGGGGGCTCCGCGGGGGCGGGCGCCGGCGTGATGTGCTCGGGTTCGGTCCTCTCGCCCGCGGCCTCGTGCTCGGCCGCCTCGCTCGCGGCGTCGTCGCTCGCGGCCCCCTCGCTCGCCGCGTCGTCGTTCCGGCTGTCGTCGAGGGCGGCGATGCTGTCGCCCGGGGCGTCGCCGTCAGGAGAGTCACCGCCCGGGGCGTCGCCGTCGGAGGTGTCGCCGCCCGGGGTGCCGTCGGCCGCGTCGGGGCGGGTCGCCGGGCGCGCGGGGGGCGGCTCGACGGTCAGAGTGCGGTGTCGGAACAGGGCCGCCTGTTGCTGCGGGGCGGCCCCCGTGAAGGTGTGCGG
>NZ_JAAVJD010000383.1 GCF_012033735.1 Streptomyces lonarensis | reverse complement strand
ACGCGGACCCGAGCGACGGGCCCCGGGCCGAAGCCGCAGCGGACGGCGGCCCGCCCGGTGGCGGGCCCGGCGCCGGGCCGCCGCCCGGCGGCCACCTGCCCAGCTCACGCCCCCGACTCGCGCGGGCACTGCTGCTGTTCTCGGTCTTCGCCTGCGCCGCCTGCGGCCTCGCCTACGAACTGGCGCTGGTGACGCTCGGCAGCTACCTCGTCGGCAACACCGTCATGCAGACCTCGCTGGTGCTGTCGGTGATGGTCTTCGCCATGGGCGTCGGCTCGCTCGCCGCCAAGCCGCTGCAGCGGCGCGCCGTCGGGGCGTTCGCCCTCGTCGAGGGGCTGCTGGCGCTGATCGGCGGGCTCTCCGTCCTGGTGCTGTACGCGATGTTCGCCTGGCTCCAGGTCTACACGCCCGCGATGATCGTGATCGCGTTCGTCGTCGGCGTCCTCATCGGCGCGGAGATCCCGCTGCTGATGACGCTGCTCCAGCGCATCCGCCGCCAGGAGGCGGGCAGCGCCGTCGCCGACATGTTCGCGGTGGACTACATCGGCGCCCTCGTCGGTGGCCTGTGCTTCCCGCTGCTGCTGCTCCCCGTCTTCGGCCAGTTGAAGGGCGCGCTGGTCGTCGGCGCCGTCAACGCGGTGTTCGGCATCGCCGTGGTGGTGTGGATCTTCCGCCGGCAGCTGCGGCCGATCGTCCGCACCGGGCTGCTGGTGGTGATGGCGCTGGTGCTGGGCATGCTCGGCACCGCCTACGTGCTGGCCGACCGGATCGAGGTCACCGCGCGGCAGCAGCTGTACCGCGACCCCATCGTGCACGCGGTGCGCACCGACTACCAGGAGGTCGTCGTCACGGAGGCGTTCGCCTTCACCGGCGCCCGCGACATGCGGCTGTTCCTCAACGGCGACCTCCAGTTCTCCTCGATCGACGAGTACCGGTACCACGAGGCGCTGGTGCACCCGGCGATGGCCGGGCCCCGCTCGCGGGTGCTCGTCCTCGGCGGCGGCGACGCGCTCGCGGTGCGCGAGGTCCTGAAGTACGACGACGTCGAGTCGGTCACCCTGGTGGACCTCGACCCCGAGGTCACCGAACTGGCGCGCTCCTGGGAGCCGTTGCGCACCCTGAACGAGGACGCGCTGGCCGACCCGCGCGTCGAGGTCGTCAACGCGGACGCGTTCAACTGGGCGCGCACCGCGCCGGGACCGTACGACGTGGTGATCGCGGACTTCCCCGACCCGGAGGACGCCCCCACCGCGAAGCTCTACAGCGTCGAGTTCTACACGGTCGTCGACCAGATCCTCGCCGACGACGGGGCGTTGGCGGTGCAGGGCGGGTCGCCGTTCTTCGCGCCGCGGTCCTACTGGTCGATCGACGCCACCCTCGCCGAGGCCGGCTTCACCACCACTCCGTACCAGGTGGACGTGCCGAGCTTCGGCAACTGGGGGTTCCTGCTGGCCCGTACGCCCGGGGCGGGCGAGGACGCGTCCTCCCCCGCCGTCGTCCCCGCCTCCACGGCGGCGGGCGCACCGGCGGCCGGCGACGGCAGCGCGCCGGCGCCGCTCCGACTGGCGCCGGACGCACCGCCGCTGCGGTTCATCGACGACGCCGTCCTGGAGGCGGCCACCGTCTTCCCGGTGGACCGGCGCCGCGCCGACGTCCGTCCCAGCACCCTCATGGACCCGGTCGTGGTGCAGTACGCCCGCAGCGAGTGGGAGCACGGCGGCTGACCACCCCGCCCGCCCGTGCACCGGCGGGCCGGGGGTGGCCGGCGGCTCCGCCGGGACCTCCGCCGGGACCTCCGCCGTCCCTTCGCCGTCCCTCCGCCGTCCCGGCCGGCGCCCTGGGTCCGGCCGACGCGGCGGACCGGCTCCTGAAGCGCTTCGACAGCGTCCGGCGCCCGCCGCCCGGGGGGCATTCCCAGGTGCTTCACCTATCCTGGTCGAGGCAGCGCGAAGCAGCGTCGAAGCGCTTCAACGCAGCCCTGCGAACCACCCGCCACCCCCGTGAGAGGCGACCGGATGACCGACACCACCGGCGCGGTCACGCTGGCCGAGGTCGCCCGGCACGCCGGGGTGTCCGCCAGCACGGTCAGCTACGTACTCAGCGGCAAGCGATCCATCTCGCCGTCGACGCGGGAGCGCGTCGAGTCCAGCATCCGCACCCTCGGCTACCACCCCAACGCCCGGGCCCGCGCGCTCGCCAGCAGCCGCTCGCAGATCCTCGCGCTGATGATGCCGCTGCGGACGGACATGTACCTGCCGGTGATGATGGAGATCGCGGTCGCCGTCGCGACCACCGCCCGCAGCCACGGTCACGACGTGCTGCTGCTGACCGGTGAGGAGGGGCCGGCCGCGCTCCGCCGCGTCATGGCCAGCTCGTTGGCGGACGCGGTGATCCTCATGGATGTCGAGACCGACGACGAACGGCTCCCCCTGCTCCGCGAGAGCGAGCTGCCGGCCGTCCTGATCGGCCTCCCCGGCTCTCCCGATCGACTGACCTGCGTGGACCTCGACTTCGAGGCCACGGGCGCGCTGTGCGTCGAGCACCTCGCCGAACTCGGCCACCGCGAACTCGCCTTCGTCGGCGAGGCCACCGCGGTCTACGAGCGGCACACCGGCTTCGCGGAGCGCACCGTCCGCGGAGTCCAGTCCCGGGCCCGCGAGTTGGGCGTCCGCCTGCTGCACCGCCCCTGCGACGGCGACTACGCGGCCATCGCCGACACCCTCGGCCGGATCTTCGACGAACGCCCCGGCACCACCGGCGTCGTCGTGCAGAACGAACCCGCCGTGGAACCGCTGCTGTCGGTGCTGCGCCGGCAGGGCCGCGCGGTGCCCGAGGACGTGTCGGTGGTCGCCATCGGCCCGGAGGACATCGCCGCACGCGCCTCGGTCCGCCTCACCTCGGTGGCGGTCCCCGCCCAGGAGATGGGCCGACGGGCGGTGGAGCTGGCGATGTCCGCCCTGGCGCGACAGCCGGTGCCCCGGCAGGAGCTGATCGCACCGTCGCTCACGGTGCGCGCCAGCTCCGGCCCGCCGCCGGGCTGAGCCCGCCGCGCCCGCCGGCCCGTGCACGGCCGCCGGCCCGTGCCCGCC
>NZ_JAAVJD010000382.1 GCF_012033735.1 Streptomyces lonarensis | reverse complement strand
TAGCCGGTGGCCCCGTAGCCGTCGCGCGGGGCGAGGGGCCGCGCGGCGTCCCCGCCCCTGCCCTGTACCGGCCGGACCGCGTCAATGAGTCCGCACTGCCGTCACCCGCGACGTGGGCCGGCGACGCGGAGGTCACGCGCAGCCGCCGGCAGCGAGCCGCCGTCGCCCGACGGCCCGCACCCCGCGGGGGCCGCCGCCTGCCCGGAAGGACCCGCTCAGAACGCCCCGTACGCCCGGGCGGCGCCCCCGTTCAGTAGGACCCCCGCCACCCCGGGCCCTCGACGATCAGCCCCGCCGCCAGCGCCCCGGACATCCCGGCGTGGATCAGGCCGCCGCCCGGGTGTGCCTGCCCACCGACCCGGTAGGCCCCCGGCAGCCGCCCCTCGGTCGCGGGCGCCAGGAACGTGCCGTCCGCCCCCGCCAGTACCGGAGGAGCCACCACACCGCCGGGCACGCCGGTGCTCCGTTCCAGGTCGGCCGGGGTCAGCACCACCCGCCACAGCACGCGTTCCGTCAGCGTCGGGTCGGCGGCCGCGACCAGCTCCGCCATCCGGTCGGCGTGGGCGTCGGCCGCCCCGGGCGCGTCCCAGTCGACAGGCTCGGCGGCGTCGGCCGACCGGCCCGGGGCCGGGGCGCCCGCCCGGTGCGGTGCCACCTCGGTGGTGAGGACCGCGGTGGCGTGCGCCGCGTCCGGTGCGGCCGCCGGGTCGTCGGGGCGGTCGACGGTGACGGCCGGGCCGGGCGCGCCGCCGGGCACCGGAGGAGGGTGCACCACGGTGCGGTGCGGCGTCCCGGCCGGGTGCGCACCCCGGAGCGCCAGCAGCACCACCAGCCGCCCGGCGGTGCCGCGGGTCCGTCCGGCACCCGGCCAGGGGGCGCCCCACACCACCGTCTCGGCGGGGAGACGCCGGCCGTCGGCCAGCTCCACTCCCGCGGCGCGTCCGTCGCGTTCCAGCACGCGCACGGCCTCGGCGCCCAGTGCGAACTCGACCCGTCGTTCCTCGCACCGTCGGCGCAGCGCCTCGACCAGCGCGCGCATCCCACCCACCGGGTACCAGGTCCCGAAGGTCTCCTCCACGTACGCCAGCACGGCAGCCGAGGCCGGTGCCTTCTCCGGGTCCAGTCCGTGGCGGCGCACCACCGAGGCGAGCACCGCTTCGGTGGCGGGGTGGCGCAGCTCGTCCCGCGCCATGGCCGCGAGCGTCCGGGCACGGCGGCGCAGCAGCCCAGCTCTGCGGACGGGGTAGGGGTCCTCGCGCGCCGCCTCGCGGGCGGCAGCCGTCAGCGGCTCCTCCAGCAGCGGCCGGCGAGTGGCCTCCCAGGTCTCGCGGGCCCGGCCCAGCACACCGTGCCAGCGCTCACCCGCCGCGGCCCCGACCGCTTCGTCGAGCGCCCGGCGGACCCCCGCCCGGGAGAAGCCGGGCAGCCGCAGCACGGTGCCGTCGGAGAACCGGTGCTCGACGGCCGGGTCCACCCGCCGCAGCTCCACGCACTGCTCCAGGGCGGCCCGCCCGGTCTTGAGGAACAGATCCCGGTACACCGCCGGGAAGTGCAGCAGCCCGGGCCCGGTGTCGAAGGCGAAGCCGTCCTGCCGGTGGGCGCCGATCGCGCCGCCCACCGCCTCCGAGCGCTCGACCACCGTCACCCGGTGGCCGGCTGTCGCCAGTCGCGCCGCCGCCGCCAGGGCGCCCGCACCGGCGCCGACCACCACGATCCCTGCCATGCACGGCACCCTACTGCCGGGGCGGCGACGGCCGGACGGGCGGCCCGGTGCCCTCCGTCGGGTACCCAGGGCGGTGGCGCCGTCTGAGTACCCGGCTGAGTACGAGCGCTCATGGGCCGGTGGCGGCACCGGCGGCAGAGTGATGCCCACGGGCCGGGACCACCGGACCGCCGACACGGGGCGGCGGAAGGTGGGCCGCGGTCGGCCCGACGGCTGGGCCGTCGGGCGCGCGGGGAGGGTCACGCAACCGGTCGGGGGGCCGGTGACCCGCCCGACGGGGGTGTGGGGGGGGGGGGCACGGGCGGCCGTGGCACGAGGAACCGGGGGGTTCCGTGCCGCGGCCGCTCCGCGTTCCGCTGTGGCGTTCCCGAGAGCGCGCCGCGCCGCGCGCCGTCCCCGCCTGCCGGGCCCCGCGGGGCGTGCCGCCGTCCCGCCGCCGTCCGTGCCGCGCCGCACCGCCCCCCCGGTAACGCGCCGCGGTGGCCCCGCGGCCGCCGCGGCCGTGCCGTGCCGCCGCCGCGGCCCCTTGGACCTGCTGCGTTCCCGTCACGCGCCGGGAGCGGGGTTCGCCCGCCGGTCCGGCTGGGCACTGATTGTCAGTGGCATGCGTCAGCATGTGTTCGGATGCGAGATGTCCGCCGATGGCGGGCCGCCCGCCGGGGCGCCCGTCGCCGACAGACCGCCGAATGACGACAGGAGGCTCGTCATGACCGGAAGCCCGGCCGACGTGCACCCCGTACTGCGCCGTGCCGCCGCGCCCCCGGCCGCCCTCGACCTGTTGGACAAGGCCGAACGTGGCCTGGAGACGGCCGCCGCCTGCGAGGACCCTGGGGACGCCTACGTCGCCGTCCACCTCGCCGCCCTGCGGGCCGCCGCCGCCGTGGTGGCCGTCCGCGGCCGGCCCGAGGTCACCGAGCGGGGGCGCCGCCGCATCCGCAGCGTGTGGGAGATGCTGCCGGAGGCGGCCCCGGAGCTGGCGGAGTGGAGCGCGCTCTTCACGGCGAGCGCCGCGCGCCGGGAGCGGGTCGAGGCCGGTGTCCGCAATGCCGTCCGCCGCGACGAGGCGGACGAACTCGCCCGCGCCGTCGGGATGTTCCTCCGCCTGGTCCAGTCGATGCTGCCGCACCAGCCCACCCTTCCGCGTCAGACCGCCGCCGAGCCGGGCGGCTGACCGGCGCGCCCGCGCCGGGCGGCGGTGGTGCGCCGCTCCGGGATCGGCGGCGGTCGATGCGGTGCGAGGGCGGGGCGGTCCCGTCGGTGTGCACCCGTGCGGGTGATCCCGCAGCCGTTCCCGCCGGGTGCCCTGCTCGGGCGCGCCGCCGGCTCGGCCGCGCCCGCTCCCGCCGGGGTGCTGCCCGTCCCCGTCGTCTTCTGGGCGCTGCACCGGCTGCGCTCCGAACTCGCCGAGCTGGGCGAGGAGGACGGCGGCGTGATGATCGTCGGCACCGTCGCCTCCGGGC
>NZ_JAAVJD010000381.1 GCF_012033735.1 Streptomyces lonarensis | reverse complement strand
GTCCCGGAGGGCGGCGCCCTCCGGGACGCCCGCGGCCGCGGGGGAAGACGCGGCCGCGCCGGGGCCGCGGGGAGGCGGCCCGGGGCGGTCAGCGCCGGACGCCGTCGATCTGCAGCATCCGCGCGATGACCTTGTCCAGCTCGCCGTCGTCGAAGACCTTCTTCCAGTCCTCGCGGACGATCGACTCCCGCCCGTAGTCCATCGCGATGAGGCAGGCGTCGGAGAACGGGTTCGACCCCTTGAGGGTGTTGGCGAGCGCCACCTGGGTGTGCCCCAGCAGCATCGCGCGTGCCGCGGCCTCGGGGACGCCCACGGTGTGCACGGTCTCGTGGAGCGCCTCGGTCAGCAGGGCGCCGACCATGCAGGCGATGGTCTCCACCAGGGTGGGCTCCAGGACGGCCAGCTGCTTCACCGTCACCCAGTGCACGTCCAGCACGGGGGCGTACATGGCGCGGATGACGTCCTCCGCCAGCCGCTGCCGCTCCGGGTCGCCGCCCTCGTACGCCGCGACGACGTCCTGCGGCGCGGCGATGCCGCCGAAGGTGTCCGCCCACTCCTCGGCGGTGGTCCGCTCCAGGAAGACCGACGGGTGGCAGGGGTGCGCGCAGACGTAGTGGACGTCCTCACGCGGGTGGAGCAGCCCGGCGTAGGCGGCGGCCGGGTCGAGGGTGAGGACGACCGTGCCGGGGCGCAGCAGCGGGACCAGCTCCGCCGAGACGGGGCCCAGCACCCGGTCGGGGACGGCCAGGATCACCACGTCGGCGACGGCGGCGGCCTCGCGGGAGTCGGTGACCTCGCGTCCCAGGGAGCGGATGTACTCCTGGCCGGCGGGGGACGCCTCGCAGTAGAGGGTCCGGTGGTCGGTGGTGACCAGGTTGTCGGAGACGCGGCGCCCCATCTTCCCGGCGGCGCCGACGACGGCGATGGTGGTGGTGCCGGCCGCGTTGTCGGTCTCGGTGCCCATTACTCGCTCCTCAGTAGGGTGGTCATGCTGTGGCGGGTCCAGCGGTCCTCCAGGCGGGCGGTGGCGTCGAAGCCCTCGTCCTGCCAGGGGAGCCAGTGCTCGACGATCTGGTTGACGCCGCGTTCGGCGGGCCGGACGGCGGCCACGGTGGCGGCGTGGTCGAGCAGCCCCTCCCCCAGCGGCGCGCCGGCGTAGGTGAAGCCGACCCAGCCGTCGCGGCGGGTGAACGCGAAGTCCTTGACGTGGATGTTGACGGTGCGCTCGGCGGTGGCGGCGACGACGTCGGCCGGGTGCTCCAGGCGGGCCACGCAGTTGCCCGGGTCCAGCACGACGCCGAGGTGGGGGTCGTCCACCGCGTGGACCACCGACATGAGGTCCCGGGTGGCGACCTGTTCGTAGGTCTCCAGCCCGAGGGTCACGCCCTGGTCCGCGTAGGCGGCGACGGTGGGGCGCAGCAGGTCAGCGGCCTCGGCGGGGCCGGGGCGGTGGTCGGGGGTGTGGAGCATGGAGCGGACCAGCGTGGCGCCGAGCGCGTGGGCGATCTCGAGGTGGCGCAGCAGGTGGGCGGGGCGGATGCCGCGGGTGCCCACCTCGAGCCGCAGGCCCGCCTCGTCGGCGGCGGCGCGCACCTCCGCGAGGCGCGCCCGGTCGTACCCGGCCAGCGGCGGGTAGTCGCAGATCTGGAAGACCTCGCCGCCCAGGGCGCGGGTGTCGGCGAACATCTCCTCCAGCGTCATCGGCCGGGGGGCACGCGCGGAGTGCCGCCAGAAGTAGGCGTAGGTGCTGATGCCGTAGGAGGTCACCGGACCGCCCCCGCCCCGGTGGGCACCTCGTCCAGGACGGCGGCCAGCGCGTCGGGGTCGTGGGCGAACCGGCCCAGGAAGAGTCCGTCGACGTGGGGGCGCAGCCGGGTGAGCAGGCCGGGGCCGGCGCTCCCGCCGTAGATGACCGTGGAGCCGGCGAGCCGCTCCGTCTGCGCGAGGTGCGCGGTGAGGGCGCGGCAGACGGTGGTGATGTGCTCCTCCGGCGCGGCGGCCGCGGCGCCGATCGCCCAGCGCGGCTCGTAGGCGACCACCGGCGAGCCGGTCAGCCCGGCGGTGACCCGGTCGAGCTCGGCGACGACCGTGCGCGCCGCGGCCTCCGCCGGCCCGGCCTCCGATTCGCCGACGCAAAGCACCGGGGTGAGCCCGTTGCGGAGTGCGGCGGCGGTCTTGGCGGCCACCGTGGCGTCGTCCTCGCCGAACAGGGTGCGCCGTTCGGCATGGCCGACTTCCGCGTAGCGGCAGCCGATCTCGCTGAGGTAGGGGGCGCCGACCTCGCCGGTGTAGGCGCCGGAGTCGGCGGTGGCGACGTCCTGGGCGCCGATCTCGACGCCCGAGCCGGCGAGCACCCCGGCGACCGGTACCAGTGCCGGGAAGGAGGGCAGCACGAACAGGCGCGCGGCGCCGCCGGTGATCGCCGGGTGGGAGTCGGCCAGCGCGGCCACGCGGCGGGCCCAGTTGAGGGTGCGGTGGTGGCCGAAGTACATCTTGAGGCTGACGCCGATGGTGAGCGGGGTCGGCGGGGGCGTCATCAGGCGGCCTCGTAGTCGCACATCAGGCGCACCTTGGCCGAGGACGGGGAGCTCTCGTCGAAGCGGTAGGTCAGCCACTCGGCGGCCAGCCGCCGGGCGAGCTCCAGGCCGACGACGCGCTGTCCGAAGGTGAGGACCTGCGCGTTGTTGGAGAGGACGGACCGCTCCACCGAGAAGGAGTCGTGCGCGGTGACGGCGCGGATGCCCCGGACCTTGTTGGCGGCGATGGCGACGCCCAGTCCGGTGCCGCAGATCAGCAGCGCGCGGTCGGCCTCGCCCCGGGCGACCATCTCGGCCGCGGCGAAGGCGACGGTCGGGTAGGCGGTGTGGCCGTCGGCGTCCACCCCGACGTCGGTGACGGAGGAGACGAGGTCGCTGGCGTCGAGGTCCCGGCGGAGCGCCTCCTTGTACGCGTAGCCGGCGTCGTCGCAGCCGATGACGATACGGAGCGGGTCGGTCATGGTGTGTCCTTCGGCGTGGGGCGGTCGGTGGGCGTGGCGGCGCCGGTCAGCACCGGGTGGACGGCGCGCACGATCAGGGCGAGGGAGTGGGCGCCGGCGTCGGGGGTGCCGAGCGAGCGCTCCGCGTGCGGGCGGGCGCGGCCGCGGCGCGGCAGCAGGTCGGCGGCGAGTCCGACCCAGGCGGCGGCCATCA
>NZ_JAAVJD010000380.1 GCF_012033735.1 Streptomyces lonarensis | reverse complement strand
ACACCGCCCCGCTCCCGGCCGACGGCCGGCCGGAGCCGGAGCACGCGGCGGACTCCGCCCCCCGTGCCCAGCCCGAGCCCGGCGACGGCGCCGCCCCCGCGGCCGCCGAGGAGCCGGCCGTCACCGACCCGGCCGTCACCGACCCGGCCGGCACCAACCCGGCAGCGCCCGACACCGCCGCCCCCGCCGAGGAGCCGGCCGCGCCGCCCGCCCCCGAGGAGGGCGCCGACCACCACCCGGCGCCCGAACCACCCCCGCTCCCGGACCCGACCGCGCCCAGCGGCCACCCCACCGTCTCCTACGTCCTCCACGTCAACGGCGTGGACCGCCCCGTCACCGGGGCGTGGATCGGCGAGTCGCTGCTGCACGTCCTGCGGGAGCGGCTCGGGCTCGCCGGCGCCAAGGACGGCTGCTCGCAGGGGGAGTGCGGCGCCTGCTCGGTGCAGGTGGACGGCCGGCTGGTCGCCGCCTGCCTCGTGCCGGCGGCCACCGCCGCGGGCAGCGAGATCCGCACCGTCGAGGGGCTCGGCGAACACGGCGCCCCCTCCGACGTGCAGCGCGCCCTCTCCGACTGCGCCGTGCAGTGCGGCTTCTGCCTGCCCGGCATGGCGATGACCGTGCACGACCTGCTGGAGGGGAACCACCGGCCCAGCGAGTTGGAGACGCGGCGCGCCCTGTGCGGCAACCTCTGCCGCTGCTCGGGCTACCGTGGGGTCCTGGACGCGGTCCGCCAGGTGGTCGAGGAGCGCTCCGCGGCGGAGACCGCGCACCACGAGGACGGCCCGACGGACGGGTCGGTACCCCGCGTGCCGCACCAGGGCGGCCCCGCGGGTGAGGGAGGCGAAGCGTGACGGACCAGCGCGATGCGGCCACCACGGTCACCCTGAACCCGGCCGGGCTCGGGGTCGGCGAGGAGCCGACGGCCCCTCCCACCACCGGCATCGGTATCTCGCTCACCCCCGCCGACGCCGCGCACAAGGCGGCCGGCACCTTCCCCTACACCGCCGACCTCTGGGCCGAGGGGCTGCTGTGGGCGGCGGTGCTGCGCTCGCCCCACCCCCACGCCCGCATCCTTTCCCTCGACACCCGCCACGCCGCCGCGATGCCCGGGGTGCGCGCCGTCGTCACCCACGAGGACGTGGCGCCCGGCGCGATGCTGGGGCGCGGGGTCACCGACCGCCCGCCCTTCGCCTCGGACCTGGTGCGCCACCACGGCGAGCCGATCGCCGCGATCGCCGCCGACCACCCGGACACCGCCCGGCTGGCGGCCGCCGCCATCGCCGTCGAGTACGAGGTGCTGGACCCGGTCACCGACCCCGAGAAGGCGTTCGAGGCGGCACCGCTGCACCCCGACGGCAACGTCATCCGTCACATCCCGCTGCGCCACGGCGACACCGCCGCCACCGGCGAGGTCGTGGTGGAGGGGCTGTACCGCGTCGGCCGGCAGGACCCGGCGCCCATCGGCGCGGAGTCCGGGCTCGCCGTGCCCCGGCCCGACGGCGGCGTCGAGGTCTACACCGGCGCCACCGACCCGCACACCGACCGCGACCGGATCGCGGGCTGCCTGGGGCTGCACCAGGAGCAGGTCAAGGTGTACGTCACCGGCGTCGCCGGCGCCCTCGCCGACCGCGAGGACCAGGGCATGCAGCTGCCGCTGGCGCTGCTGGCGATCCGCACCGGCCACCCGGTGAAGCTGGCCGCCAACCGCTCCGAGTCGTTCCTCGGCCACGCGCACCGGCACCCGACGCTGCTGCGCTACCGCCACCATGCCGACGCCGAGGGCCGGTTGGTGAAGGTCGAGGCGCAACTCCTCCTCGACGCGGGGCCGTACGCCGACGACTCCTCCGAGGCGCTCGCGGCGGCCGTCGCCTTCGCCGCCGGCCCGTACAAGGTGCCCGCCGCGGTGGTGGACGGCTGGGTGGTGCGCACCAACAACCCGCCGGCCGGCCATGTGCGGGGCGAGGGCGCCATGCAGGTCTGTGCCGCCTACGAGGGCCAGATGGACAAGCTGGCCGCGCGGCTCGGCATCGAACCGGCGGAGCTGCGCGCCCGCAACGTGATGGCGACGGGCGACGCGCTGCCGACCGGACAGGCGGTCACCTGCCCGGCGCCGGTCGGCACCCTGCTCAGCGCCGTCCGCGAGGCGCCGCTGCCGCCGCTGCCGCGCGACGTGCCGGTCGAGGACTGGCTGCTGCCCGGCGGCCCTGAGGGCGCCGGTGAGCCCGGCGCCACCCGACGCGGCGTCGGCTACGCGCTCGGCATGGTGCACATGCTGGGCGCCGAGGGCACCGACGAGGTCTCCACCGCCACCGTCAAGGTCGAGGGCACCACCGCCACCGTGCTGTGCGCCGCCGTCGAGACGGGGCAGGGGTTCACGACGCTGGCCCGGCAGATCGTGCAGGAGGTCCTCGGCGTCGAGGACGTCCGCGTCGCTTCCGTCGACACCGACCAGCCCCCCGCGGGCCCGGGCAGCCGCGGCCGGCACACCTGGGTCTCCGGCGGCGCGGTGGAGCGGGCGGCCAAGATGGTCCGCACCCAGCTGCTGCAGCCGCTGGCGGCGAACTTCGGGCTCTCCGCCGAACTGCTGTCGATCGCCGACGGGAAGATCACCTCCTACGACGGCGTGCTCTCCACGACGGTCGCGGAGGCGCTGGAGGGCAAGGAGTTGTGGGCGACGGCCCAGTGCCGCCCCCATCCGACCGAGCCGCTCGACGGCAACGGGCAGGGCGACGCCTTCGTCTCGCTGGCCTTCGCCGCGGTGCGCGCGGTGGTGGACGTGGACGTGGAGCTCGGGGCGGTGCGGGTGGTGGAGCTCGCCCTGGCGCAGGACGTCGGGCGGGTCCTCAACCCCCGCCAGCTGCGGGCCCGGTTGGAGGCCGGGCTGACGCAGGGGGTCGGCGCCGCACTCACCGAGCACCTGCGGGTCTCCCGCGGGACCGTGCGCCGTCCGGACCTCACCGACTACGGGCTGCCGACCGCGCTGGACGCGCCGGAGCTCACCATCGTGAAGCTGGTGGAGGAGCGGGACGTGGTCGCGCCCTTCGGCGCCAAGTCGGCCAGCGCCGCGCCGCTGGTGGTGGCCCCCGCCGCGGTCGCCGCGGCGGTACGGGCGGCCACCGGGCGACCGGTCAACCGGCTGCCGATCCGCGCGCAGGCCGCGGTGGCGCACCCCTCGGCCTGAGCCGTGCCCGGCCCCC
>NZ_JAAVJD010000037.1 GCF_012033735.1 Streptomyces lonarensis | reverse complement strand
GCCGGGGCCGCGGGTCCCGGACCAGCGCGTGCCGCCACGGGGACGGCCCGGCCGGGGTGTCCCGGGCCGGGCCGATCAGCGGGTGGAGGAGCCGGTCACGGCCGCGGGGCCGCGGACCGTGGCGGGCGTGGCGCGGGCTGTCACATGACAGCGCGTGCCAGCGCGCGCCGCGCGCGGTGCGAAGCCCGCGCCGCCCGCCGTTGCAGCCTGCGGGAGCGGCGCTCCAGGAGCATCGCGGTGGCGAGGCGTTGGCTCTCCGCTTGCCTGAGGCGCTCGCTCATATGCGAGCGCGCCATGGCTTCGGGCATGAGTTCCATTCTTCGGTTCCTGTTCTGGGTGTGGCGCGGGTCGTCCGGCGCCGGTGTGCCTGACATACGGCTGTGGGTGTTCATGTCGTCGTCCAGGTGGGGGTGGTGCGGCGTCGGCGCGCCGATCGTTCCGGGGATCATGCCGTGGGGACCGGGTTCTTGCGGGGACGGCCGCGGGGCCGCTTGCGCGGGACGACCACGCCCTGGACGAAGAGCTCGCCGCCCCAGACGCCCCAGGGCTCGCGGCGGTCCTTCGCCCCGGCGAGGCATGCCTCGCGGAGCGGGCAGGTGCCGCAGAGGGACTTGGCGTACTCGACGTCCTCGGGGGACTCCGCGAAGAAGACCTCGGGGTCGTAGCTGCGGCAGGGGACGCCGGTGTCGAGGCGGTCGATGGCCTCGTCGAGCTCGTTGAGGGTGAAGAGAGGGGTCACGGTGGGCTCCGGATCCGGTGGTGAGTGCAGGTCGGGCGATGACGGGGCGGTGGCTGCGAGTTGCACGGGTGTGTCCTCGTCTCGTGTCGGTCTCTGTTCAGGGCAAACAGAAGGGCCGCGGTCCCCTGACGGGGTTCCGCGGCCCTGGAGGCGCCGACCTGATCTCACGAATCAGGTTGGATCGGTCCAGGGATCGAGCCCGCGGAGGGCCCACATCGGGTGGAGCTGGGACTTCTGCTGTCCGGACAGCTGGGCGTCTGCCGCGGCGACCGCGCCGGCGACGGCAAAGCCGTTGCGGGCGGCGGGCCGCTCATTGGCCACGACGGCGACCGTTGCCAGGGCTGTGGCGCGCTCACGCACGGCGTAGGCCGGGGCGAGGCCACCACGCACACCGGAGACAGCGGCGACGCCCACACGGGCGGCAGCGGCAACCGACGTACCGGCACTGGGGCAGGCGACATGGGGACGACCGGCGGTGATGAAATCGATCATGGGAATCGCCTCCCTTCGGCGCGTACGGGACCGGGAGAACCGGTCGTGGCTGCGGGCTGTTCGGAACTGCGCGGAACCGGGTGAGGAAAAGCCTCTTCCGGCGCCGTGAAGCACGCTATGCGTATCGCTCGGTCCTGCGCAAACTATTTTTCCGAGGTTTTCCCAGGACCTTCCCGGACCGTGGTGCGGCGGGCTCCGGCGTTCCGCCCGGGAACCGTCCCGACCAGCGGTTTCCTGCCCGTCGGGGGTCACGCGACGTGCGGGCGGGGCCATACGGACGGGAGGTTTCCGGTACCCGGTTGCCACGGCACCGCGGGAGACCGTCCCGCGGGCGCGCCGGGCTCACGCCCCCGCGCCGGGCGGCGCGGGGGCGTGAACGGCCGGCGGGGGTGTGAGCCCCGGCGGTCAGGAACGGTCGACGGGACCGGTCGTGCTCACCGTCCCGGCGCCGTCACCGAGGTCGTCGACGAAGGAGGCGACCCAGGCCAGCGGCGCGTTCCAGTTGATGGTGATCTCGTTGGTGGCGTAGGACTCGATGTGGTCGATGTAGCACATCGCGGGCGCGCAGCCCTCCAGCAGATCGGCGGCGATCGGGTCCTGCAGCTCCTCGTTGGGGCCGCCCGCGACCGAGCCGGGCGCCGGATGGGGCAGCGCGGGGTTCAGCTGCCGGGCCCAGTGCCGGTGGTGCTGGTTGCGCGAGTCCCGTTCCCCGTAGCCGGTGACGTAGGACTGGTTGAGCGGGTTGCGGCCCAGCAGGTAGTCCAGCCCGCGCAGCACCGCGGCGCCGTAGTGGGCCTCCCCGGTCAGGTCGTGGGCGACGCCCAGGACGACCATGTTGTTGAGCACCTGCGAGTTGGAACCCCAGACGTAGTTCTGGGAGAAGGGCACGCCGTACGCCTCGGACACGGAGTCGGCGGCATAGCCGTCGGCCGCCTCCAGCAGCGTCGCGGTGATCCCGGCCCGCTCCTCGGGGGCGAGCGCGGTGTCGACGGTGGCCAGCGTGATGGCGCCCAGACCGGCGGTGGCCGCCCAGGCGAGTCCGCCGCGGGGGAAGATCGCGTCGGTGTCGCCGTGCAGCGGGTTGTCCCGGAGGTCCGCGAGGTAGCGCTCCTCCCCGGTGGTGGCGAAGAGTTCGGCGGCGGCCCAGTAGAACTCGTCGGTCACGTCGTCGTCGCTGTAGGCGCCGCCGCCCTGGCCGTCGTTCGGGTCCGCATAGTGGTCGGGGTGGCGCAGCGCGGCCTCGTACGCGGTCACCGCGCTCGTCAGCGCCTCGGCGGCGAAACCCGGGTCGTACGGCTCGAAGAGCCGGGCGGCCTGCGCCCCCGCGGCGGCGAGGTTGAGGGTTGCCGCGGTGGACGGCGCGTGCAGCTGCCGGAGCTCGGCGTCCCGGTGCGGCAGCAACGGCAGCCCGGTCCAGTTGGCGTCGTGCAGCTTGTGGTGGGCCATCCCCGCCAGCTCCTCGCCCGCCGGGACCTGCATGGCGAGCAGGAAGTCGAGCTGCCAGCGCGCCTCGTCGAGGATGTCGGGCACCCCGTTGCCCTGCTCGGGCACCCGGAGCGAGCCGTCGCCCAGCGCCTCGCCGTCGGCGGCGTCGGCCCACAGGGTGCGCTCGTACAGGGACATCAGCTGGGCGACCGATATGCCGCCGTTGACGACGTACTTGCCGTGGTCCCCCGCGTCGTACCAGCCGCCGGGAGCGTCGAGCCGGTAGTCGCAGACACCCGGCCGGCAGGGGACGTCGAAGTCCCCCTTGTTGGGCGCGACGTTGAGGTGCCCGGCGGGCCGGGCGTACTCCTCGCCGACGAGCTCCGCCTCGATCTCGATGCCGCTGCGGTTGTGGTAGTAGTACGCCAGCGCGTCGGTCCGCAGGTCGGAGTAGAGCGTGTCACCGATGGCGAACGGCTCGCTCTTCTCGCCGTCGACGGTGACCGTCCACCCCTCGCCCTCCTGCTGGACGGCGTCGAAGGAGAACCGGTGGACGTGCTGCCCGGACGTCGGGTCGGTGCCGAACGGTTCGGTCTTCCCGCTCGCGGCCCGGCGCCCGTCGGCGTCGCGCAGCACCCAGCGCAACGCCTCGGAGGCGTCGGTGACGACGGTGCCGCTCTTGGGGCCGTGGGTCAGGTAGCCGACCTGGTTGACGCGCACCGGGGAGCCGGTGTCGGGCTCGTAGACCGGTGGCACGGCTCCGCCGCGCAGCGACACCTCTTCCAGGCAGAAGGTGAACGGCTGCGCCGCGCCGCCCAGTTCCACGGAGAACTGGGCGGCGTCGTAGTCGGCGCCGGCGGTGAAGACGTGCTCGAACGAGACCGGTGCCCCCGCGACGGCGTCGGTGGTGGCGAGTTCTTTGGTGTAGGGCTCCTCGGCCAGCATCACGTTGGCCCGTGAGACCGTCGGGGCGCTCGAACTGGCCGTGTAGCGCAGCGCGTAGCTCTCGCCCTCCTCCAGCTCGATGTCGCCCTGCCCGACGATGGCGTCCCACGGGTTGACGGTGCCGCCCGGGATGTCGATGCACAACCGGCCCTCGGAGACGACGCCTTCGGTGTTGGGGGTCCACCACCACCCCTGGGTTCCGGCGGCGAAGTCGCCGTTGACGATCAGCTCGGGCCCCTCCTCCTCACCGGCCCCGGGCCCGGTCTCCGCGCCGCTGGCCGGCACGGACAGCGCTCCGGCGGCGAGGGCGGCGGCGGTGGCGACGCCGAACACCGCCCGCATCCGGCCGGGCGACCGTCTCGGGCGGGCTCCGGGCGGGGGCGGGGGCGGGGGCGACGCGTCCGACGTGCGGAGTCGACGGTTCATGGGCTCGTTCCTTCCAGCGGTGGGGGCCCGGTGGAACCGGCAAGGTCTGGGGGCCGGTCACCGGGGGCGCGGGATTCCACGACACGCTTGGGAGCGCTCCCAGTGAGGGTGGGACCACTCCGGCACGGCGTCAAGACAGCCGGTGACGGAAAGTCCGGAAGCCCTCCCCGGCGCCGCCGCCGTTGCCCGGGGCGCGCCCGAGGGGGCGACGGCCGGCGCCCGGCGGGCGGCGCCGGCCCGGGACGCTCGACCTGGTCGAGCAACCGGCGAACGCCACCGAGCCGTGCGTCCCCCGGGACACCCGCTCGGCCGGCCTGGCACCCGCGCTGCGAGCCTCGGCCAGTCGCACGCCGAGCCCTCTTCCTCCCCGCAGGAATGGCGCCCTTGCCCCTCCGGGGGAGAGTCGTCTAGCGCCAGGCGTCCCCGTCGCTCTCCTCCGGCGGCGGCTCCTCGTCGGAGAGGAAGGCCGCCATCCGGGCCTCCGCCGCCGGGTCCTCCTCGGGTTCGGCGCGGACCGGGCGGCGGCGGGTGGCCCGGTCGTCCGACGGCGGTTCCGCGTCCCCCTCGGCCGACCCGGCCTCCTCGGGGCCCCCGGGCTCCCGGCCCTCGCAGAGCGCGATGACGTCCGCGCCGTACTGGCGGAGCTTGTGCGGCCCCACCCCGGAGATCCGGGTGAGGTCGCGCGCGGAGGAGGGCTCCTCCTCGGCGATCGCCATCAGCGTGACGTCGGTGAAGACGGTGTACGCCGGGCGTCCCAGCTCCTTGGCCTGCACCGCCCGCCAGGCACGCAGCCGCTCGAACAGTTCCTCGTTCATGGTCGAGGGGCAGTCGGTGCAGCGGCGCAGCTTGATCTCCGTCGCGTCGGTGAGGGTGCGCCCGCAGACCCGGCACGGGACCGGCCCCCGGGACTTCCGTCCGCCGCTGCCGCGTTCGACCGAGCCCTTGCCCGCCCCCCCGGCGGTGCTCCGGCTGCTGGAGCCGGGGCGCAGGCCGTCGAGGAAGCGGCTGGGCCGCCGCCCGGCCCGGCCGCCGGGGGTGCGCGCCAGCGCCCAGGAGAGGGTGAGGTGCTTGCGGGCACGGGTGACCCCCACGTAGAGCAGCCGCCGCTCCTCCTCGATCTGCTCCGGGGTCTTGGCGTGGGAGAGCGGCAGCATGCCGTCGGTGAGCCCGACGAGGTGGACGGCGTCCCACTCCAGGCCCTTGGCGGTGTGGAGGGAGGCGAGGGTGACGCCTTCGACGGTCGGCGCGTGCTGGGCGTGGGCGCGCTCCTCCAGCTCCGTCACGAAGTCGGCCAGCGTGGCTCCGGGGCGCGCGGCGGCGAGGCCCTCGGCGAGACGCACCAGCGACCGCAGGGACTCCCAGCGGTCGCGGGCCGCGCCGGAGCCGGCGGGCGGCTCCGGGTTCCAGCCCACTCCGGCGAGGACCGCGCCGACCTGCTCGCCGAGGCCGAGGCCGTCCGGGAGGTCGGCGTCGTTGCCGGCGGCGCGGGCGGAGCCGCGCAGCGCCAGCCCGGCCTGGCGGATCTCCTGGCGTTCGAAGAACCGCTCCGCACCCTTGAGCTGGTAGGGCACGCCGGCGTCGGTGAGTGCCTGCTCGTAGATCTCGGACTGGGCGTTGATCCGGTAGAGGACGGCGATCTCGCTGGCGGGGACGCCCGAGGCGAGGAGTGCGCGGATCTGCTGGGCGGTCGCCTCGGCCTCGGCGGGTTCGTCGGTGTGCTCGCGGAACTCGGGCTCGGGCCCGGCGGGCCGCTGGGAGACCAGCTCCAGCCGGTGCTCGGCGGCCCGGCCGCGGGCCTGCGAGAGCAGGCCGTTGGCGAGGGAGACCACCTGCGGCGTCGACCGGTAGTCGCGGACCAGCCGCACCAGGGTGGCGTCGGGGTGCCGGGTGCGGAAGTCGAGGAGGTGGTCGGGGGTGGCGCCGGTGAACGAGTAGATGGTCTGGCTGGCGTCCCCGACCACGCAGAGCGAGTCCCGGCCGCCGAGCCAGAGTTCGAGGAGGCGCTGCTGGAGGGGGCTGACGTCCTGGTACTCGTCGACGACGAAGTGCTGGTACTGCCGGTGGACGGTCTCCGCGATGTCGGGCCGGTCCTGGAGGATGCCGACCGTGAGCAGCAGGACGTCGTCGAAGTCGATCACCCCGCGGTCCTGCTTGAGCTGCTCGTACCCGGCGTAGACACGCGCGGTCTCGGCCGGGTCGCGGGGGGCGTCCCGGCCGGACTTGGCGACGGCGACGGGGTAGTCCTCCGGAACGGTCTGGGTGACCTTGGCCCACTCGATCTCGGAGATGACGTCGCGCAGCTCGGCGCGTTCCAGTCGGATGCGGTTGCGCGCCGCGGCCTCGGCGACGAACTGCGCCTTCCGTTCCAGCAGGCGCGGCGGGTCACCGCCGACGGCCTTGGGCCAGAAGTACTGGAGCTGCTTGAGCGCCGCCGAGTGGAAGGTCCGGGCCTGGACCCCGCGGGCGCCGAGCTGCCGCAGTCTGCCCCGCATCTCGCCCGCGGCGCGGTTGGTGAAGGTGACGGCGAGGACGCTCATCGGGGGCAGCACTCCCGAGCGGACGCCGTAGGCGATGCGGTGGGTGATGGCGCGGGTCTTGCCCGTCCCGGCCCCGGCGAGGACGCACACGGGCCCGCTGAGGGCGGTGGCGACCGACCGCTGCTCGGGGTCGAGGCCGTCCAGGACCGCGTCGGCGTCGGCGGGGGGCTCCGGGATGGCCGGCGCGCCCGGTGTCCGTGCGGCGTGGGCCGCCGGGACGGCCGGGGCGGCGGCCGGCGGGGGGCTGTCCGGGAAGGGTGTCGCTGCTGTCACGCGCTCCATGCTGCCAGGCCGGGACGACACCGCGTCGTGCGCTTCCACAGACCCGGTCCGATCGTCCTACCGAGCCGGGGTGGCGGCGGGGGCGCGGCGGGCGGCGGAATGCCGTCGGGGCGGTCGTGTTCTCCTGGGTGCTGTCCCCTCCCGGGGGACGGGCGGGAACAGCGCGGGCGACGCGCGGTCCCGTCCCCACCGACACCAGACGAGGAGCGTCAACGCGATGCCGGGCACCGTGACGATGTACAGCACCACCTGGTGCGGCTACTGCCGCACGCTCAAGCGGAACATGGACCGCGAGGGGATCGCCTACACCGAGGTCAACATCGAGCACGACCCGGCCGCCGCCGAGCTGGTCGAGAAGGCGAACAACGGCAACCAGACGGTGCCGACGCTGCTGTTCGACGACGGCTCGACGCTGACCAACCCGTCGCTGGCGCAGGTGAAGGCGAAGCTGGGGAGCTGAGCCCCGCCGCCTCGCGCGCCCCGTGGCCCGGCCGCCCTCGGCGGTCGGGCCACGGGTGTGCCGACGTCGGTACCGGTCCGGTGTCCGGTGCCCGGGGGGCGCCCTTCGGGACCGGCGGGCCGGGGCGCGGGGGCGCGGGGGCTTTGAGGCTCGGGGGCTCGGGGGCTCGGGGGGGGCGACGCCGCCCGGGTCAGCCCCGGGGCAGCGGCAGCGGCTTGCCGTACCACTGCTCGACCAGCCGCGCCGCGATGGAGACGCTGGTCGGCGGCATGACCTCGCCGGCCTCGACCGCTTCCCGCAGGTCCTCGCGGGAGAACCAGCGGGCCTCGGCGATCTCCTCGCCGTCGACGCGGATGACCGCGCCGTCGCCCCCGGCGTGGGCCTGGAAGCCGAGCATCAGCGCGGACGGGAAGGGCCACGGCTGGCTGGCGACGTACTCGACGCGGTCCACCCGGACCCCGACCTCCTCGGCCACCTCCCGCACCACGGCCTCCTCGATCGACTCCCCCGGTTCGACGAACCCGGCCAGCGTGGAGAACCGCCCGGCGGGCCAGTGGACCTGGCGGCCGAGCAGCGCGCGGTCCTCCTCGTCGGTGACCAGCATGATGACGGCCGGGTCGGTCCGGGGGTAGTGCTCCGCGCCGCAGGCCGGGCAGCGGCGGATGTGGCCGGCTGCGGCGATCACGGTGCGCTCGCCGCAGCGGGAGCAGAAGCGGTGCATCCGCTGCCAGTTCTCCAGCGCCACCGCGTGGACCAGCAGCGCCGAGTCCCGCTCGCCGAGCAGCACGGCCGCCTCCCGCAGCCCGGCGGGGCGGGCCGCGGCGTCGAGCCGGCCGGGGAGGGAGTCCTTCTGGACGGCGAAGTAGCGGACACCGTCGGCGTCGGTGCCCAGGAAGTAGCGGTGGGCCTCGGTCACGGGCGCGTCGAAGGACGGCGTCATCACGAGGTCGGCTCCGCCGTCCTCGGTGTCCTCGATCAGTGCCTGCCCCTCGCAGACCACGAACACCCTGGTCGTGGGGTGGCTCCACGCCGCGCCGAGCCATGCCTCGTCCAGGCGGCGCCCCGATCCGCGGTCGATACCTGCGGCCGAGGTGAGGGAGATCGGGGGGACGGCGCTGTCCTGGTTGCGGGGCATACGTCGAGACTAACCGGGGACGTTGGACGCCCAGGTCACCTCCCCTGCCAGTATCGTCTCCAGCCCCGCGCGGTCGGGCAGGACGGCCGGGCGGACCAGCTCCCCGCCGCGGACGTAGTAGAAGGCGGCGGTCACGCGGGAGAGCGGCAGCCCCCGCAGCTCCGCCCAGGCGACGCGGTAGACGGCCAGCTGGAGCGGGTCGGCGTCCCGGTCGTGGCCGGTCTTCCAGTCGATGATCTCGAAGCGGTCGCCTTCCCGGTAGACGGCGTCGATCCGGCCGCGGACGGTCCGGCCGGCGAGCCGCAGCTGGAAGGGGGCCTCGACCTGGAACGGCGCGCGGTCGGCGAACGGGCTGCGTTCGAAGGCCGCCTTCAGCTCCTCCAGGTCCTGCTCGTCCCTGATCTCGGGGTCGTCCTCCGCGCCGCCGGGCAGTTCGTCGGGGCCGAGCATCGGCAGGGCCAGCGTCTCGAACCGCGACTCCACCCAGGCGTGGAACCGGGTGCCGCGGCGGGCGGCGGGCCGGGGGCGGCGCGGCATGGGGCGGGCGAGGTCGCGCGCGAACCCCTCCGGGTCGGCGGCGAGCCACTGCAGCTGCGAGGCGGAGAGCGAACCGGGCAGCACGACCTCCCGGACCCGCTCGCGGGAGCGGCGCAGTTCCCCGGTGAGGGCGTCGAGGTCCCGGTCCCAGGACTCCACCGCCCGCCGGTCCTCGGGGGTCAGCTCGCTCTCGGGCACCGCCGGGACGGCCTCCGGCTCCCCCGCGGCGGGCGGGGCGCCCGGTGTTCCGGGCGGCGCCACCGAGGGGTCGGTGCGGGGCGGGGGCAGCGGCGGCGGGGTCTCGCCGAGCCCCCGCAGTCCGGCGTACACCAGCGCCGCAGCCTCGCGTCGCCGCGCGGTGGCCCCGGCGTCCAGCGGCAGCGGCCAGGGGGTGTCCGCGTCCTGCGCGTCGAGCAGCGGGTTGACGTCCTCCTCGGTGGGCTCCGGCGCCCACTGCTCCACCTCGCCGTGGTCCGGTGAGCGCTCGCAGTGCGTCCGGACGGCGGTGAGGTAGGGCGAGACCGTGCGGGGCCGCTTCTGCGTCGGCCCCCAGCGGTGGCCGGAGGCCAGCAGCAGCGAGCGCGGCCGGGTGAAGGCGACGTACCCGAGGCGCAGTTCCTCCAGCTCACGGTGGTGGCCGGCCCGGCTGTCGTGGTCGCTGAGGCCGCGGGTCGTCCACGCGTCGACCTCCGGCAGGGTCGGCGCGTCGCCCCGCAGTGGCGACGGCAGGGTGTGGGAGTGCTTCAGCCAGGAGTTCTGTGCCCGCGTCTGGGGGAAGCCCGACTCGTACATGCCGGGCACGGCGACGACGTCCCACTCCAGCCCCTTCGCCTTGTGGGCGGTGAGGACCTTGACGGTGTCCTCGGTGCCGGGGAGCGAGCCGTCGAGACCCTTGTCGTGCTCGACCGCGGCCCGCAGGTAGGCGAGGAACCCCAGGAGTCCGGCATCGCGGTCGACGGCGGTGGAGTGGCCGCCGGCGGCGTAGTCGGCGGCGATGTCCAGGAACGCCCGCAGCGTCTCGCGGCGGCGTGCCGCGAGCGCGTGCGGGGAGGCGGACAGCTCGACCTCCAGCCCGGTGACGGCCAGCACCCGGTGGAGGACGTCCATCAGCGGGTCGCTGACGGAGCGGCGCAGCTCGCGCAGTTCGGCGGCGAGGTGGGCGAAGCGGACGCGCGCCTCGGCGGAGAAGGCGAGGTCGTCCTCGGGGCCGTCGTCGCGCCCGCCGTCGCCCGCCGTGCGGTGCGCGTCGGACTCGCGGGCGCGGCGGTCGGCGCCGGTGAAGGTGTCGAGGGCGTCGGCCAGCGAGACGAGTTCGGCCGGGTCGGTGCCCTGGACGGCGCCGGTCAGCCGGTCGGTGGCGCCACCGTCCTCGCGCCGGACGAGCATCCGGGCGCGGCGGCCGAGGAGGGCGAGGTCGCGGGGGCCGATCCGCCAGCGCGGCCCGGCGAGCAGCCGCACCAGCGAGGCGTTGGCGGTGGGGTCGGCCAGGACCTCGCAGACGGCCACCAGGTCGGCCACCTCGGGCAGGTGGAGCAGGCCGGAGAGGCCGACGACCTCGACCGGGACGCCCCGGCCGACCAGCACCCGCTGGATCTCCGCGAAGTCGCCCGCGGTCCGGCAGAGCACCGCGATCTCGCCGGGCGGGGTGCCGGTGCGGACGAGGTGGGCGAGGTGGTCGCCGAGCCAGGCGAACTCCTCGGCCTGCGTGGTGAGCAGCGCGCAGCGGACCCGGCCCTCGCCGTCGGCGCCGGAGGCGGGGCGCAGCGGTTCGACGCCCGGGTGGCGGGCGCGCAGCGGCTCCGCCAGCCGGTTGGCGAGGTCGAGGAGCCGGCCGCCGCTGCGGCGGTTCTCGGTGAGGGTGTAGAGGGCGGCGGGCGTGCCGTCGGCGCGGGGGAAGTGGCGGGGAAACTCGTCGAGGTTGGCGACGGAGGCGCCGCGCCAGCCGTAGATCGCCTGGCAGGGGTCGCCCACCGCGGTCACGGCGTGGCCGGCGCCGGCGGGTGCGGGGGATGCGGGGCCGGGGGATGTGGGCCGGGGCTCCGGGGCGTCGTGGCCGCCGGCTCCGAACAGCCCGGCGAGCATGATGCGTTGGGCGACGGAGGTGTCCTGGTACTCGTCGAGCAGCACCACCTCGTAGCGCTCGCGCAGCGCCCGGCCGACCTCGGGGATGTCGCGGGCGAGCCGCGCGGAGCAGGCGATCTGGTCGCCGAAGTCGATGAGGTCGCGGGCGCGCTTGCGTGACCGGTACTCCTCGACCAGGGAGAGGAGTTCGCGGCGGCCGCGGGCGGTCTCGGCGACGCGGCGCAGCGCCGCCGTGGTGCGGGTGAGGCGCCCCAGGGTGGCGGCGAGCTCGTCGTCGTGGTCGCGCAGCTCGGCGGGGTCGACGAGGTGTTCGGAGAGTTCGCCGTCGAGCGCGATCAGGTCCTCGACGAGGGAGGTGAAGCGGCGGGGCCGGCCGCTGGAGGCGCCGGTGGGGGCGGCGAACTCGGCGGGTGCGGAGCGGAGCACCTCGGCCGACAGTTGGAAGCGCGAGGCGTCGGCGAGCAGCCGGGAGCCCGGTTCCACCCCGATCCGCAGGCCGTGTTCGCCGATCAGCCGGCCGGCGAACGCGTGGTAGGTGGAGATCTCCGGCTCGCCCGGAGTCTCATCCGGGGCCGCGTCCGGGGAGGTGGCATCCGCCCCGGGCCGGGGCGGCGGGAGGGGCGCGCCGTCGGGGTCGATGACGCCGGCCTGGCGCAGCGCGCGGCGGACGCGCTCGGAGAGTTCGGCGGCGGCCTTGTTGGTGAAGGTCAGGCCGAGGACGCGGTCGGGGGCGGTTCGCCCCGTGCCGACCAGCCAGACGACGCGGGCCGCCATCACGGTGGTCTTGCCGGAGCCGGCGCCGGCGACGATGACCTGCGGCGCGGCGGGCGCGGTGATGGCGCGGATCTGCTCGTCGGTGAAGGGGATGCCGAGCAGCGACTTCAGCTCGTCGGGGTGGTGGAGGTGGGCGGGCACGGTCCCCGAGGCTAGTACGGCACTCGGACAGCGCGGCACACGCGGGGCCGCACGCGCGTGCACGTACCGCCCTCCCCCGGCGCCCCGGGCGGCAGGCGAGAACAGCGACGCGCGCCGCCGGCCGGGGCGGTGGGCCCCGGCCGGCGGCGCGCGATGCGGGTGCGGGGGTGCGGCGGTGGTCGCCGGGCGTCCCCCGTGCCGCGGTGGGTCAGCCCAGCTCGGTCATGTCGATCGCGTCGGCCGGGGCGGAGATGTCGAAGTCGGAGTTGAAGTCGGAGAACTCGACCGTGCCCTCGACGTCACCGGTGCGTACCGAGCGGAGGACGTAGGCGTCCTCGGAGTCGGCGATGAAGAGGTCGGTGGTGCCGGCGTCGGCGTCCTCGGTGTTGCGGATGCCGACGGTCTCGGTGCCGTCGATCGTCTCGCCGTCGATGGACTCCCAGTCGTCGGCCTCGATCTCGCTCTCGGACATCTCGCCGAGGATCTGGTCGAGGTCGCAGAACTGGCCGGTGAGGCTCATCTCACCCTCGGGGCCCTGAATCCACTTGCCGCCGACCTCGGCGGCGTCCAGCCCCTCGCCCTGCCAGAACTCCTCGTCGGCCTTGAGGTACTCGGTGCCGTCGATGCTGATGAACTCCGCCGACATCGTCTCGGCGGTGAAGCTGCCCTCGCAGGAGCCGTCGGAGGCGATGCTGGCCTGCAGGGAGACCTCCTGGCCCTGGCTCACCAGGTCGCTGGAGATGGTGACGGACTCCAGGGTCGTCATCGCGTCGCGGGCCTCCTCGGCGATCTCCTCCGGCGCCTTGCCGTCGAAGTGCCCGGAGTCGCTGCCGCACGCCGTGGCGCCGAGGACGAACGCGCCCACCATTGCTGCCGTCAGGACGCTCTTCTTCGGTGTCACGTCTGTTGCTCCTCGGGGTGTGTCTCGCTGGGGGAGGTACGGGTGACCGTCCTCCTGCCCGCTCCGCCGCCCGCGACGCATCCCGGTGGTCGCGCGGCGGTGGCCGGACTCGGCGGCGCGCGGTCGCGCCCCGCCGGGCGGCACCGCGGTGACCGGTCGTGAACCGGCTCCCGCGTGCTCCGCCCCTGTTCAGGGACGCCGCCGGCGGCGCCGCGGTTCCCGGTCCCGCGACGGGGCCCGGTCACGGCCGGTGCGTCACTCCAGTACACCCCGTCCCTCGGGTCGCCCGGAGCAGGAGGCCCGGAAGCCGCAGGTGCCGCAGTGCTGGCCGGGTGAGGGCGTGAAGCGCTCGTCCAGCACCCTGCCGGCCGCCTCCGCCAGCAGTCCGCCGATCCAGTCGCCCACCACGGGCGGGCCGGCGGCCGGCGAGGCGCCGCCCGCTGCCGCGTCGCCCTCGGGGCCGGACGCGGGGTGGTCGACGGCTCCGTCGAGGGAGGCCTGGGGGCGGAGCAGCGGCATGGTCTCGCCGCCCTCCTTCTTCGGCGCGCCCTTGCGGAGGTAGACCAGCTCCCCGCCGCCGATGCGGTCGGCGCTGTCGTCGGGCGAGCCGGTGTGGCGGAGCGCCAGCTGGTAGACGGCGAGCTGCGGGTTGAGCTCGGCGTCGCCCTTGGTCAGCGGGGTGGTGCCGGTCTTGAAGTCCACGACGTACAGCCGGCCCTCGGCAGTGCGCTCCACCCGGTCGATGACGCCCCTGATCCGGACGCTGCTGCCGCCGGCGCGCAGCGTGACGTCGAACTCGCGCTCGCTCCCCTCGGTCCTGCGGCCCTGCGCGTCCTGCGCCGCGTGCCAGGCGAGGAACCGCTCCAGCGCGGTGCGGGCCTCCTCGCGTTCCTGCCGGGAGTGCCACGGCGCCTCGAAGGCGAGGGAGTCCCAGACGCCGTCCAGCCGTTCCAGCAGCACCGACAGGTCGGCCGGGGTGGAGCCGGAGGCGACCTCGTCGGCGAGGACGTGGAGCACGTTGCCGAACCCCTGGGCGGCGGTGGCCGGTGCGTCGGCGGAGACCTCGCGGCCCAGGAACCACTGGAGGGAACAGGTGTTGACCAGCTGGTCCAGGGCGCTGCCGGAGAGCGCGACGGGCCGCTTCGGGTCCCGCACCGGGGTGCCGGCGACGGTCTCCTCCCGCAGCCCCCACCAGCGCTGCGGGTGGGCGGCCGGCACCAGCTGCGCGCCCTCGCCGTCGCGCACGGCGGCGAGCCGGGCCAGCCGCCGGGCGGCGGCGTGCCGCAGCGCGACGGGGGCGTCGGGGTCGACGGTGGTGGCGCGGAGCTCGGCGACCAGCGCGGCGACGGAGAGCGGGCGGCGGGGCCGGCTGCTGACGTCCTCGGTCTCCACGCCGAGTTCCCGCAGGAAGCGGGAGGGCTGGTCGCCGTCGTCGCCGGCGCGGACGGCGGTCACCACCAGCCGTTCGCGGGCGCGGGTGGCCGCCACGTAGAACAGCCGGCGTTCCTCCGCGAGGAGCGCACCGGGGCTGAGGGGCTCGGCGATGCCGTCCGCGCCGATGCGGTCGGCCTCCAGCAGCGAACCGCGGCGCCGCAGGTCGGGCCAGAGCCCCTCCTGCACCCCGGCGACCACGACCAGCGGCCACTCCATGCCCTTGGCGCGGTGGGCCGTCATCAGCCGGACCGCGTCCGGGCGGGTGCCGCCGGCGACGAGGGTGTCCCCGGCGATGTCGTGCGCCTCCAGCTCGGCGAGCAGGTTGAGGGCGCCGCGTCCACCGGTCCGTTCCTCGGCCCGCGCCGCGGCGTCGAAGAGGGCGCAGACCGCGTCCAGGTCGCGGTCCGCGTTACGGCCCGCGACGCCGCCGCGGCGGGCGGCGCGCTCCAGCCGCTGGGGCCAGGTCGTGCCCTCCCACAGCTCCCAGAGCGCCTCCTCCGGGGTGGAGCCGCCGGCCAGCAGTTCCCCGGTGCGGGCCAGCAGCCGGCCCAGTCGCAGCGCGCCGCCGGCGTGGGCCGGGTCGTGGGCGACCAGCCGGGACGGTTCGGTCAGGGCGCGCGCGATGAGGGTGTCCGAGGAGGGCGGCGGGTCGACACCGGCGGCACGCTCCTCGGCGCGCAGCGCGCGGCCGAGCCGCCGGAGGTCGGCGGCGTCCAGACCACCCAGCGGAGAGGTCAGCAGCGACAGCGCCGTCTCGGTGGTGAGGGTGCGGGGGTCCGCCACCGCCCGGAGCGCGGTCAGCAGCGGCGCGACGGCGGGCTCGTGGCGCAGCGGCAGGTCGTCGCCGTCGACGTCGAGCGGGACACCGGCGGCGGTCAGGGCACGTCGCATGCCCGGCAGGGAGCGGCCGCCGGCGCGGACGAGGACCGCCATGTCGCGCCAGGGCAGCCCGTCCTCCAGGTGGGCGCGGCGCAGCAGGTCGGCGATGTTGTCGAGTTCGGCGCCGGGGGTGGGGAAGGTCAGCACGCGCACGGTGCCGCCGGGCCGCTCGGCGGCGAGGTCGCGGTGGGCGCGGACCTTGTCGGCGGGGAGCCGGTTGAGGGTCATCCGGCGGGTGATCTCCCGGGTGGCCGCGAGCAGCCCCGCGCCGCTGCGGCGCCCGGTGCGGAGCACCGCCACCGGCGCCGACTTGCCCTCGGCGGTGGGAAAGGTGTCGGGGAACTCCAGGATGCCGCCGACGTCGGCGCCGCGGAAGGCGTAGATCGACTGGTCGGGGTCGCCGAAGACGGTCAGGTCGCGGCCGCCGGAGGCGAGGGCGGAGAGCAGCCGCAGCTGCGCGGGGTCGGTGTCCTGGTACTCGTCGACGAAGACGGCGTCGAAGGCGGTGTGGGGCGGCTCGCCGTGGGCGCCGGGGCGGGGCCGGCCCTCGCGGGCGCGTTCGACGACGCGGGCGGCGCGGTGCACAAGTTCGGCGTAGTCGAGGACGCCCTGGGCCTCGGTGACGTCGAGGTACTCGGCGAGGAAGTGCGCGGCGGCGCGCCAGTCGGGGCGGCCGTCGCGCTCGGCGAAGTCGGCGAGCCGGTGGGGCGGCAGGCCGAGTTCGCGGCTGCGGGCGAGGACGGCGCGCAGTTCGTCGGCGAAGCCGCGGGTGGTGAGGCAGGCGCGGAGGTCGCCGGGCCAGCGAACCGCGCGGCCCGCCGGCTCCAGGGCGAGCTGGCCCTGGAGCAACTCCCGCAGGTAGAGGTCCTGTTCCGGCCCGGAGAGCAGCCGCAGGGGTTCGGCGAACAGCTCCCGGTCCTGGTGGGCGCGGACCAGTCCGTAGGCGTAGGAGTGGAAGGTGGCCGCGAGCGGGGAGCGGCCGTGCAGCCGGGCGGACATGCGGTCGCGCAGCTCGGTCGCGGCGCGGCGGCTGAAGGTGAGGACGAGGATGCGCTCAGGGGGCGTGCCGCGGTCGACGCGTGCGGCGACCGCCTCGACGAGCGTGGTGGTCTTGCCGGTTCCCGGCCCGGCGAGCACGAGGAGCGGGCCGCCGGGATGCTCAACCACCGCGCGCTGCGCTGCGTCCATGGCGGGGAGGCCCGTGGTCTCGGGCGGGGTGCGCACGAGTCGGTAGGCGCCGGGGTCGGCGGGCACGGGGTGCCCGGCGGCCCGGCCGGCGGGCGGTTCGGGTGCTGGAACGGAGAGGCTCACGTGCATCGCAGGTTCTCGGGGCGCCCCATGGACGCGGGGGCGGGCAACAGGGCTGTGCTGGAGACGGTACGCGAGCCGTGCGACCGTGTGCGCGGGGCGGCGCCACGGCGAGGGTTCGTGGTGTCGCGGGGTACGGATGCTCCTCGGCCGGTCGGCGGTGGTGTCCGGTTGGTCGTGGACCCGGTGGATGACGGAAGCTGGTCGATGTGAGAAGCGGTACACCGGTTCCGGGGAGCGGCGCCCGACGCGGGCCGTCGCTGTGGTCGGCGTCGGCCCGCGCGCGGTCAGTCGCGGCGCTCGGCGGGCGCGGGAGGCTGCCCGGGGGCGGGGCGCCAGCGGGCACGGCGCATGTCGACGCGGGAGGGGCTGCCCGGGACGAGGTCGCGCAGCGGCGTGGCCTCGGCGCGGTAGTGCTCCAGGGCCCGGCGCTCCTGCCCGGGCAGCGGCAGGCCGTCGGCGCGCACCACGCGCCACCACGGCACGGCGGCGCCGTAGGTGGCCATGACGCGGCCGACCTGGCGCGGGCCGCCCTCGCCGACGAGGCCGGCGATGTCCCCGTAGGTGAGGACGCGCCCGGGGGGCACCGCCTCGGCCCAGGTGAGCACCCGGTCGGCGTAGTCGGTCAGTGCGTGATCAGCGGGGCGCTCCATGCGGTCCATGGTGCCGTAGGCGACACTGGCCGTTGCGGGGGTTCGGCCCCGGGATACGGGCACCCATGCCAGTATCGTCACGGCGGTGACAGGTGATACGGGGCGAAGAGTCGGCACGACCACACGACCAGCGGGCTGAGCGGGACGCTCACCCCGCCTCCGGCGCTGCGCGGCAGCCGCTGGGCAGCGAGCAGTTGGAGGTGGACGAGCCGATTCTCGCGGCCCGGGTCCACCGGCCCTCGGACCTGGTGCGGGTGCTGCTCGGACTGCTCGGCATCGCCGTGGTGCTGGCGATCGCGACCTTCGCGATCGGCACCACGAAGGGCCTGGAGACCGACATCGGGGACGCGGCCGGTTCGGCACCGCCGCTGCTGATCGAGTTCGCCGGGATGATCTCGGCGATCGCGGTGCTGATCGTGCCGGTGGCGTTCGCCGTCGAGCGGCTGATCCGGCGGGACGGGCTGCGCATCGCCGACGGGGTGCTGGCGGCGGTACTGGCGCACGGCGTGTCGCTGTCGTTCAGCCTCTGGGTGGCGCGGTTCGCGCCACTGGAGCTGCAGGACGCGTTGACGACGCGTTCCCCGGGCGGCATGGGCACCACCGACGCGGTGCACGCCTATCTGGCCCCGGTGATCGCCTACATGACGGCCGTCGGCATGGCCCACCGCCCGCGGTGGCGGGTGCTGATGTGGGCGGTGCTGATCCTCGACGCGGTCTCCGTGCTGGTCGCCGGCTACACGACGCCGTTCTCCATCCTGGTGACGGTGCTGATCGGCTGGACCGTCGCCTACGGGACGCTCTACGCGGTGGGCCAGCCCAACGTGCGGCCCACCGGCCAGCAACTGCTGGCCGGGCTGCGGCACGTGGGGTTCCTGCCGGTGGCGGCGCTGCGGGCGGAGGACCGCCGCAGCGAGCGCGGCGAGGTGAGCCGCCGCTACCTGGTGACGCTGGAGTCCGGGCCGCCGCTGGACGTCACCGTCGTCGACCGGGAGCAGCAGGCCCGGGGCTTCTTCTACCGGGTGTGGCGCCGGCTCGCGCTCCGCGGCATCCACCAGCAGCGGTCACTGCCCTCGCTCCGGCAGGCGCTGGAGCAGGAGGCGCTGCTCGCATACGCGGCCATAGCGGCGGGGGCCAACTCGCCACGGCTGATCGCGACGGCCGAGCTGGGGCCGGACGCGGTGATGCTCATCTACGAGCACACCCCGGGCCGTGACCTGGACGCCGTCCCCGACGACGAGATCACCGACGAGCTGATGGAGTCGGCGTGGCGGCAGCTGCGCGCGCTGCAGTCGCGGCGCATCGCGCACCGCCGGCTGGTGGGGCGGTCGCTGCTGGTGGACCACGCCGGCGCGGTGTACCTGACGGACCTGCGGGGCGGGGAGATCGCCGCGGGCGAGCTGCTGCTGCGCATGGACGTGGCACAGCTGCTGACGACGTTCGGGCTGCGGGTCGGCGCGCGCCGGGCGGTGAACGCGGCGTCGGTGGTGCTCGGCCCGGACACGGTCGCCGACTCGCTGCCGCTGCTGCAGCCGATCGCGCTGAGCCGCGGCACGCGCCAGGTGCTGCGGCAACTCGGCCGGGAGCGGGCGCAGCGGGAGCGCCAGGTGGTGCTGGAGGCGTCGAAGAACTACCGCGAGGCCGGCGGTTCGCTGCCGGAGGGCGCGGACCGCAAGCAGGTGCGGGCGGCGAAGCAGGCCGAGAAGCAGGTGATGGAGGAGGCGCTGGCCAACGCGAAGGAGCCGGACCTGCTGTCGGAGATCCGCAGCCAGGTGCTGCAGATCCGGCCGCAGGCACCGGTGGAGCCGGCGCGGTTGGAGCGGGTGCGGCCGCGGACGCTGGTGATGGTGATCGCGGCGGTCTTCGCGGCGTACTTCCTCGTCACGCAGCTGGTGCACATCGACTTCGCGCAGATCCTGGACCAGGCGAGCTGGGGCTGGGCGCTGGTGGCGCTGGTCTTCGCCTCGCTGACGTACTTCGCGGCGGCGATGAGCCTGCTGGGGTTCGTGCCGGAGCGGGTGCCGTACCTGCGGACGGTGCTGGTGCAGTTGGCCGGGTCCTTCGTGAAGCTGGTGGCCCCGGCGGCGATCGGCGGTGTGGCGCTGAACACGCGCTACCTGCAGCGTGCCGGGATCAGACCGGGCCACGCGGTGGCGAGCGTCGGCGCCAACCAGCTGTTCTCGCTGGGTTCGGCGGTGGCGATGCTGGTGGTCTTCGGCTACATCACCGGCAGCCAGCACACGCCGTCGGTGCCGACCTCGCCGACGATGATCGCGGTGGTGCTGACGCTGGCGGTGCTGGCGCTGATCGTGACGGCGGTTCCGGGGCTGCGGAAGGCGATCCACGAGCGGGTGTCGGTGCTGTTCGCCGGGGTGGTGCCGCGGATGCTGGACGTGGTGCAGCAGCCGCGGAAGCTGCTCAACGGCATCGGCGGCATGGTGCTGATGACGTTGTCGTTCGTGCTGTGCCTGAGCGCCTCGGTGCAGGCGTTCGGGGGCGACCTGAGCTTCGCGACGGTGGCCGTGGTCTTCCTCGCCGGCAACGCGCTGGGCTCGGCGGCGCCGACCCCGGGCGGTATCGGCGCGGTGGAGTTCACGCTGATCGCGGGGTTGACGGCGTTCGGGCTCAGCCCGGCGACGGCGGGCGCCGCGGTGCTGCTCTTCCGGCTGGTGACCTTCTGGCTGCCGGTGCTGCCGGGGTGGCTGGCGTTCACGGCGCTGACCCGCGAGGAGGCGCTGTGAGCCGCCACGGCCGGTGACGGCGCGGCCGGGGCTCCGGCCGCCGCTCGCCACCCGGCCCCACAGCCCGCGGCCCCACGGCTCCACGGCTCCACGGCCCCGACGGTTCGGTCCGTCGGGGCCGTCGCACGTCCGGCGCCGCGCCCGGGGTCCGGCCGGCAGCCCGGCCGCCCGACCGCCACCGGGTCGCGAGCACCACCGCCGCAGGCCGCAGATGCGAGCCCATGACCGGGGATCGCCTTGCAGCAGCGAGCTGGTAGACCGTACGATCCCGCACATGCGTTCCTACTCCATCGGCCGTGCGGCGCGGCTGCTCGGCGTCAGCCCGGACACGGTGCGGCGCTGGGCGGACGCCGGCCGGCTGCCGACCACCCGCGACCAGGCGGGCAAGCGGCTGATCGACGGCGTCGACCTCGCGGCGTTCGCGGTCGCCCTGGCCGCCGACCCGGGCGAGGAGGACGGCGGCGAGCCGTACACCAGCGCCCGCAACGCCTTCCCCGGCATCGTCACCGAGGTGAAGCTCGGGGACGTCGCCGCGCAGGTGGAGGTGCAGGCCGGCCCGCACCGGCTGGTCTCGCTGCTGACCCGCGAGGCCGTGGAGGAACTCGGCCTGGCCGTCGGCGTCGAGGCCGTCGCCCGGGTCAAGGCGACCAGCGTGCACATCGACCGGAGGGACCTCCCGTGACCGCCCCCACCCCGCTCCCCCGCCGGCGGCTCCGCACCGCGCTGTGCGCCGCCCTGCTCGTCCTGCCGCTGGCCGCCTGCGGCGGCGGGGACGGCGACGGCGGGTCGGACGGCGCGAACGGGCAGGCCGGCGCGGAGGTGACCGTGCTGGCCGCCGCCTCCCTCACCGACGTGCTGGAGGAGGCCGCCCCGCTCTTCGAGCAGGCGCACGACGGCGTCGACCTGCGGTTCTCCTTCGCCGGCTCACAGGAGCTGGCGGCGCAGGTCCGCGAGGGGCTGCCCGCGGACGTGCTGGTCACCGCCGACACCACGACGATGGCGGACGTCGCCGACCGGACCGGTGAGCCGGTGGTCGTCGCCACCAACGAGCTGACGCTGGTGACGGCCTCCGGCAACCCCGAGGGCGTGGCGGACCTGGCCGACCTGGCGCGGGACGACCTGACGGTGGTGCTCGCCGCCCCGGAGGTGCCGGTCGGCCGCTACGGCGAGCAGGTCCTCGCCGACGCCGGCGTCGAGGTGGCCCCGGCGTCGCTGGAGACCAACGTGCGCTCCGTCCTCACCAAGGTCGCGCTGGGCGAGGCCGACGCGGGCATCGTCTACGCCAGCGACGCCGCCTCGGTCGGCGACCGGGTGACGGCCGTACCGCTCCCCGCCGAGCGCAACGTCCTCGCCGAGTACCCCGCGGCGGTGCTCACCGAGGCGCCCCACCCGGAGGCGGCGGCCGACTTCGTCGCCTGGCTGGGCTCCGCCGAGGCGGCCGAGCTGTTCACGGCGGCCGGCTTCCGCGTCCCGTGACCGGCCGACCGCCGCCGCGCGGGCGCCGCGGCTCGGCAGTGCGGCGGCGTCCGCGCCGGTGGCGCCGCGGCTCGGCCACGCCTCGGGTGGCCCGCGGCACCCCGCCGGTGCTGCTCGTGCCGGCCGCGGCCGCGGTGCTGCTGCTCGCCGTCCCGCTGGCCGGCATCGTCACGCGGGCGCCCTGGGGCGACCTCGGCGAGCGCCTGGCGAGTCCCCGGGTCTCGCAGGCGCTCGGCCTGTCGCTGCTGGTGTCGGGGTGGGCGCTGGTGCTGTCACTGCTCCTCGGCATTCCGCTGGCGTGGGTGCTGGCCCGCGGCAGTCTCCGCGGCAAGGCGCTGCTGCGGTCGCTGGTGCTGCTGCCGATGGTGCTGCCGCCGACGGTCGCGGGCGTCGCGCTCCTCCAGGGGTTCGGCCGCGCCGGGCTCGTCGGTGAGGAACTGCGGATGCTGGGGATCACCCTGCCGTTCACCACCGCCGGCGCGGTGGTCGCCGCCACCTTCATCTCGATGCCGTTCCTGGTGATCACCCTGGAGGGCGCACTGACCGGGCTCGACATCCGGTACGAGGAGGCGGCGGCCACGATGGGGGCCGGGACCCTCCAGACCCTCCGGTACGTCACGCTGCCGATGGTGCTGCCCTCGCTGCTCGCCGGGGCCGCGCTGACCTGGGCCCGCGCGCTGGGCGAGTTCGGCGCGACGCTGACGTTCGCCGGCAACCTCCCCGGGGTCACGCAGACGCTGCCGTTGCAGGTCTACCTGCTGATGCAGGAGGACCCGGAGGGGGCGACCGCCGTCTCGCTGCTGCTGCTCGCCGTCGCGGGGGCGGTGCTGTTCGGGCTGCGGGGCCGGTGGCTGGGCGCCTTCGCCCGGCGCGGCTGAGCCACGCCGCGGCCGCGCGGCGGGCCGCAGCCCGGGCCGCCGGTCACCCGGACGGCGGGGCGGCCTCTCACCCGGACGGCGAGCAGCGGTCGCGGCGGGCGGCGGGCGGTGCTGGGCTGGTGCCGTCCCAGTCGTCGCGAAGGGGAGTGACCGGATGTCGCCCGTGGAACCTGGTGCACCGCCCACCCGCCGTCGCGGGGCGGTGGCGCTGACCGCCGCCGTGGTCCTGCTCGCCGGCTGCTCCGGCGGCACCGAGCCGGGCGGTGCGGTGACGGGCGCCGGGCCGGCGCGGGGCCCCGTGGACACCGCGGAACTGCCCTCGGACCTCACCGACCAGGAACCGGACTGGTCCGGCTGTCCCCGGCCGGACGCGCGGCAGGGCGACGACCAGCCCGCGCCGGAGAACCTGCGCGACGGGACCGAGTGGGAGTGCGCGACGCTCACCGTGCCGCAGGACTACGACGACCCGGAGGGCGACACCCTCTCCGTGGCCATGATCCGTGCGCGGGCCGGTGGCGACGAGAGCGACCGCATCGGCTCGCTGCTGTTCAACTTCGGCGGCCCCGGCGGCTCCGGCGTCGTGACGCTGCCGGCCTTCTCCGACGACTACGCCTCGCTCCACAAGCGGTACGACCTGGTGAGCTTCGACCCGCGCGGCGTCGGCGACAGCGAGGGCGTGGTCTGCCTGGACGACCAGGAGCTCGACGCGTACTTCGCGGCCGACACCGCGCCGGACACGGCCGCAGGTGCCGAGGAACTCCTCACCCGGCAGGCCGACTTCGCCGCGGCCTGCGAGGACGGCGCCGGCGATCTGCTGCCGCACCTGACCACCGCCGACACCGCCCGCGACATGGACCTGATGCGGCACGTCCTCGGCGACAGCCGGCTCCACTACTTCGGCGTCTCCTACGGCACCCAGCTGGGCGGGGTGTACGCGCACCTCTTCCCCGAGCGGGTCGGCCGCGCCGTCTTCGACGCGGTGGTCGACCCGACGCAGGACGACGAGCAGAGTGCTCTCGGCCAGGCCCGCGGCTTCCAACTCGCGCTGCGCGCCTATGTGGAGGACTGCCTGTCGGAGGACGACTGCCCGCTGACCGGCTCCCCCGAAGAGGCCGAGCAGCAGCTCGCGGACCTGCTGGACGGGCTGGCGGAGGAGCCGATGCCGACCCGCGACCCCGAACGGCCGCTGACGCGGTCGCTGGCCTGGTCCGGGATGGCGCAGGCCCTCTACTCGCAGGACTTCTGGCCGTACCTCTCGCAGGGCCTCGCCGACGCGACCGACGAGACCGACCCCGACGGTTCCGTGCTGCTCTTCCTGGGCGACGCGATGAACGGCAGGTCCAGCGGCGGGACCTACTCGACGCTCCAGTCCTCCCTCACCGCGATCCGCTGTGCCGACTCCGACTCGCGGTACACGGCCGACGACGTCCGCGACCGGCTCGACACCTTCGAGGAGGCGTCGCCCGTCTTCGGCAGCGGCATGGCGTGGGCACTGCTCGGCTGCACCGACTGGCCCGTGACCGGCTCCGAGCCCCACCCGGACGTGTCGGCCGAGGGGTCGGCCGAGATCCTGCTGGTCGGCACCACCGGCGACCCCGCCACCCCCTACGAGGGCACCGCACGCATGCGGGAGGCGCTGGGCGAGGGGGTCGCGGTGGAGGTCACCTACGAGGGCGAGGGGCACGGCGCCTACACCTCCGGTGACCGCTGCGTGAAACGCGCGGTCGATGAGTACCTGCTGGACGGCATGGTGCCGGAGTCGGGGCTCACCTGCGGCTGACCCGCGCCGCCGCCGGCCCCGCCGACAGCCCGTGCCCCCGGCAGACCCCGGGGGCACGGGCACGCCACCGGAACGGGGACCCCGTTCGGGGCGTCGGATAGCCTGACGGTGGTGCCGCCCGGGTGGAGCACGGCAGGCACCCGACGACACGGCACCGACCGGCGGACCACGGCCGGCCGGCGGGGCGACCTTGGGGGGCCATGAGCGCGCGGAGCACTGTCAGGCGGCGAGCCGCCCTGCGCGCGGCGGCTGCCGTGACCGCGGCCCTGTGCCTGCTCACCTCCTGCGCGGCCGCGGCCGACGACGGCGGTGACGAGGAGCCCGAGATAGCGGGGGTGCCCTCCCCCAGCGTCGCCGGCGAGGCCGGACCGCTCCCCGGTGCCGAGGCGGAGCCCGAGTCCGCCCCCCTGCCCCCGCTCCCCGCCGGCATCGTCGACCAGCGGCCCGACTGGGGCGCCTGCGGGGCCCCGACCGAGGCGCAGGGCGGCGGTGCCGCACCCGGCGCCTCCTGGCAGTGCGCCGAGCTGACCGTGCCCGTCGACTACGCCGACCCCGGCGGCCGGACGATGCAACTGGCGCTGGTCCGCTCCCGGGCGGAGGGCGACCGCCGCATCGGCTCACTGGTGCTGAACTTCGGCGGCCCCGGCGGCTCCGGGGTCGCGACGCTGCCCCGCATGGAGCAGCGGTTCACCTCGCTGGCCGGCGCGTTCGACCTGGTGAGCCTGGACCCCCGGGGCGTCGGGGACAGCGAAGGAGTGGTCTGCTTCGCCGGGGAGCAGCGCGACGCCATGCTGGAGGCGGTCTCCCGCCCCGACCCCGCGGCGGGCCCGGCGGGTGAGGAGTCCTACCTCGACGGGCGCCGCGCCCACGCCGAGCGCTGCGCCCAGGAGGCAGGCGGGCTGCTGCCGCACCTCACCACCGCCAACACCGCACGCGATCTCGACGTGCTGCGGGAGGTGCTGGGCGAGCACCGCCTGCACTACTACGGCGCCTCCTACGGCACCAAGCTCGGCGCCGTCCACGCGGCGCTCTTCCCCGACCGGGTGGGCCGCGTGGTGCTGGACTCCGTGGTGGACCCGACGGTCGACGTGGTCGGTCGTGCGCTGGGGCAGACGGCGGGGTTCCAGCAGGCGCTGGACGCCTACCTCACCGACTGTGTCGCCGGCGGCGCGTGCCCGGCGGGGAACGACCTCGCCGAGGCGCGGCTCTTCCTCGGCGACCTCCTCGACTCCCTGGCCGACCGGCCGCTGCCGACCGCCGGCGGTCGGCTGCTGACGCAGAACCTCGCCGTCACCGGTGTCATGGGCTCGCTCTACTCCGAGGGCGCCTGGCCCCGGCTGACGCGCGCCCTGCACGAGGCGCACGCCGAGGGCCGCGGCGATCTGCTGCTCGCCGCGGCGGACCGGTACAACGGCCGGAACCAGCAGGGCGGTTACCGCAACCTCCACGATGCGAACGTGGCCGTCAACTGCGCCGACTTCGCCTCCCGTCCGGATCTCGCCACCGTGCGGGAGCAGCGGGCGGCGTTCGAGGAGGCGTCCCCGGTCCTCGGCAGGTTCCTGGTCTGGGAGTTGCTCGGCTGCGCGGGCTGGCCCGTCGTCTCGGGGCAGGACCAGCCGGAGGTCGCCGTGGACGGCGCCGACCGCACCATCCTGCTGGTGGCGGTCACCGGCGACCCGGCGACGCCGTACCACGGCGCGGAGCGGATGCGGGAGGCGCTCGGCGAGGGCACCGCCGCGCTGCTGACGCTCGACGGCGAGGGCCACGGCGCCTACACCTCCGGCAACCCGTGCGTCACGGCCGCGGTCGACGCCCACCTGCTCACCGGCACCACCCCGGCGGACGGCACGGTGTGCAGCTGACGCCCGCCCTCCGGGGACGTTCCCGCGCGCGAGCCCGCGCGCCCATCAACCGACGCACACGACACGAGCGCACGGCCCGCGGGCCGGGGGAGAGCACGATGGGTCATCCCACTTCACAAGGCGGGCGCCACCGCGCCCTGACGGTCGGCGCCGCGCTGCTCAGCGGCGTCATGCTGCTCTCGGCGTGTTCCGGCGGCGGCGGTTCGGAGCAGCGCGGGGAGGACGAGGAGAGCCGCCCCAGCGAGGAGTCCACCCCTGCGGCCCGCGCCTACCCGGGCGTCCCGGACGCCATCTCGCAGCAGCGGCTGAGCTGGGACCCCTGCGAGGCCCCGACCGTCGCCCAGGGCGGGGGCGAGGCGCCGGGCGAACTCGACGACGGCACCCCCTGGCAGTGCGCGACGCTGACCGTGCCGCTGGACTACGACGAGCCGGACGGCGAGACGATCGGCATCGCGTTGATCCGCGCCGCCAGCACCGCCGAGGGCGACGCCCGCCAGGGCTCCCTCATCTACAACTTCGGCGGCCCCGGCGGCTCCGGGGTGTTCACCCTCCCGCTGCTCGGCGAGCAGTACGAGGCGCTGCGCGAGGGGTACGACCTGGTCAGCTTCGACCCGCGCGGTGTCGGCGAGAGCGCCGGAGTGCGGTGCCTGGACGGCGAGGAGACCGACCGGCAGGAGCAGGAGAACGGCGCGCTCCCCCGCACCGAGGAGGAGGCGGCCCAGTACGCGGAGCTCTCCGCCGAGTACGTCGCCGCCTGCGAGGCGAACTCGGGCGAGGTGCTGCCGCACCTCACCACCACCAACACCGCCCGCGACATGGACCTGATGCGGCACGTCCTCGGGGACAGCCGCCTCCACTACTTCGGCATCTCCTACGGCACCGAACTCGGCGGCGTCTACGCCAACCTCTTCCCCGAGCAGGTCGGGCGCGCCGTGCTGGACGCGGTGGTCGACCCCACCGCGGACTTCGTGGACGGCAGCCTCGGCCAGGTGCGCGGCTTCCAGCTGGCGCTGGAGAACTTCATGGCCGACTGCGCGGACCAGTACGGCGAGGACTGCCCCACCGGTCGCGGCGGCGCGGAGGGAAGCGCCCTGCTGGCGGACTTCCTGGCAGAGGTGGCCGAGGAGCCGTTGGAGACCGGAGGCGACCGGGTGCTGACCGAGCAGCTCGCGGTGCTCGGCATCGTCGCCGCCCTCTACGACCAGGAGACCTGGGAGTACCTCACCGTCGGGCTGATGGAGGCGCTGGAGGGCGACGGTGAGCTGCTGCTGCTCTTCGCCGACGCCTACAACGAGCGCGACGAGGAGGGGCGGTACAGCAACCAGCGCGACGCGCAGGCCGCCATCACCTGCGCGGACACCACCGGGCAGCGCGACCCGGAGTCCGTCGAGGAGAACCGCTCCGCGTTCGAGGAGGCCTCGCCGGTCTTCGGCCCCTACCTGCTGTGGTCGCTGGCCGGGTGCGAGGGCTGGCCCACCGACGGCGAGCGCGAGAAGCCGGAGGTCTCGGCGGAGGGGGCCTCCGAGATGCTGCTCATCGGCACCACGGGCGACCCCGCCACCCCCTACGAGGGCGCCGAGCGGATGCAGCGCGAACTGGGCGACGGCGTCGGTGTCCTGATCACCTTCGACGGCGAGGGGCACGGCGCGTACGGCAAGGACGCGTGCATCGACGACGCCGTCGAGGAGTACCTGCTCTCGGGGATGGTCCCGCAGAACGGCCTCGTCTGCGGCTGACCGGACGGTGCGGGCCGCCCTGCGGCCCGGAAGCCGACCCGCGGTCCCGAGGGGCGGACGACCTGTCCGCCCCTCGGGACACCGCGGCCTCCCGGGGGGCACCTGGGCGCGGGGCCGGCTTGCGGGGCGCCCCGTGGACCGTGCGCCCGTGCCGACCGCGCCCCGGTACGGCGATGGCGCGGAGTCGACCCCCTGGCTCGATCGCCGTCTTGTGTCCCCTGCGTGTGCGTGACACACAGGTGGGGACAGGGTGGTCGCAAAGGGGGTGTCCATGTCGGGTCGTCGTGCGGTGGGGCCGTCAGCCTGGGCTGTCGAGCGGTTCGGGCGGCGTGCCGGCGCGCTCGTCGAGGCGGTTCCGGTGCGGGTGGCCGAGGCGCACGCCAAGGCCCGTGCGGCACACCTCGCGGCGGGGCTGAAGAAGCGGAGCCCGTACGGCGTCGCCCTCGCCGGGGTGGTCCGCGAGAACCTGGCGGAGCTGGCGCGGGAGCTGGACGAGCACGTCAGGGATGTCCGCGGCTACGAGTACGCGGTGATCAACGACCACGCCCTCTTCCCGTTCCGGTACGGCGACGGCCCGAGGCCCCTGGACCGGGCCCGGTTGCCCGCCAACGTCTCCCCCACCCGCCGCCGCCTCTTCCGGGCGCACGGGCCGCAGTCGCCGGACGGCCTGTTCGAGATCGACGAGGACGTGGCGACCGAGACGTACCTGGGGCTGCGGGAGGCGTTCGAGGAGTTGGGGGCAGCGACGAGGCTCGTCTGCGTGTTCTTCACCGCCGATGTCGAGAACGGCGTCCACGCGATCCACTGGGGAGAGGCCCACCTCGAACCGGACCGCACGTTCACCTGGCTCCACCGGGAGGAGCTGCCCCTCGCGCCCGTCCCCCCGGCATGAGGCGATGCCCCGGCGACGAGGCGCCGCCGGCCGATCCGCCGCCGCCCGTCGGGCACCCGTCGCCGAGGCCGGCCCCGCCCGCCCGGGTCGACCGGTGACGACCGGCCCCGGCCGGCGACGGCAGAAGCCCACGGCTTCCGAACGCTCGGAGGCCCGTGGGCTCTGTCGGGGTCCGCCGGGCGGCGGACCGGTGGTCAGTAGACCGGCTTGCCCGGCTCGATCTGGTTGACCCAGCCGATGACGCCGCCGCCGACGTGGACCGCGTCGCCGAAGCCCGCGTTCTTCAGCACCGCGAGGACCTCGGCGGAGCGCACACCCGTCTTGCAGTGCAGCACGATCCGGCGGTCCTGCGGCAGGTCCTGCAGGGCGGTGCCCATCAGGAACTCGTTCTTGGGCACCAGCCGCGCACCGGGGATGGAGACGATCTCGTACTCGTTGGGCTCGCGGACGTCGATGACGTCGATCTTCTCGCCGCCGTCCATCCACTCCTTGAGCTGCCGGGGCGTGATCGTGGAGTCGGCCGCCGCGGCCTGCGCCTCGTCGGAGACGACGCCGCAGAACGCCTCGTAGTCGATCAGCTCGGTGACCGTGGGGTTCTCGCCGCAGACCGCGCAGTCGGGGTCCTTGCGGACCTTCACCTGCCGGTACGTCATCTCCAGGGCGTCGTAGATCATCAGGCGGCCGAGCAGCGGCTCACCGATCCCCGCGAGAAGCTTGATCGCCTCGTTGACCTGAATCGAGCCGATGGACGCGCAGAGCACACCCAGCACGCCGCCCTCGGCGCAGGAGGGCACCATGCCCGGCGGCGGGGGCTCGGGGTAGAGGCAGCGGTAGCAGGGCCCGTGCTCGGCCCAGAACACCGAGGCCTGGCCGTCGAACCGGTAGATCGAGCCCCAGACGTACGGCTTGCCCAGCAGCACGCAGGCGTCGTTGACCAGGTAGCGCGTGGCGAAGTTGTCGGTGCCGTCGACGATCAGGTCGTAGTCGGCGAACAGCTCCATCACGTTGGAGGAGTCGAGCCGCTCCTCGTGGATGTTCACCCGGGTCAGCGGGTTGATGCCCTGGACGGTCTCCTTGGCGGAGACCGCCTTGGGACGCCCGATGTCGGACTGGCTGTGGATGATCTGGCGCTGGAGGTTGGACTCGTCCACCTCGTCGAACTCGATGATGCCGAGCGTGCCGACACCGGCGGCGGCCAGGTACATCAGGGCCGGCGAACCGAGACCGCCGGCGCCGACGCAGAGCACGCGCGCGTTCTTCAGCCGCTTCTGACCCTCCATCCCCACGTCCGGGATGATCAGGTGGCGGGAGTACCTGCGGACCTCGTCGACGGTGAGCTCGGCGGCCGGCTCGACCAGGGGGGGCAGCGACACGGGATCTCCGTTGGTCGGGGTGGACGGCGGTCAGGGCGCGGACGGCCCGTGCCGCCCGGGATCTCCCCCGCGCGGCACGGCCCGCCCGCCACGTCACGGACGTCATCACGCCATGAACACTGTCCACAACACTGCCACGGCCGATCTCATTCCGAGACCGCCGTCCCGACGCATGAGACGAGCGCGTCCCAGAAGCCGGGCAGCGACGACCACGGGTCGCCGCCGTGCCGCGCGCTGCGGTCGGTGAGGTAGTACGTCGCCGCGCCCTGCCACCGGGCGACGCGCAGCGCCTCCGCCAGCCGGGTCGGCGGCACCTCGCAGACCGCGTGGCAGAACCGCTCCGCCGGGTACCGCGCCGTCCAGCCCGGCACCTGCGACCAGCGGTAGTCGCGCCACCGGCCGCGGAAGGTCACCAGCTGGTCGCCCAGCTCGGCGTACCCCTCGTACGGGTGCCGCCCGTGGTCCAGCACGATCCGCGCCCCCGGCGCGAGGCCGCGCAGCGCACGGGTGACCCGCCGCACCGCGTCGAGCCCCTCCGGCGAGGAGGGGACCTCCGCCAGGTGGAACCCCTGGACCCGGTACCAGGAGAGGTGCCGTTCGGCGTCAGCCAGTACCTCGGCCGGCCGGCGGGTGCCCCCGCCCAGCGCCAGCCTGCCGAGGACCGTCCTGCCCCTGACCCGCAGCGCCGCGCACGCGGAGGCGGCGAACCGGTCGGGGCGCAGCCCCGGGCCGTTCGCCACGTCCAGCACCGCCCACCGGACGGGGATGTCGGAGCGCGCCAGCTCCGCCCACTCCAGCGGCGCCACCATCGGGTGCGCGAACCCGGGCGCCACCAGGCCGGCGCCGGTCGGCGGCCGGACGACCGGCTGCGTGGCGAGGATCCCGGTGACGCGAGGCAGCGTCACATCCGGCATGCCGCCTCCATCCAGATGTCCGCCAGCGACTCCTCCAGGGCGATGCGGGACCGCCAGCCCAGCCGGTCGCGGGCGGTGCGGACGTCCGCCTGCTGCCAGATGCCGCAGCCGTCGGGGTACGGCACGTGCTGCGGCTGCTGCGGGTGGTCGCCGGCCCGGGGGGACGGGACGTGGCCGGGCGGCGGGCCGTCCAGCTCGTGCAGCGCCCCGGTGTACCCGGAGATCCGCGCCAGCGCGACCGCCGCGTCCCGCAGCCGCACCGCCTGGCCGGAGCCGATGTTGACGACGCCCTGCGCGGCGGAGAGCGTCGCGGCGTGCACCGCGCGCGAGACGTCGCGGACGTCCACGAAGTCCCGCTGCACCGCCAGCCCGCTGAGCTTCAGCTCGTTGTCGCCGTGCTGGAGCGCGCGGCGCAGCGAGTCCGCCAGCCGGCCCAGCGGCGACCCGGCCGGGGTGCCCGGTCCGGTGGGCGAGAACACCCGCAGCACGATGGCGTCCAGCCCGGACCCCAGCACCAGCTCGCTCGCGGCGAGCTTGCTGACGCCGTACGGGCCGCCGGGCCTGGGCTGCGCGTCCTCGGCCGTGGTGGAGCCGGGCTGCGAGGGGCCGTACTCGGCGGCGCAGCCGACGTGCACCAGCCGCGCGCCGCAGCGGCTGCGACGCATCGCCTCGCAGACGGTCGCGGCGGCGACGGTGTTGTGCCGGGTCAGCTCGCGCGCGGTGCCGCGGATCGCCCCCGCGCAGTTGACGACGACGGAGGGGTGCACGGCGTCCAGGAAGCGGGTCAGCGCGCCGGGGCTGCCGGTCGCGAGGTCGAACCGGACGTCGGCGTCGTCCCCCCGCCCGAGGGCGGTCAGGTGGACCGCCGGGTCGGCCAGCAGCCGGTCGGCGATGAACCGCCCCAGGTACCCGCTGGCACCCAGTAGCAGCACTCTCATCGGTCTCTCCTTGTCAGGTGGAACGGAATCGGTTCGGCCGCGGGCCGGGAGGGCCGCGGCACGGCTGGGTTGTCGCGGGTGCGGGCCGCCTCGGGCCGCTCGGCCCGCCGCGCCGGCGGCACCGGTCTCATCGGCGGTCTCGCTGCTCGCCGCCTCGTGGCTGCCGGGGCTGCGGCCGGTCGCGCATCCGGTCGAGGCGGTGCTGGCGATCGGCGGCCCGGCGCTCCTCACCGCGTCGGCGGCCGGTGCCGCCTGGCTGGTGCTGCTGGTCGTCGCCCGGCGGACGCTGACCGGCCCATGGGCGCACCACGACGCCCGGCGGGCGCCCACTCCGCCC
>NZ_JAAVJD010000379.1 GCF_012033735.1 Streptomyces lonarensis | reverse complement strand
GCGCGCCGGAGTCGACGCTCCGGCGCCGCGCCGCTGCGCCGGGGCACCGGGCGGGGTGCGGCGGCCGCGGTGGGGCGTGGTCGTGGGACGTCCCGGGGGAGCGGTGCGGACCGGTCGGCACCTCATGCCGCCACCCCCGCCGGCTCGGCGCGGGGACGTTCCGGGGCGGTGCCCAGGTCGGCGACGGTCGGCCGCTCGCCGGGGGCGGACCAGGCGAACAGCCGCAGCGGCAGCGGGGAACGGCCGACCGTCGCCAGCGAGGCCACGTACCCGGCCGGCGCGGGCAGGTCCACCAGCCACCTCGCCACGTCGCCCCCGCCCCCGCTGCCGCCGAGGGCGTCGGGGTGCGGCGCGACCGGTCCGGGGGTGGCGACCGGCAGCCGCAGCCCCTCGGAGAAGCGGCCCCCGACGGCCTTGACGCAGGACTCCTTGCGCGACAGCAGCCCGTGGTAGGCGGCGCGTCGTGCCTGGGTCCCGGGTTGCGCGGCCACCAGCGCCGCCTCTGCCGGCGGCAGGAACCGCGAGGCCAGCGGTGTCACCGCCCGCGGCGGCACCGTGATGCGCTCGATGTCCACCCCGACGGGGGCGGTGCGGGAGACCGCCAGCAGCGCGTGTGAGGCGGAACGGCTCAACGACCAGTGCCAGGCGTGGAGTTCGCCCTCGAAGACCGGCTTCCCGTGGCGGCCCGTCGCCCACCGCAGGGTGGAGCCGGGGCGGCCGACGTACCGGCCGAGGAGGGTGCGGAGGGCCGTGTGCGCGGCGACGTAGCGTCGGGCGGTCGCCGGATCGCGGAGGGAGAGGGCGCGCGAGCGCTCCGCCCGGCCCAGCCCGCCGACGGGGCGGCCCGCGTCCCCCGGGCGGCCTGCCGGTGCCGTCACCCGGGCGCCGGGAGCGGCGTCCAGCGGGATCAGCCAGAGGTCCACGCCCGGGGGCGGGCCGGGGCGGGCCGGCGGTCGGCGGTACGCACCGGTCGCGGTCCCGGGCGGCAGCGGCCGGGCGGCGGTGTCACGCGGCGACGGCACGGCGATCACGCTCCTGGAGGTAGCCCTGGGCCAGGTTCAGCCGCTGGATGTTGGAAGTGCCCTCCATGAACTCGAAGGCGCGGGCGTCGCGGACCCACTTGTCGAGCAGCGGGTGGTCGAACCGGGCGCCGGGGCCGAGCGCGGCGACCGCCCGCTGGGTGAGCTCCTCCGCGAGCCGGGTGGCGTGCAGCTTGGCGGCCGAGGCGGCGGCGCCGCTCGCCGCGCCGTGGTCGGCGGCGAGGGCGGCCGCGGCGACCATGGCGCGGACCCCTGCCAGCCGGCCGGCGAACTCGTGCGCGGCGTAGCGGTGGAACGCCCGCGGGGTGGGGCGCAGCGTCTGCTCGGCGTACTCGTGGGCGGCCTGGGCGACGCCGAGGGCGAGGGTGGCGACCAGCGGGCGGAACCGGTTGAAGGTACGGACGGCCGCCCACATGCCGCGGCGGCTGGCCCGCAGGTGCCGGCCGAGGACGTCCTCCTCGGCGACGGGCAGCTCCGCGATGCGGAGTTCGCTCAGCTCCAGGCCGCGCAGCCCGACGGTGTCCAGCGGGCGGGCGTCGAAGCCGGGGCGTGCGGTGTCGACGAGGACGGCGGTCAGCCCCAGCGGCCCGGGGGCGCGGCGGGCGAAGACCACGCCGATCTCCGCCCGCGCCCCGTTGCCGATGAACCGCTTGGTGCCGGTGAGGGCGAGCGATCCGGTGGCGTCGGGACGGAGCGCGGTGCCCATCGAGGCGGGGTCGGAGCCGTGCGACGGCTCGGTCATCCCGAAGAAGGTCCACACCGGGCGGTCGGAGGCCAGCAGCCCGTAGTAGCGCTCCCGCTGCTCCGCGTCGGCCAGCTCGGCGATCATGAAACCGGACATGGCGGGGCCGGGCAGGCCGAGCGCGACCCCGGCGTCCGCCCGGGCCATCTCCTCCCAGACGACGGCCTGTTCGACACAGGAGTCGGCGGCCGTCGACCGGTCGCCGACCCGGATCGGCGCGGTGTGGTGGGCGGCGGGCAGCCCGGAGAACTCCCGCCACGGCAGCCGACCGGAGCGGACCAGCTCCGGGAGGACGGACGGGTCGCGGTCGACGGCGGGCGCCACCTCGCGCAGCGGGACGGCGAGTTCACGGGCGGCGCCGCGCAGCCGCGCCAGGCGGCCGGGCTCCTGGACGCCGGTCATGATGTCTCCCCCGCGGTGACGGGCACGGGCGCGTAGGCGTCGCCGAGCAGTTCCGAGGCGCGCAGTACGGCGCCGGGGCCGGCCGTGAGGAAGCCGATGGCTCCCATGAGGTGGAGCGTCGTGCGCCCCGACTCGTCGAGCGCGCGGTGCGCCCGGTGGAGCAGGTCGGCCCGGACGGCGCCGCCGGGGGCGAGGGCGGCGACGGTGTCGGCCAGCGCCCGTGCCTCGGCGATCGCGGCGGCGGCGTCCGCCACCAGCGCGCGGACCATCGGCAGGCCGAGGGTGGTGGTGCCCTGGACGCTGCGGTGCTGGAGGTGGTCGGCGGCGCGGTGCAGCGCCGCCTCGGCCGTCGCGAGCCTGACCTGCACCAGTCCCGTGGCCCAGCTGTCGCCGGCGGGTCCCGGGGCGGTTCCGGCGCCGGCGATCCGCAGGGCGAGCAGGCGGTCCGGGCCCTCGCCGGTGCGGAGGCGGCCGACGGTCTCCTCGGCCGGTCCGCCGCGGCGGACCGGCCCGGTCGGGGTGGTGAACCGGTCGCAGCCGACGACGAGGTGCTCGGGGAGCACCACGTGGCCGCCGGGCCCCGCCGGCAGGACGCCGGGGGAGACGCGGGCGTGCAGCCGGGTCAGCCGGGCGGTGAGCGCGACGGCGGGCGCAGCCGCGGTCTCCCCGGCGGGGCGCGCGGCGGTCGTCGGCGGGGGCGCGGGCGGTGCGGGTGGCGCGGGCGGTGCGGCGAGGAAGCTCATGGGATCAGCTCCTTGGCGGGCCGGCCGGCGGTGGCGGGCGGCACGGTCGGCGTGGTGGCGGGTACGCCGGTGAGGCGCACCGCGCAGTGGTAGGGCAGCTGCGGGTCCCGGTCGGCCAGCAGGACGTCCCCGTCGGCCTCGCCGCCGGCCAGATGGTCGACGAGGGTGACCCAGGCCCCGGCGCCGGGCAGTCCGGGCGCGGCGGTCAGCAGGCGGACCCCGTCGGCGGGGGCGAGCCCCGCCAGCCCCGGGCCGGCGACGACGGTCCGGACCGGTG
>NZ_JAAVJD010000378.1 GCF_012033735.1 Streptomyces lonarensis | reverse complement strand
GGGGCGTGCTGCCCGCCCGGCGCGCGCCGTCGGCGGGGCGCCCGTCGAGCCGGCTCCGTCGCGGCTCTGACGCGCCGGAGACCCGCCGTCACCCACCGCGACACCCGCTCGGGGCGCGGTCCGTCCGTTCCCGGCCACGCCGCGCCGCCCCCGTTTCGCCGTGGTGTACGTTGCCGATCCCCGTCGTGTACCGGGCTCGTACCGGTCCGGGATGAGACGGCGGTGGCCGGGCAGGTGCCCAGTAGACTCCCCCGTCATACGAGCGAGCGAGGAGGCGGACCGCGTGCTGCGCAGAGCGACGACCACCGGTTCGAGCGTGCTGGTGGCGACGGCGCTGACCGTGGGTCTCACGGCGTGCAGCGCGGACCCGGGCGACGACGGTCGCGGCGGGGGCAGCCCCACGGGGAACACTCTGGCCCAGCCCGGACGGCACTCCGGGCTGCCGGAACCGTGCGGTGCCCCCAGCGAGGAGCGGTTGCGCCAGCTGCTGCCGGAGGCCGACGCGGAGACGCTGCGCGGCGAGCCCCACATGACCTACGACACCGGCCGTCGGTACGGCTGCGACTGGGTCAGCAGCAGCGCTGACGCCTCCCGGACGCTGACGGTCGACTTCCTGCGGGTGATCTCGTACGACCCGGCGGTCAGCGACAACGACCTGGCGGCCGAGGACTTCGCCGACCGCGCGGAGACGGCGGGCATCGATCTCGCCGGGCCCCCCGAGAGCGAGGACGCCGGCGACGGCCCCGACTCCGGCACGGACGAGCGCGAGCCCGAGGACGGCTCGGGCGAGAGCGGCGGCGCGGAGGACGAGGAGCGCAACGACCCGTCGCCGCAGGGCGCCGAGGACGAGATGCGGCCCGACGGTGAGTGGGCACCCCGTCCCCTGCAGGGGATCGGGACCGCCGCCTATGTCGACGACCGGCTCACCGACGACGGTGGGCGGCGCGACGTGTCGCTGGTCTTCCACAGCGCGAATGTGATTGTCGCCATTGACTACAGCGAGGCGCTCAACGACTCCTGGCGCGAGCCGGACAGCGCGGCGCTCCAGGAGCGGGTGCGCTCCCTCGCCGCCCAGCTGGCCGAACGCTTCGACAACTGACGCGAGTCGGGCCGCGGCGGGCGCGCCGCCCACCGCCGCGCGGCGGGGCGACGACGGCGGTGTCCCGGCGGCACGCGGCGCCGCGCGTGGGGGACACCACCCGCACGGCTGGCCCGCGCCGGGCGCGGTCCGGCGTACCGTTCCTCTGACGGGTCCGCGGCGGACGAAGGTACCGGACCCGGTGCAGAGATCCTTCGAGGAGTGACTGATGGACCGCAACGTCCGGCCCCTGGCCGGCTCCCTCCGCGGCGCCGGCCCCGCGCTGGCCGCGGCCGTCGCGTCCGTGCTGCTGCTGGGCGCGTGCAGCTCGGACTCGGCCGACGACGGTGACACCGGTAGCGACGACGCCCCGGCGGCCCAGGAGCCGGGCGCCCCCGAGGAGGTGCGCTACGCCGAGCTGCCCAACGCCTGCGAGACCCTCGGCGACGACACCGTCGACGCGGTGGTGCCGGAGGCCGGCGAGGAGAAGGAACTCCCCTCGGCGGACGTCGCCGCGACCTCCGCCTGCATCTGGAGCGGCCTCGACGGCTACGACTTCCGCTCGCTGACCGTCACCCTGAAGCGCTTCGACTCGGACGAGGCCCTCGGCGGGGGCGACGCCCGCGCCGAGACCTTCCTGCAGGCGCAGACGGCGGAGATCTCCGACGACCCGGCCGTGGAGGACGTGCTCGAGAGCGCACCCGAGGGCGTCGGCGACCAGGCGGTCGGCCTGGCGTTCACCTCGGAGAAGACCAGCGGGGAGAGCGAGCGCGAGTTCCGCCAGCAGCGCATGGTGGTCCGCACCGCCAACGCGGTGGTGACGGTGGACTACGCCGGCACCGGATTCGAGGACGCGGAGCTGCCTAGCGCGGACGCCATCGAGGAGGGCGCCGAGCGCGTGGCCTCCGAGGTCGTCGCCTACCTGGAGTCGCAGGCCGCGGACGGCGGGGCGGACGAGGACGGCGACGAGGGCGAGGACTGACGCACCGCGCCGACGGCTGACGCTCCGCCCGGACCGGGCGGAGGAGGTGGCGAAACCCGCCTCGCGCAGACCTTCACCAGACCTTCACCGGGCGGCCCGGCACCCCGCGAACGCGGCGGGTGCCGGCCCGTCCGCATGCGGCGGGAGCACCGGCGACGGCACGGCCGCGCCGGGGGCGGGGCAGGGACGACGGCGGGGCACACCGGCCGCACAGCTCGTCGCGCACCGCCGCAATAGCGGAGAAGCCGGGCGCCCACCTGTGGCGGCAGCCCTGCACCGGACCGTGACCGCCGACGGCGGTGTGCCACGCTAAGCGGCCCGGAACATCCGTACGTACATTCGGTCGTCGGTCGTTCCCGCGCAGGCAGCAACCGAACAGGGAAGGACCGGTCGTGGCGCCCGTCGTCCAACTGACCCGTACCCACCGCATCCTCATCGGCATCATCGTCGTCGGCGCGACGGTGATCGCGGCCATCGGCTTCGTCGGCTCCTACGCCGCCGTCCGCGAACTGGCCGAGCGGAAGGGGTTCGGGGACTTCGCCCCGTTCGTGCCCATCGGCATCGACGCGGGCATCGTGGTGCTGCTGGCACTGGACCTGCTGCTGACCTGGATGCGGATTCCGTTCCCACTGCTGCGGCAGACGGCCTGGCTGCTGACGGCGGCCACCGTGGCGTTCAACGGTGCGGCGGCGTGGGGCGACCCGCTGGCGGTCGGCATGCACGCCATCATCCCGGTGCTCTTCATCATCACCGTCGAGGCCGCCCGCCACGCCGTCGGCCGGATCACCGCGGTCGCCGCCGACAAGCACATGGAGGGCGTGCGGCTCTGGCGGTGGGTCCTCTCCCCGTTCCCCACGTTCCGGCTGTGGCGGCGGATGAAACTGTGGGAGCTGCGCTCGTACCAGGAGGTCATCGACCTCGAACGCGACCGGCTCGTCTACCGTGCCCGGCTGCGCGCCCGCTACGGCAGGGCCTGGCGCCGGCGCGCGCCGGTCGAGGCGCGGCTGCCCCTGAAGCTCGCCCACCTCGGGGTCCCGCTGGACCCCGACGCCCCCGCGATCGAGCCGGCTCCGGTCGCGGTGGCCGCACCGGGCGGCGGCCCGGCGGTCGGCCCCGGGCGGCCCGCCGCCGGCGCCACGGTGAACCGGCTCTGGAAGGACCGCCGCCGCCCCGCCCCCGAGGTCGGCGACTGGT
>NZ_JAAVJD010000377.1 GCF_012033735.1 Streptomyces lonarensis | reverse complement strand
GACCGCCTGCCGGAGTTCGTGGCGGCGGTCTCCCCCCGGATGGCCGACCTGCCGGAGGTCGGACGTACCTGGGTGGTGCACGGCCGCCGCCGAGGGCGCGGGATGGGCGCGTCCGGCGGGGCGACGGCGGTGTTCGGTCCCGTCCAGGGTCACCCGAACGGCCCCGCCCGGCGAGTCGGACGCGTCGGCGTCACCCCGCGGCGCGCACCCCGGGTCACCCCGCGGCACGCACCCCGGGCCGTGCCGCGGCCTCCGGGACGCCGGCAGCGAGGCGGGCGTCCGCCCGCTCCGCGCCGTAGAGCAGGTCCACGACCATGAGGGCGGCGCCGAGCAGCCCGGCCCGCTCCCCCAGCCGTGAGGTCACCATCTGGAGGTGGACGGTGGTGCGGGGCATCGCCCGCTGGTAGAGCAGTTCCCGCACGCCGGTGAGGAAGGGCGGGCCCGCGAGGTCGCCGGCGATCATCAGCACACCGGGGTTGATCAGCGACACCACCGTCGCCAGCACCTCGCCGACCCGGCGGCCCGCCTCCCGCGCCAGCCGCACCGCCTCCGGGCGGCCGTCGGCGAGCAGGTCGCGCACCTCGGCCGCGGTGCGCGCCGTGACCCCGAGCGCGGTCAGCTGCTCGGCGAGCGCCCGCCCGCTGGCGACCGCCGCCAGACAGCCGTAGGAGCCGCAGCGGCAGAGCGCGTCGGACGCGTCCGCCAACCGGATGTGTCCGATGTCGCCCGCCCCGCCGTCGATGCCGCGGTACATGCCGCCGTCGACCACGAGGCCGGCGCCTATACCGGCACCCACCTTGACCAGCAGGAACGCCGAGCAGTCGGGGTGGCCGTGGCGCTGCTCGGCGTACGCCATCAGGTTGGCGTCGTTCTCCACCAGCACCGGCAGGTCGGGGCGGGTGCCGGCCTCGTCGGCGAGCCGCGTGCCGAGGAGGTCGGCGACGGGGTGGCCGTCCCAGCCGGGCATGATCGGCGGCTGCACCAGCCGCCCGTCGTCGACCGGGCCGGGGACGGCGAGCCCCACACCGCAGACCGCGTGCGCCGGGCGTTCGGCGTCGCCGAGGACGGCGGCTCCGAGCCGGGCGAGGAGCGGCAGCACCACCGCCGGGCCGTCCTCCACCTCCAGCGGCGCGGCCCGCTCGGCGAGCACGGCACCGCCGAGGTCGGTCACGGCGACGCGCGCGTGGCGGGTGTCGAGGTCGGCCGCGAGGACGACGGCGTGCGAGGTGTCGAACTCCAGCCGCAGGGCGGGGCGGCCACCGGTGGAGGCGCCGGCCGGGCCGGCCGCCTCGCGGACCCAGCCCGCGCCGAACAGCTGGTCGAGGCGGGCGCCGACCGTGGAGCGGGAGAGGGAGGTGACGCGTCGCAGCTCGCCCCGGGTGGTGGCGCGGCCGCTGCGGATCAGCTGCAGCAGCTGGCCCGCGCTCCCCTGGTTCATGACGGACTCCCGGTCCCGGGTGGTGACGGCGGTGGCGCCGCCCGGCGCACGAACCGCGGGGCGGCGGGACCACGCTACTCCCGTCCCGACCTGCATGTGACGTCGCATCACCGCCGGGGACCCGCCCTTCCGTCTACGTGCCTGGTACTAATATTCAGGCTTTTGCTTGTTAAGCAGGCGTAACCCTGCGGTATCTTCTGCATAAGCGATGCGGCGCGGCCGTGTCGGGAGCCCCGGCGTGGAGGCGGAATGCGGACTCGGCTGCTCACCACCGGCGCACGCCCCATCCACCCGCCCGAGCCCACGACCGCGCACGCCCGCGCGGTCGTCCACGGCGCGGCCCGGGTCCTGCGGGCCAACTGGACCGGCGCGTCCACCGTCCCCAGCCGCCGGCTCTACCCGCATCAGTGGAGCTGGGACTCGGCGTTCGTCGCGATCGGCCTGCGCCACCTGGACCCCGCCCGCGCCCGCCGCGAGCTGCGCAGCCTGTTCGCCGCGCAGTGGGACGACGGCCGGGTGCCGCACATCGTCTTCCACCCGGACGTCCCCGAGGGCGCCTACTTCCCCGGCCCGGGGTTCTGGCGCTCCTCGACCGCCGGCGCGGCGCACGGCGCCCCGCGGACTGCGGAGACCTCCGGCATCGTCCAGCCGCCGGTGCACGCACTGGCCGCCTGGCTGGTCCACCTCTCGGACCCGGCCGGTTCCGAGCGCGAGGGTTTCCTCGCCGCGCTCCACCGCCCGCTGCTCGCCTGGCAGCGCTACCTCACCGAGGTGCGCGACCTCGGCGGCGGCGGCCTGGCGTCGATCGTCCACCCCTGGGAGTCGGGGATGGACAACAGCCCCGCCTGGGACGCGCCGCTGGCACGGGTCGCCCCGGCCGACCCGGACGGCTTCCGCCGCGCCGACCTCGACCACGGCGCCGCCTGCGACCGGCCCACCGACCTGGACTACGGCCGCTACGTCGCGCTCGCCGCCGCCTACCGCGACGCCGGCTACGACGACCGCTCCGCCGACGCCTCCCCGCGGTTCGCCGTCGAGGACCCGGGGCTCAACGCGCTGCTGGTCGCCTCCGACCACGCGCTCGCCGACATCGCCGAGGCGCTCGGGCGGGACGCGAGCACCCACCGGGCGCAGGCCGCCGCCCGGACCGAGGCGCTCCACCGCAGGCTCTGGGACGAGCGGACCGGCCTCTTCCACGCCCGCGACCTGCACGACGACCGACTGCTCCCCGCCCGGGGCGCCGCCGGACTGCTGCCGCTGGTCGTCCCCGGGCTCCCGGCCGCCACCGCCGACCGGCTGCACCGCACCCTGACCGGGCCACACTTCCGGCTCGGCGCCGGCTGCCGCATGGTGCCCAGCCACGACCTGCTGGCGCCCGAGTACGACGCCGCCCGGTACTGGCGGGGGCCCGCCTGGTTCAACATCGCCTGGCTGGTCGAACGCGGCCTGCGGCTGCACGGGGCACGGCGCACCGCCGACGACCTGCGGACCGCCGCCGTCACCGCGGCGGCGGGTTCGGGCTTCGCCGAGTACCTCGACCCGCGCAGCCTCGGCGCCCACGGGGCGCGCGACTTCGCCTGGACCGCCGCGCTCGCGGTGGACCTGGCCACCGCCGTCCTCGCGGAACGCGGGGCGGCAACGCCCGCCGTCCCGACGACCGCCGCCCACCCGACCGCGCCCGCCGCACCTGCCGCGCGAGCGGCCGGCGGTCCGGACCTGCCGCACCCCCGGACCCCCGACGGTCCCGACGCCCACACCGACGCCCGCCCCCTGCAACTCGTCCACCGCGAGGCGCCGGTCACCGTCGGCGTCACCGACCAGCGGTCCCTGCCCCCGCA
>NZ_JAAVJD010000376.1 GCF_012033735.1 Streptomyces lonarensis | reverse complement strand
CGCCCCGCGCAGGACTGAACGGGTCCGGTGGGAGGGACGCCCGACCCGGAACAGCCCCGGCCCGCCGGGGACGGGCGGCCGCCCCGCCGCTGCACCGGCCCGGACGGTCAGGCACCGGCACGCCCGGACCACGGGGCGGCACCGACCGAGCGGGCCAGGGGACGGCCGGATCGGACGCGGTACTCGCCGCCGGCGGTGCCGCCGTCGTCACCGACCCCGACGGCCACCTGTACCGCGCCACCGCGGCCCGCCGGGCCGACCAAGGACCGGTGCACCTGTACGACCCCGAACAGCTCACCGACACCCCGGTCCGGCTGCGGTGGGCCCCGCACCACGGCTGTGCCGACCCCGCGGTCGCCCGCGCCCGCGCCGCCGCCCTGCTGGCGCCCGTGCGGCCCTCCGCACCCGTCTTCCAACTCGACGCGGAGACCGCGGAGACCGTCCTCCGCTGCTACCTGCACGCCGCCGCTCTGACCGGTGAGCCGTTCACCACCGTCCACCGCTGGGCGCAGAACAACGCCACCGACCCCGCCCGCACCCTGCGGTCCCATCCCCGCGTCGCGCCGGGCGCCTCCATGGAACTGGAGGCGGCACTGACCTCCCACCCCGAACGCCGGGACGCCGCGCTCGCGCTGATCAACCGCTCGCTGGCCGGGCTGGAGGACCCCGCCGTCCGCCGCGCGTGCACACCGGGCAAGGCGGACGCGGCGGCCCTCGCCGAACTGCTGGAGAGCGGCGGGACGCTCTACGTCGTCGGTCGCGACGCGGCGACGCTGCCGCTGCGCACCGCGCTGCTGCGCGCCGTCACCCCGCCGTTGGCGCGCGTCGCCACCGGCCCGTAGAACGCCCGCGGCGCCTGACCGTCCGGGCCGGTGCAGCGGCGGGGCGGCCGCCCGTCCCCGGCGGGCCGGGGCTGTTCCGGGTCGGGCGTCCCTCCCACCGGACCCGTTCAGTCCTGCGCGGGGCGGGCACGGACGTGCATGCGCTCGCCCTGGCGGCCGAAGAGGCCCAGCAGTTCGACGGGCCGGTCGTCGGCGCTGCCGAACCAGTGCGGCAGGCGCGTGTCGAACTCGGCCACCTCACCCGCGACGAGGAACAGTTCCCTGTCTCCCAGCAGCAGGCGGAGGCGGCCGGCGAGGACGTAGATCCAGTCGTAGCCCTCGTGGGTCCGCTGCTCGGGATGCTCCTCCCGTCCGGGGGCGATGATCATCTTGTACGCCTGTGGCGCCCCGGGCTGACGCGTCAACGGCATGAAGGTGTGCGGACCCATGGTGCGAGGGCGCAGCCTCACCCGCGGATCCCCGGTCTCCGGCGCGTCGACCAACTCGTCCAGCGCGACGCGATGCGCCCGCGCGATCGGCAGCAGCAGCTCCAGCGTGGCCCGGCGGCCGCCCGACTCCAGCCGGGACAGCGTGCTGACGGAGATCCCGGTCGTCTCCGACAGTGCGGCGAGCGTGACGTCACGCTCCTCGCGCAGCTGCCGCAGGCGCGGACCGACGCCCGCCAGGACCCGGCCGATCTCGTCGTCGTCCCGGGCGCGTCCGCCCCGAGCACCGGCGCCGGCCGCTGTCCCCGGGCCCTGCGTGTTCTCCGGGGTCCCGGCCGTCTCGGGCGCGGCGCCATCGGTCGGGGTGCCGTCATCCGGGCGTGCAGAAGTGTCCATGCACCCATGCCACCCCCACTCGCCGACAACGGCAAGCCTTGTTGCCGTTCCCGCTCGATAACCGATCCGGGGACGGCGATCGTCGCCCATCACTACCACCACCGGCCGGCCTGCTGCCTCGGGCAGCCCCGGCAACCCGCCCCTCACGACGCCGCTGCGCCCACCACACCGCACCACACCGCGCCCACCACACCGCGCCCACCACACCGCACCTGAAGCCTGCCACGGGCCACCGACAGTCAGCCGGCGCCGCCGGTTCGGGTCGCGTCGGACCGCGTCGGTGCCCCCTTCGCGGCAGCGAGGCGGTCTCACGCAGGGCGAGTGCTCCGGCGGGGAGCGGCCCCCTGCTCCGCCACCGCGGCACGGTCGGCCGACGCCTCGGCGAGCGTCATCTCGATCGTCCGGCGCTCCGGGCACCGGGGATCGGGGATCAACCTGCCCGTGGGCCGGAAACCCAGCCGACGGTAGAACCGGGCGGCACGCTCGTTGTCCTCGTGCACGTCGAGCCGGACCTCCCGCGTGCCGGCCCAGGCGATCGCCGCGCCCAGCAACTCGGTGGCGAGGCCGGTGCCGCGCTGCTCGGGCCGGAGGAACACGCCGACCACGTGAATGTGACCGCCCTCGGTCAGCAGTGCGGTGGCCATGCCCACCCAGGTGCCGTCGGAGGCGCGCTCGGCGACGAACGTGGTGCGCAGCAGATGCGAGACCGCCCGCTGCCGCCAACCGTCGGGAGAGCGGTCGAGCGCTTCCTGGATCGGTTCGAAGAAGGAGACGGGAGCCGCGGGGTCGCGCAGCGCACGGAGCCGCAACTCCCGGTAGCGCTGCCAGTCATCGCCTCGCGTCACTCGCAGCTCGTACTCCATACGGCTGATGCTGTCAGGAGGCCGGTCGGCCCGCAACGGCGACGCGCGCCGCCCTCGGGCTCGCCCGAGCGTCGAGCGGAGCGCCGCTGTCCACGCTTCCCACGCCATCTCACCCGCGAGGGTGAGGAAGTTGTCCACAACCGCTGAGTTGTCCACAGCTTTCGCGCTGCCCGCGCCGAATCCCCGCGGGATGCGTTCTCATGGAGCCACCGCCGCGGTCCCGGCGGGGGCGGTGCGGTGATGGTGCGGGGCGGGGTGGTGCGGCATGGTGGCGGTGACATCGGCGGCGGACGGCGGTGGACGATCGACGCGCGGTGGCGTCGGTCCGGGCGGGGCCGACTCGGCGCAGGGAGGCCGGAGATGGCCGGCGGTGGCAGTGGCGAAACAGCGGGGTGGCCGCCGCGGAGGACGGCGGACACGAGTCGGCCGGCGACGTCGGCGCGGCTGTGAACCGATCCCGACGGGGGCGGCGGCCGACCTGTCGGGTTCCATGATCCACAGGGGGCGTGGCACTGGGTGCCGGGATTGCGGGAGTTTGGGGGCGTGAGTGGCTGTGTTATCCACAGGGCGTGTGCATGGCCTGTGGGTAACTCCAGCTAGCACGGGCTGAGTTGGCAGGCGGTGGCACGGGGCGTGGCAAGCCGCGTTCCTGCCCTGGGTGGACCTGGCGGTCACCGCCCACGCTGCGGGGCGGCAGCGCCGGCGCCTGCCGGTCGGGCAGGGCGCGGACACGGCACGGGGAGGTGGGGACGGCGGGGAGGGGGAGGGGGAGGGG
>NZ_JAAVJD010000375.1 GCF_012033735.1 Streptomyces lonarensis | reverse complement strand
GCCGTCACGAATACCCCTGGTTCTGCGAACGTCAGCGACGGGCGCTGCGGACGGAGCGTGAGTCGTGCCGCCCCGACGGAGGGCGTGCGGCGCCGCGCCGGGCGCCCCTCGCGCGCCCGCCGGACGCGTCGGACCCCGGGGACGGGGCGGACGAGTCGGGCGTCTAGAGTGGCGGGGTACGTGTGAGAACCGTCCACCGCCGGACCACCGTCGGGCCGGCACGACTCACGCTCCGTCCGCAGCGCCCGTCGCTGACGTTCGCAGAACCAGGGGTATTCGTGACGGCCGTCGATTCCCGTCCCGTGGACACGAACAGCGCGGGTGCCGGTCACCGGCCGCTGGGTGCCAGGGTCATGGGGTTCATCGCCCTGACCAAGCCGCGGATCATCGAGCTGCTGCTGATGACCACCATCCCCGTGATGTTCCTCGCGGCGCAAGGGGTTCCGAACCTCTGGCTGGTGTTCGCCACCTGCTTCGGCGGATATCTCTCCGCCGGCGGCGCGAACTCGCTGAACATGTACCTGGACCGGGACATCGACGCGCTGATGCACCGCACCAGCAACCGTCCCCTGGTCACGGGGATGGTCTCGCCGGCGGAGGCGCTGGTCTTCGGCATCTCGCTCGCGGTCGTCTCCACCCTGTGGTTCGGCCTGCTGGTGAACTGGCTGTCCGCCGCGCTGGCGCTGGGCGCCCTGCTGTTCTACGTGGTCGTCTACACCATGCTGCTCAAGCGGCGGACCTCGCAGAACATCGTCTGGGGCGGCATCGCCGGGTGCATGCCGGTGCTCATCGGCTGGTCCTCGGTGACCAACTCGCTCTCCTGGGGCGCGGTCGTCCTCTTCCTGGTGATCTTCTTCTGGACGCCGCCGCACTACTGGCCGCTGTCCATGAAGGTCAAGGACGACTACGCCCGCGTCGGCGTCCCGATGCTGCCGGTGATCGCCGCCAACACCGTCGTCGCCCGGCAGATCGTGGTCTACAGCTGGGTGATGGTCGCCGTCTCGCTGACGCTGTGGCCGCTGGGCTACGTGGGCTGGTTCTACACGACGGTCGCCGCCGCGGCAGGCATCTGGTGGCTGTGGGAGGCGCACGCCCTCCAGTCCCGTGCCCGCGCCGGGGTCACCGGGGCGGCGCTGAAGGAGATGCGGCTGTTCCACTGGTCGATCACCTACGTCTCGCTGGTCTTCCTCGCCGTGGCGATCGACCCCTTCGTGAGCTGACGCCCCCTGCGCGGCGTCTCCGCTCTTCCTCTCTTCCTCGCGACCGGCCGGGTGCCTCCCGGCCGGTCGCGGCGTTTCTCCGCCGGCAGCGGCACCGCTGCGGTTCCCGCTGCCCCTGCCGCTCCCCGCGTCCTGTCGGAGCGGGCTACCGGTCGGTAGCATGAGGGGCATGGCTGACAGCGCTGACCTTCCGGAGACCGGTTCCCCCCAGACCGCGGCGGCGGCCGAGCCCGCTGCCGAGGACCGCCGCGCCGCACGGGAGCGGACCCGGCTCGCCCGCTCCGCGCGCCGCTTCGCCGAGGCGCACGGCGGTTCGGCCGAGGGGCAGATCGCCTACCTGGGAGCCCGCGGCCACCGGCTGGTCCTCGTCGGTGCCGACGGTGCCTGGGGCGACCTCGTCGCCTCGGACCGGGCGCTGGCGGAGGCCGCGGCGCGCGAGGCCGGGGTCGAGCTCCGGGAGGAGTTCGACGGGGAGATGGCGGCCGGGGTCGTCACCGGCCCCTACGAGTGGTCGCGCATGGCGGGCAGCCAGCTCGGCGGCCCGGCCGAGGGCCCCGGACACCCGGGCGCGACGGCCGACCCGGCACGCGACGCCGGCTGAGCCCCTGGGGTGCGCCCCCGCGCGCCCCCTTCCGCCCCGCCACCACCCCGTTCCGGGCGTTTCCACCGCCCGCGGCGGGGGGTATCGCCCTCCTCGTGCCGTCATCCGGTCGGCGCGGAAGGGAGAGACGCGTGGCACGGCAACGGCCGCGTCGTCCCCTGCCGCCGCAGGCGCGGGCCGACTACGCCCTCGCGGTGCCCGTGCCCCCCGGCACGCCGGCAACACCGGAGTCCGGCGCGCGCGTTAACCAGGTCATGGACTTCCTGCCGCCGCCCCTGCTGGACCACCACAGCCGACCGGTGCTCCACGGCGAACTCGGCCTCGGCCGGTTCGAGCGGCTCCTCGCCGACGGCACGACGGGCGCGGCCGCCGGCGCGGGCCGCGGCGGCAGCGGCGGCGGTGCCGGCTGGTTCGACAGCGCGGCAGGGCTCGCCGTGCTGCGCTGGTGCCCGCCGCTGCTCGGTCTCGATCCGCACTGTGCGCCCGCCCGCTACCTGGCGCGGCGTCGGGAGCTCGGCTCCTACGCCGCGCGACGCATGCTGCTGCGGGGCAGCGGCATCGCCGAGCTGCTGGTGGACACCACGGCCGCCGCGGCAGGGGAGGCGGCGGCCGTCGACGGCGGCGAGCCCGTGACCGTCGCCGAGCTGGCCGCCGCGCTGCCGGGTCGGGCGCGGGAACTGGTGCCGCTGGACGAGCTCGCCGCGCAGGTCGGCGCCACCTCGGGCAGCGTTCCGGCGCAACTCCGCAATCTGGAGACCGCGCTGGAGACGGCGGCCCGCTCCGCGGCCGGGTTCGTCTGCGACGCCGCTCCGCTGCTGTGGCATCCGGACGCCACCGGCCCGCCGGACCGGGCGGAGGTGGTCCGGGCCGCCTCCGCCGCCCTCGCCGGGCGGGGCGGCCCGGCGACGTCGGCCCTCGCCCACCACCTGCTGCGGGGGGCGCTGCGCACCGGCCGTCCCGTCCAGCTGCGCTGCGGCGACCCGGCGCCCCTGGCGGGGCTGCTGCGGACGACGGCGGGGGAGGGGACGGTCGTGCTGGTGCCCGACGGCGACCGGCGGCACCTCCGCACCGCCGCCGAGCTGGCGGCGCGCCACTCCCACGTCCACACCGACGCGGGCACGGACCCGGCGGTGGCGCTGGCGGCCGCCCCGTTCGGGCGGGTGCTCTTCTCCACGCGCGCCGCGCTCCTGCCCGAGCTGCACGTGGTGCGGGCCCGCGCCTTCGAGCGGGGGCTGCGGGCGCTGCTGGGGGAGTGGGTGGCGGACGGCGCCTGCACGCCGGGCGCCGCGCGGCGGATCGCGGAACGCGTGCTGGGCGGGAACGCCCGGGAGGTGTACCGGCGGCAGCCGGCGGGCGGCGCCGTCACGACGACCGCCCGGCACCGTCACGCGGTACCGGGCGGTGAGCGGTCGGCCGCCGACGGGTGACGTCGGCGGCGCGGCGACGGGTCAGTCGCGGGCGGTCGCCCCCGCGGCCGCCCCGGGC
>NZ_JAAVJD010000374.1 GCF_012033735.1 Streptomyces lonarensis | reverse complement strand
TGTGGTCGAACTTCTCGGCGTGGAGGGCGAGTTCCGCGGGTGCGAGTTCCTTCACGCCGTCCACGGGGAAACCCGGACCACGCAACGAGAACTGCTCCCACAACCGCCACCGACCACCCGGGTCCGAACCGACCGCCGAGCCCGGGGCGACCGCCGGGGCGGCACCCCGCGACGTGGTGTCGCGCGGGGTGCCGCCCCGGTCGCCGCCGCCCGAGGGGGCGACGCCTGCCGGCGCCGTCCCCCCGGCGGTGCCGGCTGCCGCGCCGGCCTGCGGTGCGATGCCCTCAGCCATCGGTCCGCTCGTCCCCGTCACCCAGCTCCTCGGCGACCGCCTCAGCCAGCTCCACCGGGGTCGGGTAGGCGAACACCAGGGCCACCGGGACCTCGCCGCCCACCTCGCGCTCGATGCGGCCGGTGATCTGAAAGGCGGCCAGCGAGTCGCCGCCGCACTCGAAGAAGTCGCTCGTCTCGTCGAGCCCTTCGTCCTGCAGCGCCTCGCGGTAGACCGAGGTGATCAGCTCGGTCAGCTCGGCGGTGGTCACCGCGGCGGGAGTGGCGGTCTGCTGCGTCGTCATCGTGCGCTCCAGAGGGTCGGTTCGGTGGACGGGTGGACGGCGGTCTCGCCGTCCACCCCGAGGGACGGGGAGGACAGGGCGCCCGCGGCGGCGGGTGCGCCCCGGGCGGGAAGAGCAGCGGGGGAGATGTTGCCGCCGGAGACGACGACCGCGGCCCGGCCGTGGAAGCCGCGACGCAGCGCGCCGGCCAGGGCCACCGCGCCGCTCGGCTCGGCGGGGACGCCGCCGCGGTGCAGCAGTTCCGTCGCGGCGAGGATCTCGTCGTCCTCGACCGCGATCAGCTCGTCGGTCCGGCGCCGCACCACCGGGAACGTCACCGCTCCCGGCCGCTGTCCCCGCAGCCCGTCGGCCACGGTGCGGGACGGCGGCACCTGCACCGGATGCCCGGCGGCCAGCGACAGCGCGTAGCGGCGGGCGTCCATCGGCTCGACGCCGATGATCCGCACCGGGCGGCGGCGGCCGACGAGCTCCGCGGCGAGGCAGCACCCCGCCAGCAGACCGCCGCCCCCGGTCGGCACGAACAGCAGCTCCAGCGACGGCAGGTCGTGGAGGACTTCCAGGGCGACGGTCCCCTGGCCGGTGACGACGCGGGGGTCGTCGGAGGAGGGCACCAGCAGCGCTCCGGTGCGTGCCGCCAGCAGCCGGGCGTGCCGCTCGCGGTCGGCGACGCCGCCGGCGACGGTCACGACGTCCGCCCCCAGCTCCCGGACGCGTTCGGCCTTCGTCGGCGAGGCACCTTCCGCCATCACCACCGTGGTGCGCAGGCCGCGGGGGCGGGCCAGTGTCGCGAGGGCGATGCCGTGGTTGCCCGAGGAGCCGGTCACCACGGAGTCGACCGCGCCGGCGGCGATCGCGTTCGCGGCGCCGCGTGCCTTGAAGGAGCCCCCGAGCTGGAGGTGTTCGGCCTTCAGCAACAGGCCCGGCACGCCCGGTACCGGCAGCAGCGGGGTGCGGCGGACCAGCCCCCGCAGCCGCTGGGCGGCCCGCGCGACGTCGGCCGGTTCCGGTACCGGAACCGGCGGCAGCTCCGCCGGGGGCGCGGTCACGTCCCCGCCCCGCTCGCCGCCGCGCGGAGCGCGGAGCGGTCGGCCTTGCCGGTGGTGGTGGTGGGGACCCGTCCGATGCGGTGGAACCGCCGGGGCATCATGTGCGCGGGCAGCGTCTCCGCGAGGTGCCGGCGCAGTTCGGCGTCGGTCACCTCCTGGGGCGACGCCCCCGTGAGGTGGGCGCTGAGGAAGACCCGGCCGCGGTCGTCCGCGTCGGCGGTCACCACGGCGCCGGTGATCCGGGGGTGGGTGAGCAGGGCGCCCTCGACCTCGGACGGGTCGACCCGGTAGCCGCGGATCTTGATCTGCCGGTCCGAACGGCCCAGGTACTCCAGTGTGCCGTCGGGCCGCAGCCGGCCCAGGTCGCCGGTGCGGTACTCCCGCGAGCCCGGGGGCCCGAGCGGGTCCGGCCGGAACCGGTCGGCGGTGAGGACCGGATTGCCGCGGTAGCCGCGTGCCACTCCCACGCCGCCGAGGACGATCTCGCCGACCTGCCCCGCCGCGACCGTCACGCCGTCCGGAGAGGCCAGCCGGGCCGACATCCCGTCGATGGCGGCGCCCACCACGTCGGCGCCGACCTCGGGCTCCTCCGCCACCCGGTGCCGGGTGGCGGTCATGGTGCACTCGGTGGGGCCGTACTGGTTGACGAGCACGCCCGGCAGCAGCTTCCTCGCCCCGGAGGTCAGGAACGGCAGCAGCGACTCCCCGCTGCACACCACCAGTCGCAGCCCCCGCAGCCGTTCGGCGGCGTCGTCCTGCTGGGAGAGGAAGGTCAGGAACGACGGCGTGACACTGAGCAGGGTGTTGACGCCGTTCCGCTCCACCGTGGAGAGGAAGTCGTCCGCCCGCAGCAGTGAGGCCCGGTCGGTCAGCACCAGGGTGCCGCCGGCGACCAGCGGCGCGAAGGTGTCGCGGATGGAGGCGTCGTACCCGGCCGGAGCCACCTGCAGTGCGACGCTCCAGTCGCCCATCGCGTAGTCGCGTGCCACGAACCGCAGGTACGAGTCGAGCCCGGCGCGTTCGATCAGCACGGCGTTGGGAGTTCCGGTGCTCCCGGAGGTGTGGCTGACGTAGGCGAGGGCGGCCCCCGGTACCTCGGGCCACCAGGCGGCCGCCGGGCCGCCGGCCGCCTCGGGCACCGGCTCCCTCTCGGCCTCCGCCGTGAGGTCGTCCAGGTCCAGGACCGGCCCCGGGGCGGGCAGCGCGCCCCGACGGGCGACGGCGCCGCGGGTCAGCAGCATCTCGGCACCGCCGCTCTCGACGGCCGCGGCCAGCCGCTGGGCGGGTTGCGTCAGGTCCAGCGTCAGGAAGGCGCCGCCCGCCCGGAGCACCGCGGCGACCGCCACCACGCTGTCCGCGCCCGGGTCCAGCGCGATCGCGCACACCCGCTCCGGCCCCACCCCGCGCGCCGCGCGGGCGCGCGCCAGCCGTTCCACCCGCTCGACGAACCGCCCGTAGCTCACGGGCCCGTCCGGTGTCCGCAGCGCCACCGCCGTCGGCCGCCGCTCCGCGTGCTCCCGGATGTCGTCCAGGAACCTCACCACGAGGGGACACCTCCCTGGACGTGCTCCTGGTCGACGGCGACGAAGCGGAGTTCGGAGGTGTAGGTGTTGTGGTGTTCGTCGGTGAGCCAGGTCTGGTCGGGGGTGGGGAGCATTTCGGTGAGGGTGAGGGTGGCGCCGGGGTT
>NZ_JAAVJD010000373.1 GCF_012033735.1 Streptomyces lonarensis | reverse complement strand
GAACCGGGCGGGAACGCGGCGAGGCGCCGCGCGGCACGCCGCACGGTGCGCGCCGCCATCGCGAGGAACGGTCCCAGGTCGTCCGGCGCGAACCAGGCCGGTTCGATCTGGCGGCGGCCGGCGATCGGCGGCCGCGGCGCCGCAGGAGCGCGCCGGCCCCGCGCGGTGAGCAGCGCCGAGACCGGAGCGTAGTTCTCGGTGACGAACAGCCGGCCGGGAACCGGACGCGGTTCGGGCACCGGACGGCCGGTCAGGTCGAGGTGGAGCGCCCGGACGACGTCGGTCCCCGAGCGGTCGGTGAAGAGCCGGAACTGCGCACCGGGGCGGGGGTTGGCGTCGAGGAGGTGGTACGCGCCGGTGTCCGGGTCCCAGCGGAAGTCGAGGTCGAGGATGCCGCGGTACCCGAGTCGCTGCGCCAGCCGCATCGCGTCCCGGGTGAGCTGCGCGTGCGGCAGCCAGCTGCCGGCCGCGGTGAGGCCGGCGCCGACGGGCCAGGAGAGTTCCTTCCGGCCGGTGCCACCCGCCAGGAGCCTGCCGTCGGCGCCGAAGCAGCCGTGGAAGAACCAGTCGGCCCCGGGTCGTCCGGGCAGCAGCCGCTGCAGGAGCAGGGGGCACCCCGCCTCCGCCGTCCGCTCGTAGAGGTTGAGCGCCTCGGCCTCGGAGTGGATCGGCGTGGTGGAGCGCAGTCCGCTTCCGGCCGGTAGCTGCCAGGGCCGGCTCCATTTGGCGATGAGCGGCAGGCCGAGGCGGGTGACGCCCCGCCGCACGTCCGCCGCGCTGAGCGGCTGTTCGGTCGAGGGGTGCGAGATGTCGTACTCGGAGCAGAGACCGACCAGTTGCGACTTGTCGGCGAGCCGCTCCGGGAGGTCGGGCGCCACCTCGGCCAGCAGGAAGCGGGAGCGGACCCGCGGGGGCAGGCGGGCGGCGAGCAGCGCCGCGCGGTCGTCCATGGGGATCAGCACCGCTCGCCGCCCGATGCGTGCGCCGACACGGTCGAGCGCTGCGACAGCCGCAGCGTCCGCGGCGGCCTGCGTACCGCCCGCCGCCTCGGGCATCGGGTGGGGGCGGTGGAGGTAGGCCGAGCGGGCGAGCGGCACCCTCGGCGACTCGGTGAACGCGTGCACCTCGACACCGGCGCGGCCGAGCGACCGCACAGCCCCGAGGGAGCCGTGGTGGAAGGGGTTTCGGTCGAGGCGGAAAATCAGCGCGGGAACTCCGGAATTCAAGGAGGGCACGCCTACGCATACTTCCCGACAATGACCCTGACGGGTGGACGACTCATCGTTCTGTCGTCAGAGAAGCGTTCGCACAGCCCAATAAGCAGATCGGCTGCTTATCATCTGACGAATCATCGCGTTCGCGCCGCTCGAATCGGTACCAGCACGGGGAGAGAACACCCACCATGGTCATCGGAATCGCTGCCACCCTCGCCGCCTCCGCTTTTCTCGCCGCCGCTCTCCCGACCGCCGGTTCGCCTGCCGGTTCGCCTGCCGAACCGGCCCCGCCGTCGCCCTCGAACCAGCAGACCGGCGGGACGACCGGCGAACCGGCTGCCGCCGCCCCGCCGCCCGCCCCCGCCGACGACGCGTCCGAGGCGCCGCCGTCCGGCGTCCCCGCCCCGGACCGGAACGGGGACGGGGACGGGGGTGAGGTCGGCGACGGGGGCGGACGCGCGGGCGACGGCGCTGACGCCGTCGAGAACTTCGGGGTCTTCCTCGGCTCCGGCCCCGAGGGCATCCGGCGCGCGGACGAGATGAGCCGGTGGCTCGGCGGCACCCCGCTGACCGTGGGCCGCACCTACCTCCCCGGGGATCTCTGGTCCAACATCGAGGGCCGCCCGGAGTTCCTCCGCCCGTGGGCCGAGTGGCGGGCGGCCGACCCCGACCGGCTGTTCGTGCTCAACGTGCCGATGGCGGAGCGCAACGAGGCCGGCGTCCCCGACCGCGAGGTCCGGCGGCTGCTGCGCGCCGGAGCCCGCGGCGCGTTCGACGCCCACTACCGCCTGCTGGCGCAGCGTCTGGTCGAGCTGGGTCTCCAGGACACGGTGATCGTGCTCGGCTGGGAGATGAACGGCACGACGTACACCCACCGGTGCGCGCCCGACCCGGCCGCGTGGAAGAGGTACTGGCGTTCCGTCGTCACCACGATGCGCGAGGTCCCGGGGCAGCGGTTCCGCTTCGACTTCGCGCCCAGTCGCGGTACCGACGCGATCGGCTGGGCGCACTGCTATCCGGGCGACGACTATGTGGACATCATCGGGCTCGATTCCTACGACCAGCCGCCCGGTGCGGATTTCGACGAGCACGTGCGGCAGCCCTACGGCCTTCAGTACCACGTGGATGTCGCGGCTGCGCGGGGGAAACCGATCTCTTTCCCCGAATGGGGACTCTTCCGGAACGGCGACAATCCCGAGTACATGCGCCGGATGCTGGAATGGATCGCCGAGCACCGGCCCGTCTACCACAGCATCAGCGACTACTGCCCGCACGGTGTCTGGTGGTGCCGGGGCAACGCCGCCTCGGCCGAGGTGTTCCGGGACGCCTTCTCTCCGGCGTCGCTGCCCCGTGCCGAGCAGCCGGCGCCGGACCACGAAGCCTCTCCGCGAGGCAGTGCGGAGCCCGGACCGGGCGACGGGCCCGTGGCGCCCGATCCGTCCGACGAGACGGAGACGCCCGGCGGCTGAGCGGGAACCCGGCCGGCGACGCCCGCCGTCCACGGGCGGACGGGCGTCCGGTCGACGGCGGGGTTGCACGAGCGGGAGCGCGGTGCCGACGCCGGACGATGCCCGTCCGGGAAGCCCGAGGCGGCGCGGGGCGGGCGGGCGCTCAGTCCCAGACGACAGACCAGATGCGGGCGCCGGGCGGGACCCCCGGTGCCTCGGCGTAGGTGTCGACCAACCCGGCCACCGGGCCGCCGGACTCCCAGCCCTCCACCCACTGCTCGATCTCGCTCTCGGGCGCCGTGGTGCAGATGGCGAGGGCCTCACCGGCGAGCTCGCCCGAGGTCAGCGTCTCGGAGTGGAGTTGGACCCGGACCCAGGCGACCTCCGGCCGTGACTCGACCTCGCGAGCCGCCGCCGCCAGCTCGGCGAGCGGCGGCCGGCCGTACCCCCACTGGTTGGGGGCGAGGGACTCCTCGTGCTCGTTGCCGTCGAAGAACTCGGCGAGCGTGAGCAGCGGCATGACGCCGTAGGTGTCCGCCCGTTCCACCACCTGCGATGCGGTCAACATATGAGCATGGTGGCACGCCGCGGCCCTCGCGGCCCGCTGCGGCGGGGGCCGGGCGCTGCGGACACGCTGCTCGCGGCGCTCGCCCTGCTCGTCCGGTACC
>NZ_JAAVJD010000372.1 GCF_012033735.1 Streptomyces lonarensis | reverse complement strand
GCCCGCGGGCGGCGCGGGGGGCGGCTGCGTGGGGGCCGCGAGCGGCGGCGGGTGCGGCGGGCCGCCCGCGGCGTGTTCCCGTCCCGACGGCTGCGACGCCGATGCGGGCGGTTCGGTCCCGGCCGTCGCGGACGGCACGGTCGACGCCCTGACCTCCTCGGACACTCCCGCTCCTCTCCGACTCCGCCGCCCCCGGGCCGACGCCCGTGAGCGGCCGGGCGAGCCCGGCGTTCTCACCCGCGCCCCCATTGGACACGCCGAAACGGCTCACGTCACGGTCTTCCGGTGATCGGCCCCGTCGCGTCGCCCGGAACTTTTTTCAGGAAGGTGCGTGACGTTTCCGCCGCCCGCCGTGTCCAACCCTCGACAGGCCCCGAGGGGCGAGCATCCTTGAGCGAGAGCGAGGAGTCATGGCTACCACCACGTCCCCCGGCACCGCGGCCGACACGACCACGTCCCCCTCCGCGGGGGATCGCGCCGCGAAGTCCGGTGCCGGTGCGACCACCACCGTCAGCAACGGCACCGCCGGCGTCGACCAGCCGGCGGCCGAGCGCGGCAAGACCTCGATCGCGGACGGCGTGGTCGAGAAGATCGCGGGCATGGCGACCCGCGAGGTGCAGGGCGTCCACGCGCTGGGCGCGAACTTCGCCCGCACCCTGGGCGCCGTGCGCGACCGCGTGCCCGGCGGGCGCAGCACCAGCAGCGTCAGCAGAGGCGTCAAGGCCGAGGTCGGGCAGAAGCAGACCGCCATCGACCTCGACGTGGTCATCGAGTACGGCGTGCCGATCCACGAGGTCTCGGAGGACATCCGGGAGAACGTCATCAGCGCGCTGGAGCGGATGACCGGGCTGGAGGTCGTCGAGGTGAACATCACCGTCCACGACATCCACCTGCCCGAGGACGACGAAGAGGAAGAGCCCGAGACCGCGCGGGTGCAGTGACGTCCCGAGAGGGAGACAGCGCACCACGCGCAGGGACCGGCCGCGGGAGCTTCGGCGACCGCGGCCGCCCCGGCCGTCCGGCCGCCGGATCGCCCGGGTCGACCCGGGCGTGGAACGGGGGTGCGCCGGGCGGAGCGCGGGAACGGGTGGGCGCGGGGTTGTGACACCCACGCGCCCACCTGTCACGCGCTCCGTGACGGCGCGGGGCCCTGCCGCCCACCACCCGACCCGGCCGCACGGCGCCGCCACACGGGCCCGCGCGGTGCTGTGCCGCCCCTCCGGCGGACGGACAGCGCCGGCCGGGCACCGCAGCGAGCAACCCGCAAGCATCACGCACATCTACCAGGAGGTCACCGCGCCCGGGAGGGACGGATCAGATGGAGAACCACGGCACCACCGCAGCGGACCACCACCCGATCACCCCGCCGTACCCCGGCACCGCGGCCGACCCGGCAGTCGGTGCGGCCGCCGACCCGCCCACCGTCACTGCGGGCGACCCGACAGCGGGCGTCCTGCTCGGGGACGGCCCCGCCGCGACCGGACTCGACCTCACCTCGGTGGTGGGGACGGCGATCGCGCTGGTCGCCGCGGTCGGCCTGACGGTGGGGCTGATGGCCGCCGCGCTGCTGACCGTCGCGGCCGCTCCGCACCGCGGACCGCGACCGCCGGCCCCGGTCGGCCACTCCGGCGATGCGACCGGACCCACGGCGCCGCGGCGGGCCCGCGAGGACTCCCGGCCCGGTGACACCGGCCGGAAGTCCGTCGAAAGCGCGGACGAAAGAACCGACAAAAGCCCAGGAACGAGTACCTCCTCGCCGGTCCGGGCACAACTCAAGCTCCCCGAACCGACCACGAACGGCCTCGGAGGCGGATACTCGACCCGGTACGACAACGAAACGGCGGGCCCGCAACGGCCCGCCGGTCCACAGACGGAACGACGGATGACGACGAACAACGTGGTGAGCACCGGGACCCCGGTGACAGGCGGTGCGGAGCCCCGCCCCCTGCCAGGAGACGTCCCCGTGACAACCGGCCGTGCCGGGCGGCGATCCGACCCGGCACTGCACGACAGCGCGGCACGGGTGTGACCGGGACCTCCCGGCGGCACCGCACCGCGCGGGCCTTCGCGCCCCCGCACACCGGTCCGTACGGATGTCCCCGCCGTACGGCCCGACCCCACCGGCCGGAGTCATCCGCGCGGCGCGCCGTCCCCGGGCGCGCCGCCGGCCCGGCAGGTCACCGCTCCCGGGGATCAGGCACGACATCGGCCCGGCCGACGGGCGGAGAGCACCATGAGCGCTGAAGAACCGCGCGAAGCGGAGACCCCCACCACCGCCACCGACCCCTCCGCGTCAGAGCCCGGGCCCGCGCCCGGCGCCCCGGCCCCCGAGGACGCGGGCAAGGGATCGGCCAGGCCGCCGTGGTACCGGCGCGCCTACCCGCTCGCCCTCGCCCGGACCCCCGCCCGCATGTGGAACGACGACATCACGGACTGGGCGGCGGCCCTCACCTACTACGCCATCCTCGCGGTCTTCCCACCGCTGCTGGTCGCCGTCTCCGTCATGTCGATCACCGGCACGGAGTTCCCCCCGACCCTGATCCACCAGCTGAACTCGGTGGTCCCCAACGCCGCGCACGGCATCCTGGAGCAGGCGCTGCGGGACATGACCGACCGGCACTCCGCCGCCTGGCTGCTGGCGATCATGGGCACCGTCGGCTCGCTGTGGTTCGCCTCCAGCTACCTGGCGGTCTTCCGCCGCGCGCTCCACACCATGCACGGCACCAAGGACGTCCGCCCGCCGTGGGTGACGGCCCCCCGCATCCTCGCCGGCGCCGTCACGCTGCTCGCGCTGCTGTTCACCTGCGTGGTCGTGGTGCTGGTGAGCGGTGAGCTCTCCCGCGGCCTCGGCAGGCTGCTGGGCATGGACACCGCGGCGATCGCCGCGTGGAACGTCATGAAGTGGCCGCTGCTGCTCTGCCTGGCGACGGTGCTGGTGCTGGTGCTCTTCCGGACCGGCCCGCCCGCCACCCGGGGGCTGCGGCGCAACGGCCCGGGCGGTGCGCTGGCCGTGGTGCTCTGGCTGGCGCTCTCGGTCGGCTTCGCCGTCTACGCCTCGCTGATGGGCACCTTCACCCGGATCTACGGCTCGCTGGCCGGCATCATCGTCTTCCTGATCTGGCTGTGGCTGTCCAACCTGGCGCTGCTCACCGGTGCGCAGTTCAACGCCGAGCTGGACCGGATACGGCATCCGCGCGACGACGGGCTCGGCGGTCCGGGTGCCGCGGACACCAAGGCGGCGACGGCGCCCGGCCGGGTCCCGTTCGGCAAGGCCCGGAACGCCTCGGCGACCAGCGGCGGCGGGAAGACCGCGAGGATGGCGTAGTAGGTGAGGGCCGCCGCCCAGTCCGTGATGTCGTCGTTCCACATGCGGGCGGG
>NZ_JAAVJD010000371.1 GCF_012033735.1 Streptomyces lonarensis | reverse complement strand
CCCCGCCGCCGGGGGCGGGGCGCGCCGCGCACCATCTCTCTCCGACGGCGGGCGGTCCGGACGCCCGCCGGTGGCGAGGACGGGAGCGGCAGCCGTGGTTCTGCACCGGATCGGGGACGACTCCGACACCCCCTACGAGGACGCCTACGCCCTCGCGATCTCCGAGCGCCGCCTACCGCGCTACCGGATGCCCGAGGACACCTCGCCGGCCCGCGCCGTCCACGAGCTGATCCGGGACGAGCTCGCCCTGGACGGCAACTCCTCGCAGAACCTCGCCACGTTCTGCACCACCTGGGCGGAGCCCGAGGTCCACGAGCTGATGGACCTCTGCCTCGACAAGAACATGATCGACAAGGACGAGTACCCGCAGACCGCCGAGATCGAGTCGCGCTGCGTCCGGATCATCGGCGATCTGTGGAACGCCCGCGGTGCGGACTCCCCGACCGGCTGTTCCACCACCGGTTCCAGCGAAGCCGGCATGCTGGGCGGGCTCGCGCTGAAGTGGCGCTGGCGCAAGCGCCGGGAGGCGGCGGGCCTGCCGACCGACCGGCCGAACCTGGTCTGCGGGCCGGTGCAGGTCTGCTGGGAGAAGTTCGCCCGCTACTTCGACGTCGAACTGCGCCAGGTGCCGCTGGAGCCGGACGCCACCGGCCTGCGCCCCCACCAGCTGCGGGACCACGTCGACGAGAACACCATCGGCGTCGTCGCCATCCTCGGCGTCACCTACACCTGCGACTACGAGCCGGTGGCCGAGCTCGCGGCGGAACTGGACGCGATCGAACGGGACACCGGTCTGGACGTGCCGATCCACGTGGACGCCGCCAGCGGTGGTTTCATCGCGCCCTTCCTCCACCCGGAGGTGGAGTGGGACTTCCGGCTGCCGCGCGTCGCGTCGATCAACGCCTCGGGCCACAAGTACGGCATGGCCCCGCTGGGCGTCGGCTGGGTGGTCTGGCGGGCCGAGGAGCTGCTCCCCGAGGAGCTGGTGTTCCGGGTCAGCTACCTCGGCGGGGACATGCCGACCTTCGCACTCAACTTCTCCCGCCCCGGCGGCGAGATCGTCGCGCAGTACTACACCTTCCTGCGGCTCGGCCGCGAGGGCTACCGCAAGGTGTACGAGGCCGCCGCCCGGACCGCCCGCTCGCTGGCCGAACAGGTGGGGGGCATGGACGGCTTCCGGCTGCTCTACGACGGTCAGGGCGCGCTGCCCGCCGTCGCGTGGACGCTGTCCGACCCGGAGAGGTCGCCGTTCACGCTCTACGACCTGACGGAGCGGCTGCGCCTGCGGGGCTGGCAGGTGCCCGCCTACCCGCTGCCCGCCGACCGGCAGGAGGTGGTGGTGCAGCGGGTCCTGATCCGCCACGGCATCAGCTTCGACAAGATCGCGCTGCTCGGACAGGACCTCCGCGCCGCGGTCGCGGAGCTGGCGGACGGCCCCTGCTCCGCCGCGCCCCGACCGGGCTTCCACCACTGACGGGCCGTCCGCCCGACCCGCGCCCACCCCGGCCGCCCGGCTCCCCCCGCGCCCACCCCGCCCGGAAGCCTCGGCCGCGTCACGTGCCTCGGGCGTTCTCCGGCGGGGCGACCAGCGCGTAGATCACCAGCACGCACAGTCCGACGCCGATCAGCGACCAGAACGGGAAGGCGGCCAGGTAGGCGATCTGCCCGATCAGCGCCAGTCCGGCCAGCGCCACGCCACCGGCACGGGCGGCGAGCGAGCCCCCGAGGACGCCGATGCCGACCGCGATCTGCAGCACGCCGATCGCCAGCCAGATCCAGCCCCAGGCGGTGTAGTTGAAGACGAGCAGGCTGCCGGAGGCGACCTGGAAGTAGTCGTCCTTGAAGAGTGCGGCCAGGCCGCTCATGACGTGGATCAGGCCGAGCGTGAACAGCAGGACGCCGGCGAACCCAAGCCAGCCGGACAGCACGGGCCTGGCGGTGGACCGGTGCCCGTGGGCCGTGGTGGCGTTCATGGGAACCCTCCTCACCCGCCGCCGACGTGTGCGGCGGCGACACTCCCAGGACAGCCCCGCCGAAAGGCGCCCGCGCCCGGTATTACTCCGAACGGGTGAAGCCCGCCGGGTCACCCACCCGGCGGCGCCGAGCCGCACACCTGGTGTGCCGGGGCAGGACGGGCGGCCCGATCCGTGCCAGGATCGGGCCCATGCGCTACATCATCATCGGGGCGGGCGCCGTCGGCGGGGCCATCGGCGGACGGCTCTTCCAGAGCGGTCACGAGGTCGTACTGGTGGCACGGGGGGACCATCTCGCGGCGCTCCGCGAGGAGGGGCTGCACCTCGCCACCCCCGACGAGGCGCTGACGCTCCCCGTGCCCACCGTCGCCGGTCCGCGCGAGGTGACGCTCCGGACGGACGACGTCCTGGTGCTCTCCGTCAAGATCCAGGACGCCGCGGCCGCGCTCGACGCCTGGGCGACCCGCCCGGTCGAGGGCGGCGGCACCGCCGGCGAGGTCCTGCCGCTGGTCTGCGCCCAGAACGGCGTCGCCGGTGAGCGCATGGCGCTGCGCCGGTTCCGCCACGTGTACGGCATGTGCGTCTGGCTGCCCGCGCAGTTCCTGCGCCCCGGGCACGTCGTCGCGCACTGCGCGCCGCTGACCGGGATGCTGCACATCGGCCGCTACCCCTCCGGCACCGACGACACCGCGCGCCTGATCGCCGCCGATCTGGAGAAGTCGCACTTCGCGGCGCCGGTCCCCGCGGACGTGATGCGCTGGAAGTACGGCAAGTTGCTCAGCAACCTCGCCAACGCGCTCGACGCCGTGGGCGGCGCCACCCTGCGCGGCGACGCCCGCGCGGCGGAACTGCTGCGCCACGCCCGCGCCGAGGCCGTCGCCGTGTTCAACGCCGCGGGCGTCGAGCCCGCGACCGCCGAGGAGCAGCAGCGGCTGCGCGGCGACCGGATGGACGTCCGCCCGGTCGCGGGCGCGGAGCCGGGTGGCGGTTCCTCCTGGCAGAGCCTCAGCCGGGGCACCGGCAGCATCGAGGCCGACTACCTCAACGGCGAGATCGTGCTGCTCGGCCGCGAGCACGGGATCGCTACCCCGGTCAACGAGGTGCTGCAGCGGATGGCCAACGTCTTCGCGCACGAGCACCGCCGCCCGGGGTCGCTGACCGCCGCCGAACTCGCCGCGCTCACCGCCCTCGCGGGCGGCACCGACTGAGCGGCCCGTAGCGAACCGGCCGCGCGCGGGCCCTCCGAGCCCGGGGTCGCGGCGGGTCCCACCGCCCTGCCGCAGCTCGCATCGGCAGCCTCCGGCCCCCGCCCGCCGAGGCGACACCCGACCCGCCACCCACCGCCGCCCACCGGGGCATCGCCACCCGCGGCTGCCCCCGCTGCGCCCGCACCATGTGGCGGCAGT
>NZ_JAAVJD010000370.1 GCF_012033735.1 Streptomyces lonarensis | reverse complement strand
CCTCGCGGAGGAGGGTCAGCGAACGTGTCTGCTCGGCACCGAAGTTGGAGAGCAGCCCCCGCTGCAGCTCGGGGCGGGCGTCGAGCGCGGCGGCCAGCGCCCAGCGCGGCGCCCGGTCCGGGTCCGCCTCCCGCGCCAGCACCACGTGCACCCCGGTACGGGCGGCCTCCCCGAGGTCGAGGAGCTCCACCGCCGTGCCGAGGTTGACCGCCGACTTCCGCAGGAAGGCCGACTCCGGGTCGTCGTGGAGGTCGTCGCCGATCCGCCGGACCTCGGTGGTACCGCGCACCGCGCGCTCCAGCGCGTCGTGCGCGAGGGCGTCCAGCAGCCCGTGGCCCGCGGCCTGCCCGGCGTCGCCGCCCGCGCCGGCGCCGGCGGCGGTGGCCCGGTGCAGCCGGTCCCGGTTGTGCGGGCCGAACGGCCGCACCGCGGCGAGCGGTACCAGGGCCGGGCCGTCGCCCAGCAGCGAGGCGGCGTGCGCCCAGGCGCCCACCTGTTCGGCGGTGGCTCCGGTGCCGCCGCCGGTGGTCAGGGTGTCCGGCAGGTGCCGGTGCCCGGTCGCGCCCGGTTCTGCGGCGACCGGCGGGACGACGTGGTCGACGTAGCGCACCGCCGCCTCGCGCAGCGCGCGCTGCCGGGCGCCCGCGAGGTGGTGGACGTCGAAGGCGGGCACCCGGTGGCGGGGCCCGTGCCCGAGCGGCAGTTCCAGCACCGCCGCCTTCAGCGGTGTCTGCGTCAGCGACTCGTCGTCGAAGCCGGTGAAGACGCCGGTGTGCGGGCGGACCAGCGCCTCGGAGACCGCGGTCAGGTCGGCGACGATCTGCTCGGCGTCGCGGGCGGACGCGACGGTCGGCACCGGCGCGACCGCCAGCTCTGCGGGGGCGGTGACCGTCCCCGCCGCGGGCGGCGGGCAGACGCCGCACGCCGGGTGCTGGTGCACCGGCTCGGCGGTGACGTCCAGCGACACCAGGTCCTGGATCTGCACCTGCCGGTCGGTCTCCGAGGGCAGCGCCCCCGTGGCGACGCGGAACACCTCGTACGCCAGGAGGTTGCCGACCATCGCCGCCACCGGGCCGCGCAGCGCGTCGGGCGCGGCCGCGAACGGCGCGTCGGCCGGTCGTTCCCCGGCCGCGACCTCGCGCCACAGGTCGGCCGCGGCGGCCGCGTCCACCGCGGCGCCCAGCCGCAGCAGCGCGCACGACCAGCAGCCGACCGAGCCCGCCGTGGAGCGGGGGCCGACCACGGCGCGCTCCCCGAACGTCCAGACCGGCACGAGGGTCCGGCCCCCCGGTATCCCGGCGGTCAGCAGCGTGTGGATGCGGGGCGCCGCGCCGGCGCCGGTCAGCAGCACCACGTCGTAGGAGTCCCAGGCGGCGGGGAAGTCGGCGGCGCCGCCCAGGACGGCGACCTCCACCGGGCAGCCCGCGGCGACCAGTTCGGCGGCCTCACCCGCCACCCGCCGACCGGTCGCGGCCTCGGCGCCGACGGCCGCCGCGCCGTTGCGCAGCAGGCTCAGCGCGCACCAGTCGGCCACCTCGCCCGTGCCGAGCACCGCGACCCGGGTGCCGCGGAACCGGGCGAACCGCCGCTCGCTGTCGTCGGCGTAGTGGTCGACGTACTCGATCTGCGGCGCGAACCGCTCGGCCACCTCGGCGGGCAGTTGCGCGGCCTCCGCCGCCCCCTCCCCCTCGGCGGTGGGGCGGTGGTCGCGGGCGAAGTCCCGCTCCAGCAGGGAGGAGACCAGCTCCGCCACCATCGCGCGCTGCGCCTCGCCGAGCCCGCCGCAGATCTCCGCGAGCCGGTTGCCGCCGTCCAGGTGCGGCACGATCAGCGTGGCGAAGCGGTACGCGGTGCGTCCCGTCAGGTGGAAGCCGCCGTCGGCGTTGTGGAACAGGACACCGCCCGGCGTCTCCGTGTAGAGCACGTCCCGGCGAATCCGGGGGCGGGTGTCGGCGAGGGTCTCGAACGCGGCAGCAGCCATTACTCACACCTATCGGTCGGGCGAACGGAGTCGGGGTCAACGGGGTGGCGGCCGGGGCCGGGCGCCGCCCATCGGGCGTAGCGGCGCAGCAGTGGGTGCATGCGGTAGGGGCCGGGCGGCCCGTCCTCCAGCAGTCCGGCGTCGGCGAGCTGCTCCAACGCGGGCTCGGTGGGCGCCGGTTGCTCCGGCGTGGGTTCCGGGCCGCCGGGTGCCGGCGGAGGCGCGGGGTGCACCTCGGGCCCGGGTGCCGTCGCCAGCCGGTGGAAGAGCGCGCGGAGTTCGGGTGAGAGTCGGCCCACCGCCGTGTCGAGCACGGTGGAGACGCTCATCGACGGGTCGCCCGGAAGCGACAGGCAGGCGCGGGCGTCCTGGGCGAGCCAGCGGGCGCCGTCCGCCAGCGACAGCGCCGGGCGGGTCAGCAGCCGCGCGGCGGCGACCCGGAGCGCCAGCGGGTGGTGGCCGCACCCCTCGGCCAGCTCGGTGACGGCGCCCGGTTCCCGACCGGCGCGGTCGGCGCCGAGGGCGGCGGTCAGCAGCCGTGCCGAGTCCACCGGCGCCAGCGGCTGCACCCGGTGCACGGTGCCGCCGTGCGTGGCGACCAGGCCGGCCAGGCCGCGGCGGCTGGTCACCAGCACCGCGCAGCCGGGCCCCAACGGCAGCAGCGGGCGCACCTGTTCGGCGTCGGTGACGTCGTCCAGCACGAGCAGCACGCCCCGCGGGGACTCCGCCGCGAACGCGGCCGACAGCTCGGCCGCCGCGTGGGCAGCGGCGCGGGGCGTGCCGTCGGGCAGCGTCATGGGGAGCAGCCACCGGCCGCCGGGGAACGCGGAGTCGAGCCGTGAGGCGACCTCGCGCGCCAGCGCCGTCTTCCCCACGCCGGGCGCACCGCAGATCAGCTCCGGTGCGGGCGGGTCGGCGGGGCCGTCGCCGGTGGTGGCAGTGGCGGTGGCGGCGGCGAGCCGGCCGGCGATCGCTGCGAGGGCGTCCTCCCGGCCGGCGAAGGCCGGCACCGGGCCCGCGGGACGCAGCGCGCCGGAGGGCCCGCGGGGGTGCACGGCGCCGGACACGGTGAGCGGGGGCGCCGGCGGTGCGGCGTGGTGCGGCGGGCGGGACGCTCCGGCGGGCGGCTGGGCGGGGGTGGGGAGCGGCACGACCTCCGCCTCCCCCTCCCCCGGGCGGGCGTCGGACGGCCCGGGCTGCGCGGACGGCGCGGACGGCGCGGTGTGGTCGGCGGGCAGCTCCGACGGCTCGAACGGTTCGTACGGTCCGCGCAGGTCCTCGGTGCCCGCCGGTCCGGTGCGTCCTGCCGCGGGGGGCTCCGCCGCGGACCACGGCGGCGATGCGGAGGAGCGACTGCGCTCCCTGCGGTCGGCGTTGGCGCTGTGGCAGGGGTCGGTGCTGGCCAACGTCCGCTCCGAGCCGG
>NZ_JAAVJD010000036.1 GCF_012033735.1 Streptomyces lonarensis | reverse complement strand
GGTACGACTCCGACGTCATGGACCTGACCCCCGCCCTCACCGGCGGCGCGGAACGGCTCTCCGGCGGCCTCAGCGGCCGGACCGCCCGGACGCCGGCCCCTCGCCTTCCTCCGCCTCGCGCAGCAGAGCGCTCAACCTCCGCAGCACCCGCATCTGGGCCGGGTTGTACAGCTGCAGGACCGCCTCCGCCATGACCGCGGCGGCGTCCTCCTCACCCGCGGGAGCGTCGGCCGCGGGCGCCTTCGACCACGGCGCCTCCTCGCGCGAGCGCAGCAGCGGCGGGAGCATGCGCTGCGCGAGGAGCTCGATCGTCGCGTCGTCCGCGTCGGCCGGGAGCACCTCGAACTGCTCCGCCGACGCGTCGGGCTCCTGGAGCAGCTTCCGAAACTCAGCGAGCGAGTCCTCGCTGAGAACGGAGGAGTACACCATCAGCAGGGAGCGCTGCCGCGCTGTCAGTCCGCCGGCCAGCGGTGCGAAGGCGGGCGGCAGGTACGCCGGTGCCTCGTGGTGCAGCAGCCCCTCGAGCTCGGCGCGCACCCGGTTCAGCCGGGCGACCGTGGCCTCCAGCTCCGCGTCGAGCTCCCGGAGTGCCTCGCGCGATGTCGCACCCCCCTCGTCCATGTGCGGGATCGCCGACAGCGGGACGCCGAGGTCGCTCAGCCGCCGGATCTGCATCAGCCGGACCAGGTGGAGGACCTCGTACTGCTTGTAGCCGTTGGCCGACCGCCGTGGCAGATCGAGCAGACCCACCGCGTGATAGTGGCGCACCGCCTTGACGGTGGTTCCGGCGAGATCAGCCAGCTGCTGAGTGCTCCACGCCATCCGGTCCACTCCTTCTCCGGTTCGCTCCGCTCGGGCGTCGGCCCGCAGGCCCCACTCCACACCGTGCCCCTGGGGCAGGGGCAACCCCCCTCCCCACAGCGCGTGCCCCAGGCCCGGGGCCCCGATCGCACCTCGCCTTGACCCTGCCCCCGGGGCACACCCTGCAATGGGCACGGACCCACCGGAGGAGCCGCGCCCCGGCAGGCGCCCGGAACCCGCCGCGCGGGCGCCCCGTGTCGCCTGCCCCACCGTCGTGCCACGACAGGGAGCCCGAACCGAGATGCTCAACCAACGACAGAGGCGACGCGCCGTCGGCCGGGTGAGGCCGGGCGACGGCCGCGCGCTCCGCGGCTACCGCTGGTGGCAGCCGCTCTCCCGCGCGCTGTTCCACATCGCCGTCACCGGCGAGGACGGGCGACCCACCACCTACTCGGTGGACGTGCCCCACTGGCAACGGCTGGCGACCGAGGACGGCAAGGGGAAGGCCCAGCTCTACGCCGACGGGCGGCAGCAGGCCACCTCCACCCTGCCCGCGGTCTTCCCCGTGCACGGCGGAACGATCGAGGTCGTCCCGACCTCCTTCGGTCTGCGCCGCTGCCACTACGTCGGGCACGACGGGGCGGAGCGCCGCCTGGTGGCGGAGGCCCGGTCCGCCGAGGGGCGCCGGGCCCGTTTCGGGCGTTCCCGTCCCGGACTCAGCCGGCTTGTCGCCGCCGTCTCCCTGCTGATGCTGCTGATCCCGATCGGCCTGGCGGTCCCGCAGCTCGCCGAGGCCCTCTCGCAGGTGCCTCCCGTCGCGGAACGCTTCGGTACGTTCGACTCACCGGTGGCCCTGCCCTGGTGGCTCAACACCCTGCTCGGACTCTGCGCCTCCACCGCGAGTGTGGAGCGCGCGACCCGGCTGCGGTACAACCCGTTGCTGGACGGGGCGGAGTGAACCGCGACGAGGCGGGTCGTCACGGCCCGGGCCGCTGCGGGCTCCCGGCCGGAGCCGGGAGCCCGTGGACGAAGCGGCCCCCGGCCGTCCGCGCGCGTGGGGGCGGGTCGAACCCGTCAGGACTCCATGGCGGGAGCCCCACCGCCGCCGCGGGTGCGCCCACCCGCCAGGGGCCCACATTCCCGCCGCGGTGCACGGCCGGGACGGGCGCGGGCTCCCGGCCGCTGTCGTCGGTCCCGGGTCAGCCCGCCTCGTCGAGCGGGGCGGGGGCCTCCCGTGGCGCCGTCGCGTCCGCGGCGGCCTGCTCCTCGACCGTGGCGGGTTCGACCAGCGGCGCGAGAGCGTTGAGCACGGTGTGGGGGTTGCACCCCGCCTCCACCAGCTCGGCCGCGTGGCGGATCACCGTCCCGACCGGCTTCTGCGCCGGGTCGTGGCCCGAGCAGCGAGCCGCCCGGCGCAGATCGAGAGCGAGGTACTCGTCGAAGTTCTCGGGCGCCGCGGCGCTGTACCCCAGGGTGCACATCCGTTGTATCGAGGTCAGTGCCGCCCGATCGCCCGCGTCCACCGCCAGGTTCCCGTCGGCCATCTGCTGGCGGACGCTGTCCGCTTCTATCGCCAGTTCCACCACATCGTCCTCGTACATGGCGGTGCGCCTACCCCGATCCGGACAAAGCGTGCACGATCAGATGTGCGAAAGCGTCGCCGCCTGCATCGGCCGCCACCGGCCCCTGACGGCGCGACATCACAGCAGGTCAGATCGTTGGCAACGCCCTGACTTGAGCGTGCGCCGCATTCCGCGTGCGCTCCCGGCCCGCAACACGCGGGGGTGGGAGCCTCTTGACGGCACCTCACGCCGGGCGCGGTGTCATCCCCGTGACCGATCCGCCGCCCGGACCCGCACACACCCCGCGCCGGCGGCGGCTCCCGGCCGAAGAGGGGCTGCCGGCAGGCCGCAGTTCCCCGTCCGCCCGTGCCGCATCCGGGTCACGGGTAACCTCCTCGACCGCCACCCCCAGCCGTCTCCCCGGACGAGGAGCCAGTGCCCGACACCGCCGACACCCCCGCCGCGCGACCACGCCCCGCCCGTCCACCCAGCAGCTCCCGAGCGTTCGGGGTCCTGTGGGGCGGTCAACTGGTCTCCCTGCTCGGCTCCAGCGCCGCGGCGTTCTGCCTCGCCCTCACGGTGTACACCGAGACCGGCGACGCCTCCGCGCTCGCCCTCATCGTGGGGGCGAGCACCCTGGGCTCCATCTACCTCGCGCCGGTGGCCGGTGCGGTCAGCGACCACTTCACCCGCCGTCAGGTCGTCTGCGTCGGCAACGTGACCCTGAGCCTCCTCTCCCTGCTGCTCGCCTGGCAGGTGTGGCGGTTCACCGACGAGGGCGACGCCGAGTACTGGACGATCCTGCTGCTGGTCTTCCTGGCCGGTGTGGTGAAAGCGGCCCTGTCCACCACGCTGGCAGCAACCGTCCGGCAACTCCGCGCCGAGCGCGACCTCAGCCGCGTCAACGGCTTCACCTCGCTGATCGAGACGATCCCCACCGTCTCCGGCCCCGTCATCGGCGCCGCGCTCCACACCGTGGTGACGCCCGCCGCCGTCTTCGCCTTCGAAGCCGTGACCTTCGCGGCAGCAGGGGCCATGGCCGCCGCCGTCCGCTGGCCGTCCGTCGGCCGGGAGAGCGGGCGCAACCGTCGGTTGCGACCGTTCGCGGGCGCGCTGCGCGGGTTCCGCTTCATCCTCGGCCACTCCGGCTTCCGCCGCCTGCAAGCTGCGTACGCCGGCGTCAACCTCTTCGCCGGACTGGCCACCGCCGTCGTCACCGTCTACGTCGTCTCCTCCTCCACCGCCGGCACCGAGGAACGGAACCTGGCGGCTTTCACCGTCGCCGGCCCCGTTGGCCTCCTGCTCGGTGCGATCGCCATGCTGACCCTCGGCGATCGCGGCAGCCGGTTCGCCGCCGTCGTCACCGCCATCGCCGCCGGGGCCCTCCTCGGTCGGCTCGGGCTGGCCCTCACAGCGGTCCCGCTGCTGTGGTTCCTCGCACAACTCCTCAACCAGGCGTGCGTGCAGATCTCCAACGCCCACGCCACCGCCGTCTGGCAGGAACGAACCCCCACGGACATCCAGGCGACCGTGTTCGGGGCACGCCGACTCCTCGGACAGGGCCTGTTCCCCCCTGCCGTCGTGCTGGGCGGCTTCCTCGCCGACCGCGGCTTCCAGGACCACGGCCGGCTCGCCGAGGCAGCCGGCACGCTGGTCCCGCGCCTCGCGGAGGACGGCGGCGGTGCCGGGCTCCTCCTTGCCTGCTGCGCCCTGGGACAGGCCGCGCTCGCGCTGCTTCTCGCCTGCTCAGCCCGCGTCCGGAGGCTGACCGCCCGACCCCGCCCCGCTCCTCAGTCGCCGGCCTCGCCGACAGCCGCGTCCGAGCCCTGCCACGCCTCGGACCCCGCGGTACCGAGCCGCCGCCCCACGACCGGCCCGGCCTCCTGAAGCTCCACCGCCGACCGGCACCGGTCCACCGCGTTCACGGCCGCAGCTCTCCGCCGGCTCCTGGGCCGTCGCCGGGGTCCTCCTCGGTGCCGTGCGCGCTGGAGTAGGGGGCGTCCGGGAGGTCGACGAAGCGGCCGTAGTGCCCCTGGTGCGCGAGGAACAGCCGCCCGGTGAGGCCGTGCCGGTGCTCGGCGACGGTGAGTTCGGCCCGACCGGCCAGCGGAATGCGCGTCCGCCGGACGTCCTCCCGGTACAGCAGCAGGACCAGGTCCGCGGCCCGGTCCGCACCGTCGCACTCCCGGAGACCGGACGGTGCCGGGCGCCGCCGCGGCCCGTGCCGGGGAGGCGGGGCGAGTCGACAACCCCAGCGGTGCCCTGCCCTTGACCCTCCAGCAGATCCGGGGCGCTCCGGAGCACCCCGTCTCCCGGAGCGGCGGGATCGAAGGTATCCTCCGGGACCACATGGAGGGGGCGCCCCGTCGGGCGGGCTCCACCGGCGAGGACGCCGACGTGCAGACCCGGGTCGTCAGCCAGGGGTCTCCTCGCTCGCTGCTCGGGCACGCGGCTTCAGCACGAAGGCGGACAGCGTATGCCGATGCGTTCGGGCAGCAACCGGTGATCACCGAGCCTCGACCTGCCGACGGCTTTCGGCGACGCTGCAGGGCTCCTCAGCTGTTCGTGCGCGTTGAACGTGAGTCGGTCGACGATTGCCGCGCAGAGCCTGGGGCGGTGAACGTTTTCGTTCAGCCGGCGAACGACTCGTCGGGGGGTGATCGGACGGTGTCCTTCTCTTCGCCCGGCCGCAGCCGAGTTCGTCGCCAGCGGCTGACGGCCTTTCATCGCCCCCAGAACCCGCCGCCCCTCGCCGCCCCCGCCGTCTCCGACACCGCACCACGGTCAGGGCGCCCGTGCCACCGGCGGTTGCTGCAGCGTGCGGGAAGGCGGGAAACCGTAGACCGCGCGGTACGCGGCTGCGAAGCGGCCCGGGTGGGAGAAGCCCCACCGCGCCCCGATCTCCGCCACGCTTCCGGCCTCGGGGGATGCGGCGCGCAGCTCCTGGTGTGCGTGGCCGATCCGGACGCGCCGCAGGTAGCCGAGCGGAGTGCCGGCCGTGTGGCGTTTGAAGGCGTACTGCACCGCGCGAGCGGTCACCTGTGCCGCCTCGGCGATCTCGGGCAGCGAGATCGGCCGGTGGGCGTTCTCCTCGATGAACCGCATGGCCCGCTGCAACGTCTCGGTGTCCGCGCCGTCGCTCCCGGCGCCCCGCTTCCCCGGCAGCATCACGCCGAGCACCGAGGCCAGGTGCCGGATGCCCGTGGCGGCGGCGAGCGGGTCCACGTCCGGCGCGGCCAGCACGTGGTGCCGCAGATACGCCAGGGCCGCGGTGACCTGCCGACCCCGCGCTGGATCGGGCGCACCGGCACCGGCCACCCGCGCCGTCTCCTGCGTACCTGACGTGCCGGCCGCACCCAGCAGGGCGGGGTCGAAGGTGGCGACCGTGCAGCGCAGTTCCAGTGCCCTTCCGGTCCGGGGCAGCCCGCAGTCGGTCACCAGTACCGCGCTCCCCGGGCGGTAGAGGTCCTGGCGGCCGCCGGTGGTGTCCACGAACTGGCCGCTGTGCACGGCCAGGAGCCCGATCCGGTGGTGGGCGGGGCCACTCGTCAGGTCGACGGACCCGTCCAGCGCCAGCTCGGTGAACGAGAAGTCCCCGGCCTCCCAGTGGTCGGCGCGGGACCGCAGCGGGAGACCGGCCTCGGGCCGGAGCCGGACCGGCTCGCACACCCGGGAGAGAAGGTCCGCGACAGCGGTCGGGACGTTGCTGTCCAGACGCAGGATCTCCACCGTTGCCACCTCTTCACCGGCCGCCGCCCACTGTCGGCAGTATGCCCCGGCGGCCCGGGCGACCCGCAACCACGTCGGCCCGACCCGCGACAGTGACGCGCCACCCAGGCCGCAGCAGTGCGCTCCGCGTCGCGGCCGTACCGATCGGGCGCCCGCCCCAGCCCGGGCGGTCACCCCTGCCGTTCGAGCCAGGCCCACAGCTCCTGCTCGCGCGCGGCATCGTACGACTCGACCGAGGAGCGCATGGTGCGGTCGCGGTGGACGTAGGAACCCGTCGGCGCAGTCGTCGTGCCCAGCACGACATCGGCGAGCCTGCGGCCGGCCTGCGGCGGAGTGTCCACGAGCGGGGTCGCCGCAAACATCGGCACCACCCGTGACATCGCCCACCGGCCGGGGCCGCCCATCCGCTCGGCGAGACCGGTCCCCGTCACCAGGCTCGGGTTGTAGGCGACGATGTCGACGCCCGAGGGCAGCCGGCGGGCCCACTCGTGCACCAGGTGGATGCCGCCGAGCTTGCTCGTCGCGTAGGCGCGTCGGCCTCCGGCACGCACCCGGTGCGACCGCGGGTAGGCGCCGGGCCGGAACAGCGCCTCCGGGCCCCGCCAGAGCGGCCGGGGCATGATGCCGCCGGTGTGGCGCAGGTCGCCGAAATGGGCATCGCTGACGGTCACGACGATGCGCGAGGACGGCTGCAGGTGCGGGTGGAGCTGCCTCAGGACCAGATGCGTCGCCAGGACGTTCACCGCGAAGGTGAGTTCATGGCCGTCCTCGCTCGTGTGCAGGGCGTCCGAGAGGTGGACCCCCGCGTTGCAGACGATCCCAGCCAGCGGCGGGACCGTACCCGCGTCCAGCAGGTCCTCCACCCGAGCAGCCGCTGCTGCCACCGAGGCCTTGCCGGCGAGGTCCGCGGGGACGGTCGAGACGTGCGGGGAGACCTCCAGGAGACGCGGCAGGGTGCGCGCCGCCGAGGCCTCACGCGCCAGCAGCACCAGGTGCGTCTCCGGACTGCGGCGCAGAACCTCTCGGGCAGCCTCGAAGCCGAGGCCTCCGGTGGCTCCGGTCATGACGACGGTACGGGTCGCTTCGGGCATCACGCACTCCTGGATTCGACGAACGAGGCGCGCCGAGCTGCCCGGACGGTGCGACGGACCTGGACGGGGCTGCTCTCCGAGTCCGGCGCACCGCCGGTGGGCGCGGCGCCTGCACCGAATGTGCGGCACGGATCGTCGCCGGGGGAGACCCGGTGGATACCGGTCCTGGCAGGACCACCCTCAGAGCCACTCTCCTCGCCCCGCACGGGGCAGAATGGACGGGTGCTCAGCGGCGAAAGAACGGACCTCGGCGACTACCTGCGTCGGCAGCGGGCGGCGATGTGCCCGCCCGTGGCGCCCGGGGACCCACGGGTGCGCCGGCGTCGCGTACCGGGGCTGCGGCGTCAGGAACTCTCGGAAGTGGCCGGCATCTCCGTGGAGTACTACACCCGGCTGGAACAGGGCCGTGCGGTGCGTCCCTCGCGAGAGGTCCTCCAGGCGCTGGCCCGGGCCTTCGGGCTCTCCGGTGCGGAACGGGACCATCTGTTCCGGCTCGGCGGCGAGTCACCCCCGCAGATCGAGTCGCCGGACACCGTCATCCGCCCGGGGCTACTGCGGGTGCTCCACGCGCTGGACGGCACCATGCCGGTAACCGTGCACGACGGGCGTCTCACCCTGCTCGCCGGCAACGCCGCCGCCTCCGAACTGCTCGCGCCGCTCACCGGTGGCACCGGCCGCTACGCGCGCAACATCGCCTATCAGGCTTTCACCGCGCCGGGGCTCGCAGACCTGCTCGGCGAGGAGGGCGCGGAGCTGTTCACCCGCGTCGCGGCGGCCGAGCTGCGCACAGCGCTCAGCCGGTACCCCGAGGACACCCACCTCCGGGGGTTGCTCGCCGAACTCGGCGCCGTCAGCGGCCGGTTCCGCGACCTCTGGGAGCGCTGCGAGGTCGGGGCGTGGCGTTCCGCCGTCAAGCGCATCCGGCATCCGCGGCGCGGCTGGCTGCACTTCGACATCGAGATGCTGCACGACGCGGAGCGGGACCACTGGGTCATGCTCTACACGCCCCGCGACGGCGCCTGAGGCCGTGTCGGCAGTGCGTGCCGTCGGCTCCGCGGCTGAGCTCGACGACCTGCGGTTTCCGTTCCCGCCCCGACCGGGAGAGCTGCCCCGTAGCTCTCCGGCCACCGCGGAGCAGGCCACGGAGGTCGAGACGCGGCGCCGCTCCGGCGCAGTCCGCAGGAGGTGGTCCGCGCCCCGCAGCACCGCACCGGGACGCGCTCCCGCCGTGTGCTCCTGCGGTGGACGCAACGGGCCCGCGGTGCGGCAGGCGCCGCCGACTCCGTGCGCTGATCAACGCCGGACGAGGTCGACCCCGAGCTGGCGGAGAAAATCCAGGTTGTCGTACTGGACCCACTCCTCGGCGAGTGTGCCGTCGGGATGGAACCGGAAGACGTTGATCAGTTCGAGGCGCATCGGCCGTCCGGTCGGTGGCAGGGTGCCGATGGGGGAGGCGTCGAACGGTGCGGTGAAGCGGCCCGCCATGCTGGTACGGGCGCTGATGAAGGCGCCCTCGCTCACCAGCGTCCTGCGTTCGCAGGAGAACCCCTCGAACGCGGCCCGCATCGAGGCGAAGAACGCTCGCAGTTGCGGGTAGCTCATGTCGCCCGCCGGACCGTGGAAGACGAAATCGGGCGCGAAGTACGCGTCGAGTCGATGGTCGTCGGGGACGGCGATCGCCTCGCGACCGATGCGTACCAGTGTGCGCGCCCTCTCGTCGTACGACGGGTCGTCCGGTGCGATGAACTCGCCCATGTCGCCCTCCCTCAGTGGGCCGGGTGTGCTACCGAGCACTGGGCCGTCTCTCCGTTTCCGGGCAGGGCATGCGCACCACGGCTCTCGCCTCCGGCGGTGGACGGCGGCCGTCGGGCACCCGCCCCGCTCGCGGCACCGGCACCGGCCCCGGTCCGGCCCGTCACCCGCCCCGGCCCGTCACACGGTCCGCACGGGCCCCCGGCGGACGGCGCGTCGCAGGCGGGTTCGCCGCGGTCGGGACGACCGGTCAACGAGGAGCTGCCGTGAGGGGGAGGGTGGCGGTGACGCGCTTGCCGCCATGGTTGCGACTGGCCTGGAAACTGGCGCAGAGCGTCGTGACGATGTGGAGGCCGTGGCCGCCGATCCGCCGCGGGTCGCGCGCCTTGGCAGCCGGGATCTCCGGGCTGGTGTCCCAGACGCTGATGGTCAGGGTGCCGGGGACGTGCTCCAGCGTGAGGGAGTACTTGCCCGAGGTGTGGGTGCGGGCGTTGGTGACCAGCTCGCTGACCACCAGGCGGAGCGCTTCGCGGGCGTCGAGGGAGACCGCCTCGCGCGTCTGCACCGTGGTGAGGAACCGCCGGGCCAGCGCACGCGCCTCCGCGACTCGCTCCGTGCCGTCGTAGAGGGCCCGCGCCCGCACGGCGTGACTGCGGGCGGCGGTGTGCTGCGTGGGAAGGTCTGCCCGCGGTCGTTTGCTCGTGAGGTGGTGGTCGGACATCAGACCTGCCTTTCTCCACCCGGGGCGGGGCCCGGAGCTCCGCTGTCGATCGCTCCCGGGTGGTTGCGGACGCTTACCCATCGCGAACGTCTCCATGTTTGTGAAGGCAGCCGAGGCGGGATCTCCGGCGCGGCGCGGACGCCGTCACGCACCGCGGAATCCGGGGAGCTCCTGCGCCGCCCCGAGGGACAACCGTGATCCTGCCCCCCAATACCCAGAACGCAGTATATTGGAGCGATCGACCGTACCCACCGAGCACCCGTGAGGCCCCGATGCCCGACGCCCCCTCCCGCTTTGACGGAAGTCTCCCGGTCGTCGGCATCCTCGGCGGGATGGGGCCGGCCGCCACCGCCGACTTCTACACCAAGCTGGTGGCCGCCACACCGGGGGACCGCGACCAGGACCACTTGCGCACGGTGATCTGGTCCGACCCGTCGGTACCGGACCGCACCGCCGCGCTGCTGGGTACGGGGCCCGACCCGACGCCCTGGCTGCTGCGGGGAGGCCTCGTGCTCCGCGCGGCCGGGGCGTCACTCATCGCGATCCCGTGCAACACCGCCCACGCCTTCGTGCCCCGCCTGGCCGGCGCGGTCGGCGTCCCGATCGTCCACATGATCGGCGAAGTGGCGATCCATCTGGCGTCCCGTCGCCCTCGGGTCCGCACGGCGGGCCTACTGGCGACCACCGGCACCGTGCATGCCGGTCTGTACCAGAATTGGCTGGGCCGCCACGGAATCCGAACGCTTCTCCCGCCGGACGACGCCCAGCAGGCGCAGGTGATGGCCGCGATCCGAGCGGTCAAGGCCGGTCCCTCCCTGGCAGTACGGGGCGGCGCCTCCGATGCCCTGGCCGCCGCGGCCGCGGGCCTCGTCGCTCGGGGCGCCCAGGCCGTGGTCGCCGGCTGCACCGAGATACCGCTCGGCCTGTCGGCCGACCGGGTGGGTGTCCCGCTCGTCGACCCCGCGGTCGTCCTCGCCCGCGCCCTGGTGCGCCACGCTGCGGGCCGCCTCCCGCCACCACCGGCGGCACGAGGGGTGAGCGCCGGGATACCGTACGAGCCATGACCCTCGACCGCCCCGTCTCCCGCACGCTGCTGAGCGAGGAGGTCTTCCACCGGCTGCGCGACTCCATTGTCCGCGGTGAACTCGAACCCGGCGAGAAGGTCAAGGACAGCGAACTGGCAGCACGCCTCGGGCTGAGCCGCACGCCGGTGCGTGAGGCGCTGTCACGGCTCGCCGAGATCGGGCTCGTCGAAGCCAGGCCCGGCGTCTGGACCCGCGTCACCCCGCTGGACCGACGCAACGTCACCCACACCCTCGACGTGCTCCGGTCCCTGGACCGCCTCGCGGTGGAGACCGCCGTCCCCCGCTTGACCGCCACCCAGCTCGACGCGATGCGGGAGGCGAACCGCGCCTTCTGCCGTGCGGTCGGTGCCGAGGACACCGCCGGCGCGGTCGAGGCCGACGACCGCTTCCACGGCGTGCTCTTCACCGCGGCGGACAACCCGGTGCTGCGGCGGCTGGCGGCCCAGCTGCACCCCCAGGTGCACCGCATCCTGCACCGCAAGTTCACCACCCTGCTCGGGGGCCGCAACACCATCGACCACCACGAGGCCCTCATCGCCCTGTGTGCAGCCGGGCGCGCGGCCGAGGCGGCGGAACTCTCGGCCGCGCACTGGTCCGAGCTCGGCAACCACATCAGCCACCTGTTCGACACCGAGCAGCTCGGCGACCGGGCGTAGCGGCCTGCCGCGGACGCGCCGGGAAGCGGGCGTGCGGCGCGGCCACCACCGGTCAGCGGGTGTCTGCCTGCGGTCCGAGTACCTTCCGCCGAATCTCCGCCGTCCATTCGACGTACTCGACCTCCGCCCCGCCGGGGTGGCGCGCGTAGAGGAAGCGGCCCGTCGCGCTCGCCGCCTCCTCGGTGGTGATGCGGGCGCCTTCCTCCTCCAGGGCCGCACGCGTGTGGTCCAGGTCGGTGACGACCACCGTGGCGGTGGCGTGCGCGTAGCGAGCGCGCATATCGGCCGGCCCGGCGATGACGAGGAAGTCCCCGACGGCGGCGAGCTCGATTCCCTCGAACACGAACCGCAGCGCCGGACGTTGCCCCGTCAGCCGCTCGAGCAGGGGAAGGGCGGCGCCCAGGTCGTCGGCCCACAGGCGGGCGTACGTCGTGAGAATCATGAAGGCTCCAGGGGTCCGTTCGAGCCCTGCCAGTAACCAGCAGGAACGAACTCACCGTAGGAGAGTAGGCTTCCTGGCGGAAGAACGCACTTTCCCGTGAGAAGGGCACCCCGTGGTAACCGAACGGCCCGAGCGCGACCAGGCCGACGCCGACGTCACCCGCGTCGATTCCCTGGCGCGCGAGATCTTCGCGGGCGTGGCGAACAAGTGGGCGCTGCTGCTCGTCAACGTCCTGGCCGACCGCACCCTCCGCTTCACCGAACTGCAGCGAGAGGTCGGAGGCATCAGCCACAAGATGCTGTCCCAGACGCTGCGGCACCTGGAGCGCGACGGACTCGTCGACAGAACCGTGCACCCCGAGGTGCCGCCCCGGGTGGAGTACCGCCTCACCGAGGCGGGCGAGGCACTGCGTGCGACCGTCAACGGCATGTGCGCCTGGACGCGCGCCCATCTCGATCACATCGAGGAAGCCAGGCGCCGGTTCGACGCCACCCGCGACTGACCGGAGAGCCACTCGCCGCTCCGCCACGTGAGGCCCACGGCCGGGGGAAGAGGCCCCCGGTGGGAGGGGCCGGCCCGCTGACGCAAGCGGTTCTGCTCACCGCCGGGCAGCCCGGGCTCCCGCAGCGGAGCATGGTAGTCGCTGCGCTCTCTTCCCTGTGCACGCCAGCCGTGCCGACCGCCAAGGGTGCGCCTCATGGACGCTGCTGCCCGACCGACGGTGACTTCCGGTGGCGGCGCTCTCGTGCGGCTGCTTCCTCGGGTACGGGCTCGCGTCCGATGCCTCCGACCGGCTCATCCCCGTGGTCGCCGGGGCAGCTGGGCGGGTGGCCGCGGCCATGACGCTGTTCGAGGTCTGGCGCAACAGGGACCAGCCGGTACTTCCGTCGTCCACCTCGCCGGGTGTTCGGCTGCCCGCGTGGCGGCCCCCGGCCGGGCGCCACCCCGCACATGCCCGAGACCGGGGACGACCGGGGCGGCGCAGGCCGAGCACCAGGCTGTGGCGACGGGAGGTCTGTCGCCCGCGCCCGCCCCCGCTGCGCCGAACGACGCATGCTCGGATCTCGCTGCCCCGCCGAGGCTGTCAGGTAGGTTGCCCACGGGGCCGGTTGCCGCCTCCAGCCCCGGCACCGGCCGGCACCCGCCGGCCGAGGCGTCCGCGCCGCGCACGGCGGCCGAGCAGGAGCAGCCGATGTCATTGCAGAAGTCACCCGCCCCCGAGGAGAGGCTCGCGGAGGCCAAGACGCTGTTGAGCCTTCCGCGCATCGTCGTGATCTGCGGCTCGACCCACTTCATGTCCCAGATGGCCGAGGCCGAGGTGCAGGAGACCAAAGCCGGGAGGATCGTGGTGAAGCCGGCCTGCGACATGAAGTCCCCGCGCCACCTCCTGTCCGACCCCGCCGGGGCCGAGGAGCTGAAGCGTCGACTCGACGAGCTGCACCGCGCGAAGATCCGGCTCGCCGACGAGGCGCTCGTCATCGGCGACCACATCGGCGACAGCACCCGCGCCGAGATCGCCTACGCCCGGTCCCTGGGCAAGCCCGTACGGTTCACCCACCCCGACGTCGACCCCGGTGCCTGACCCCCGCCCCGCGCCTCTCGCTCACTCCGGGCCCCGGCCATGAACCGGGATGCCGACGCGGATACCGCGCGGAACCGGCGAGTGCCGCGCGGCGACAATCGGGCTTCGTTGCCGTTGCCACCATCGTGCTTGCGGTCGACTTCCTTGCCGCCGGCGCCACCAAGATCCTTCACGGCGGATCCGCGCCGCATGCACGTGGCGTGACTTCCGTTCAGGACTCCCTGGCGACGGAGCGGTTTCGCGGCGCGCTCCTCCCGGGCCCCCGTGCCCCTCGCGGTTCGCGGCAGTCCGCACGCTGCGCCCGTCGACGGAGGGCTGACCCGGCGGCCGTGGCACGACAGGGGGGGGGAAGGCCGCACGGCCACGGCAGCGGCCTTGGGTGCTGTCGCGCATCCCAGGCGCCCCCGCGCTTCCCTCCTCAGCCCGCGCCCGGAAACGCGGGGGAGCGCGGCCTACGGGGCAGGTGCCCCGTCAGACGCCGCGGAAAGCGCCGGCCGTGCATGCGTGGCGTGACTGGTCGACAGCCGGCAACGCGTCCGCCACGTTTCGGAGCACAGCCCGGCTGTCCCCTCCCGAACGATGCGGGTCTCGGATCAGGCGAAGCGGGGAGTGGACGAAAGCGCGGAGGACGGTGCGCGGCCAGTGCGGCAGACCGATGTCCACCGGGCCATGGTCGGCAGGGGGCGCAAGCAGCAGCAACTCAATGCGTCCGCTCGGGGCATGCTGCACCGCGTGAGCGAGGTAGGGGACGGCCGGCGCTGATGCCGGGTACCGTGCCGTGGTGGTGGACTCACGAAGGTTTCGTGAACCGCTTCGGGAGCCCTCTCCTCGTCGCTCTTCCGGGCGGCTCTGGTCAGTACAGGGACATCCTCGGCGGAGCCGTACACATGAGACAGGTCCGCCACGCCACACGGCCGAGTTCGGCCGGCGATCTCATGGTCTGCGCTCCTCCTCGGAGGAGAAGCGCAGACCGTAGCCACGATCCGCGACAACGCCCCACCTGGCCGAAGCGGCTGACCGGAGCGCAGCGATCGGCCTTCGGGAAGGCTGCTCGGCCATGTCTGGTCCCCACCTGTCCACAGACGTCGTAGGCCATCGAGACATCGATCCGGCGCCTTCGGCCGGTACGCAGCTGCTCATACCGGTGCGAAAATCGCCCGATGCATCACCGTTTCACCGCTCTCCCTCTCGTACTCGTCGCAGCCGCGCTCACCGCGTGCACCACCGTCCAACCGCTGCCAGCGGATCCCGCGAGAGACGGTATGCCCCATCCAGCAGGAGATGCCGTGCCGGTCATCCCCACCCCTGACCCGATCGAGGAGACCACTCCCGTTCACGACGACCGCCCGGCTCCCGCCCGGCCGCAACCGCCACCCCCGCCCCCGACAGCGCCCCCACCCCCCTCGGCCCCGGGGCCCGCCACCGCGCCCCAGCCTCTGTCGCCCCCCGACCCGCCGACGCCGCGCGTCCCCGATCCCGTTCCGCCGGCCGCCCCCGTCCCGCCCGCGGTCGACTACGAGCCCGGCGCCGTCTGCGACATGGCGCAAGACTGGCTGGACACGGAGATCGCCGCCGCCTGTCGCGGAGCCTTCGGATGACGGCGAGGCAAGCGACAGACGTTGCCGTGGCAGGGGGAGCGCGGGCCCAGCGGCCGGGACTCCGGCCGGGTAGGGGCCCGCGACGCCAGGGCGCGGGGCGGTGGTCTGCGCCCGCCACGCTCCAACCACCCACTGGTGGGCGGCGCGTCAGGCTGCCTGGCGCGGGAGGGAGCCCGCTCCCCCGTGCCCCAAGGCAGCCTCGTCGGTGCCGCTGACCACCCGTTCGACGACGGCGCTCCGACCGGACGGCTGACCGCACCGGAGTCAGTGAGAAGAGGTCAGGGCGGTGGCGAGCTCGCTCCAGCGAGCGAGAAGCTCGGCGGCGGCTCCGCTGTCGATGGAGTCGCGGGCCCGCTGCAGTCCGTCGGCGAAGGCCTCCTCGAACTCGTCGGTGGGGCTGCGGGTGGCGAGGGCGCCGGCTGCGTTGGCGATGACGGCATCCCGGGCAGCGCCCGTCGTGCCGGCGAGCACGGCGTGAACGGCCGTCGCGTTGTGCTCGGCGTCTCCGCCGCGCAGGGCGTCCACGCCGGGGCGCGGCAGGCCGTGGCGAGCGGTGTCGAGAGTGACGCGGTGCGCGCCCCTCTCGTCGGCGTGCCATGCGTCGGTGGGGGCAGCCGTGGTGATCTCGTCCAGCCCGTCGTGACCGCGGACGACCAGTGCCCGGGTCCCGCGGTCGGCGAGCACGGTAGCCAGCACGGGGGCGAGCTTGAGGTTGGCGCAGCCCACCAGGGCGGTGCCCGGGCGGGCGGGGTTGGTCAGTGGGGCGATGCAGTTGACCGCGGTGGGAACGCCCAGGGCGCGGCGGATGGGGGAGGCGTGGTGCAGGCCTCGGTGGAAGGCGGGGGCGAAGGTGAAGCCGATACCGAGTTCGTGGACGCAGCGGGCGACCTGCTCCGGTGTGAGATCGAGGGGTACGCCCAAATGTTCGAGGACGTCGGCGGAGCCGCTCTTGCTGGAGACGGAGCGACCGCCGTTCTTCACCACCGGGGCCCCGGCGGCTGCCGTGACGATCGCCGCCATGGTGGAGATATTGACGGTGTGCGCGCCGTCTCCGCCGGTTCCGACGATGTCAAGGACATCGCGGCCGTCGACAGGAAGCGGCACGGCCCGTTCCATCAGGGCGTCGAGCAGGCCCCCGAGCTCGGCTGGGCTCTCGCCCTTGGCGCGCAGCGCGACGAGGAAGCCGGCCAGCGCAACCGGCTCGTGGTCGTCATCCATGACCGTGCGCATCGCCCACGTGGTGTCCTCGGCAGTGAGGTCTTCGCCGCGCAGCAAGGTGGCGAGCAGATACGGCCAGGTACGGGTGGGTGCGGTCATGATGTCCTCTCGAAGCGACCCGGACGCCGGACGCCACGCCAGGTCTGATAGCTGACGAGACGTCATGATGTACGTGCAGCACCGCCGAAGCGTTGACGCCGACGGTTGGTGTTCACACCCAGCGGCGAGCCGGGCACGTCTGTCCGCAGGGCTGCTGGAGGACCCGCACGGTCCTGCCCCGTTCCGTGCCGCCGACGGCCGGGCGCGCCGGGCCACGCTGCAGCGTCGAAGGCGCCTCATGCGCACAGGAGTCCAGTGATGCATCCGGGGGCATCGTCGTGTACGGGGTCGTCGCCTGAGGTGTTGCCGACGCCGCGTGAACAGTGGTCAACAGGGGTGCCGGCATCGTTCGGTCACCGGTCGCAGCACACCCCGCACGTGCTCACCCGCCGCAGTCTCCTCCCTCGCTGCCCTGCGGCGGGCCGCGCCCCGGCGCCGACCACCGGGCGTGCCTCGGTGCGGGTGGGAGCTGCCGGGGAAACGGACCCCACAGGACGAAGAGAGCGAGGAACACCACGCGCCTGACTGAGATCACGACTCTCTGATGGCGCTTGACCTTGTCACTCGTGCTGCTGATGGTCCGCGGGGGCCGGCCTGCCGGCCCCCGCGGACCATCAGCTCTGGTCGCGTTGTTCGAACCCACGCGAGGTGATTGAGCGCGCCGGTGCGGCCCACCTCGTGTGGTTGGGGAGAGAGCGGCCACGCACCCCGGCCCTCCCTGACGCCGTCGGCGAGCCCGACGAGACGGTGCCCGGCTGCCGCCGCGGACGGAGAAGCCTGGTCGTCAATGCCGTCAATGCCGTCAACGCCGTCGACCCCAAGAGTGCCCTGCTCTTCCTGGCGTTCCTCACTGCCTTCATCCGTCGGGAGCAGGGGCCGGTGTGGTCACGGACGTCGAGCCTCGGCATTCCGTTCCTCCTGGTCGGGCCGGACACGGGGCGTGGGGGTCCTGAATGCTCTCATCCGCGGCTGTGTCCAGGAGAACCAAGCTTTCCTCGACGCCGGCGCCATGTCTGCGGCGGTGTGTTTCTGCTGCTCGACGGGACTGCCCTGGTCATCGGAAACGCCAGCGGCTGACCCGGTCCGGCCGAACCCGGGAAAGACCGACTCCTGGCTGCCTCGGACGCAGGCCCGACCGGCCGCGCACCTGGACGCCACTGTCCTCGCGGTGCAACGCCGTGTCGACACGCCCTGTCCCGAAACGCGGCGGCCGTCCCCTTCCCAGCAGGACGCCCTCGGCTCGCCTCCGGGCATCAGCAGCAGGGTCAGGGGCCGGTCTACCGTGGCGCGCATGACACTTCTGATCGTGGGCGGCAGCGGCTTCCTCGGAGCCGAGCTGGTCCGGCAGGCGACCGCAGCCGGTCACGCCACTGTCGCCACGTACGCCACGAAACCCGTCGAGGCAGCACAGGCCACCTGGCGTGCTCTTGACCTCACGAAAGCCGCCTACGCGGACGAGGTGGTGACCGAGCTGCGGCCGCGCCTCATCATCAACGCGGCGAGTAACCGGGACGACTGGACGGTGACTGCCCAAGCACCGATTCGCCTTGCGATGGCAGCGGCCCAGCACCGCAGCCGTCTCGTTCACGTCTCCAGTGACGCCATCTTCTCCGGCGCGCGAACCCATTACGACCTGTCCTGTCAGCCCGACCCCGTCACGTCCTACGGCGCGGCCAAAGCTGCGGCGGAAACAGGAGTGCTCACTGTCCACCCCGAAGCGGTCGTCGCCCGCACCTCCCTGATCATTGGCAAGGGCAGCTCCGTCCACGAGCGCCTCGTGCACCAACTCGCGGCCGGCAGCCCCGGAGCTCTCTACACCGACGACATCCGATGCCCCGTCGCCGTCGAGGACCTGGCCGCAGGCATCCTCGAACTGGCGGAGAGCGACGCGAGCGGCATCCATCATCTCGCCGGCGCCGACGCAGTGAGCCGCCACGAGCTCGGCGTGCTCATCGCCAGGCGCGACGGCCTCGACGCCACCGGCATCTCCGCAGGCCTACGTGCAGGAAGCCTTCCGGGCGGCCTCGACGTACGCCTCGACAGCCGCACGACGCAGCAGAAGCTGCGCACCACGCTGCGCGGCGCCCGAGAGTTCTGCGCCGAACCCGCGTAGCGACGCCACCCCCTGGCAGCTGTCGTGGTCGGTTCGCGCCTCAGCTCGGACAGTGCTGCCCGCCGACCCCTGGCGCGATCACCCGGGATGCTCCGGTGGCGTCGACCAGGTCGACATCGCGCCGCCTGCGCGAGCTGCTGCACCGCCCCCACGCCCGCCTGCGCGAGCTGCTGCACCGCCCCCACGCGCGCGTGCCGCTCCACTCAGACCTCGCACCCACCCGCACCTGCCGACGCAGCAGTTGCCCGCCGCGGGCCAGACACGGCAGGAGTGCGGCAGGCGGGGCGCTACCCTTCTCCGTCGCCGACGGCCACGCCGGTAGCCGAGACGGAAAGGCAGCATCGCGCGTGATATCGCCGCGTTCGCCGTGAACGGGGGAGCGCTGATCGTCGGGGTCGACGAGGACCAGCAGACCGGGACGTTCGCCCTGGCCCCGCAGCAACTCAAGGGTCTTGCCGAACGCATCGAACGGATCGCCGGGACCGTCCTCGACCCTCCCGCCCACATCCGCACCGAGGCGATCCCCGCAGCCGGACACGACGGGCTCGGGTGCCTCATCGTCCACATCCCGCCCAGCCCCGACGCCCCCCCACATGGTCGACGGCTAGTACCCCGCCCGCGGCGACAAGACCAACAGCCACCTCACCGACGCCCACGTCCGCGAACTGCACCTGCGACGCCGCGCCACATCCAAGGCCGCACTCACCCGACTGCGCACCGAGATGGCCACCGACCCCTGCGAGATGTCAGCGACCAGTCGCACCTCTCCACACCGGGCCATGTCCGCGGAGAACAGGTACTCCATGACGAAGGCGCGGTCCGCCTCGCCCACCAGCTCATCCCGCTCGTGTGTCTGGTCGCGGACGAGATCGGCTACTGCGGCAGCTGGGCCCCGGCCGTCGGCGCCTCCGAGCTCCGCGGCCGGCGGGTACAGGTCGCCGAGACGGGACATCCCGGACAGCACCGCTACAGTGCCGACAACCACGAGGAGAGCGCCCTCGCCACCTACATCGAGCTCACCGACGGCGCCGGCCGCATCATTCGCCGACTCCTCGGCCCCCTGCTGCGTTCTCTCGGCACGGAGAGCAGCTACCGCGCCGAACTCTCGCTGCCCAACGGGGGAGAGGGCAGGTAAGAGCGCGAGCGGGCAGACAGCGGGGCGCCCTATCCGCGTGCCGCCGCCCCGGCGCACAGAAGAGGCGGAACGGAAACACGAACGGCCTCGTGCGCCTCTTCACCGAGGCGCACGAGGCGCACGAGGCCGTCGCGCGGGAGCGGTAGCGACGTCAGGAGCGCTGGCAGAGCTTCCGCCCAGGTCAATCCGAGGCGTCGCTGATGAGCTCGGCGGCCTGGTCCCGCGTGCTGAGTCCGAACAGCTCCACGGTGTCGTCCACGCTGAACGTCGGGTTGGCGCGCAGCATGACGTGCAGCATCGCCACACGGGCCCTCCGCAACCGGGCGGCCGCGCGGCCCGCGTCCGCCCCGGTGACGCCGGCCAGCTCCTGGGTGGTGAGGCGAGGATTCCGAGTGAGTAGCTTGCGTGCCACCAGTTCGATCTCCCCAGCAGCCAACCTACCTCCGGCGTCGGCAAGCAACCTCACCGCAGCCGGGCGCCTCCCCATACTGAAGCGTCTCTGCACCTCCTCCACACTGCGGTCCGGCTCGTCGGCGAGATCCTCGCGCAGCAACTCCAGGCGCGCTTCCCGGAGCAGCCGTTCCGCTCGCCGCGGGGTCAGGCCGACAGCGTCAACCACTTCTTCGATCGTCAGGTGGTTGTTCACCCGGAGGAGCCCACCCACCGTGCGGCGCTCTGCCGCTGCGGCCTCAGGGTCGACGAGGTAGTGCTCGGGGACGTCCCCTCCGCTCTCTCGCAGCAGCTGCGCCGCGTTGGCGGAATCCATCCCGAAGAGCTTCCGCACCCCCTCCACGGTGAGGTCCGGGTCGTCGGCGACGGCGCGGCGCACGATGTGCTCGCGGGCGTCGCGCAGCGCACGCTGCGCAGTCACCAGGTGGAAACCTGGAATGAGCTCATGCACATCGTCCGCGGTCGCTGTCGGCTTCTCGTCCAGCAGCCGCATCACCCGCTGCCGACGCTCTTCCGTCGACGCCTTCTCGCCGCGGGGTACAGAGTCCTTGCTGCCGCGGGGGCGCCCGGCCCGCCCCTTCATCCCTCCGGGGGCGGGACGCTGCCCGTCCCAGTCCGAGATGGTCTGGCGGTACCAGAGGTCGGCGTTCCCCACGGTGGTGTCGGGTTCGGGCAGCCGCGTCTTGTCGCCGTACCGGTAGCCCTTCCACGTGGCCGGCGAGGGCCGGCGGTCCTCCGGCAGGGAAAGGCGCGCCTCCTCCAAGTCGAGAAGGTCCCGGGGATGCTCCGTGGTCGGTACTGCCGGCAACGTGTACTCGACCACCGCGTCCCGGCCCGCGGCGTGCTGTTCCGCGGCGCGCGCGGCGACCAACTGCTCCCTGGAGAAGATGCGCGTGCGTCGGTTGCCTCCTTCGCGCAGGAGCACCATCCCGGGGATCTCATTCCAGCGCTTCAACTTGCGCCAGCGGGCCGGGGATATGCCCCAGATATCCGCGGCGTCTTCGTCACTGGCGGGGGTCACGCCGTTGGGAATCAAGTTGTCCTCTTCGCCAGACTTCGAGTGGCAGCGAATCGGGTATCACCCCGGATGCGCGGTAAAAACTACCATGAATAAGCGATGGCGTTGTGGGTCCGTCCGTGCGGTGCTGGTCCGTGCTGTCCTCCTCCGCGGCCGGGATCGCGGCGACGGCCTCACGCCCCCGGCTGCGGCATCCCAGCTGCTGTGGGCGCCGGCGGTCGGATGCCAGGAGGGCGCCCGTGCCCGGAGCGTGCAGCGTGAGGCCGGCGGCCAGGGTGTCGCCAGGGGTAGGTGGTGGTGACGCCTGTGGCCTGCTCGCGGGCGGTGAACCACGAATCTGCGCGGTGCGCTTCACCTCGCCCGAGCTCCTCGTACTCTCTGCGGCGCTCGGGCGAGCTGTTCTCAGCAGCGGCAGGGGTGGAGTATCAGCCATTCCGGTTGGTGGGTGCATGCAGTGTTCGGTGACTGGGTGTGGATCGATGGTTGTGTGAACCGGTGTTCGGTTGCGGTGGGTGAGGAGTGAGTGGTGCTGCGCGCTGTTCGGGTTGGCGTGTTCTGGGGCGCATGTGTGGTGGCTTTTGGGGAATCGCCGGTAGTCACCCTGTGATCACTGTGCGAAGGTGCACGGGCTGTGACGGCGGTGTGCGCCGTCCATGACATCCCGTGGGGGGATCTGTGCGAATACGCGCTCATGGCGCGCCGGTTCGGCGTGCCCGGAACCAGATGAGGGCTGCGGTGGTGGCTGCCGCGGTCGTGGCAGTTGCGGTGAGTGCGCTGCCGGGGACCGCGTCGGCGGCGGACGACGTCGCCGGGGGTTCGGTGTGGGGCGAGGGGGGTGATGCGGCGGTCCCGCCGGTTGTCGTGGGCACGACGCAGGCGCCGCCGAACGAGCGCGCTGCGCCGCTGGACCCGGAGGTGCGGGAGTGGCGGGAGGCCCGCCGGCCCGGCAGCGAGACCGAGGCTGTGGCGCCGGCCGAGGCCGGTGAGATTCTCAACTGGCTCTCGGACGGCCAGGGTGATGTGCCCTGGCATCAGATCTCCGACATCCGGATCACGGATGCGCTGGTGGCCCGGATCAACCTGTCCAACGGGAACCTGATGCTGACGGCCACTGACGCCGACATCGCTGGAGTGGGGCAGAACCTGCTGCTGGACCGCACCTACAACTCGCTCTACGGGCCGTTCGGGAACGTCTCGGACCGGTGGTGGGTGGGTGGCGAGCGCTGGCTGGACACCTTCTGGAACGGCATGGTGGTCTGGTACGACTCCACCGGGGCGACCGTGCAGTTCGAGATGGACGGTGAGGGCGGGTTCGTCACGCCGGAGGGGTACAGCTGGGACCTGGTCGAACACGCCGACTACTCCTTCACCCTCACCGACCGGTCCTCGGGCAGCAAGGAGCGCTACGACGCCGACGGCAACCTGCTGGAGGTCACCGACCGCAACGGCGGCACGATCACCGTCGAGCGCACGGGTTCCTCCGGCCGGGACGGCCTGGTGATGACGGAGGAGCGGTCGGGCCGGTGGGTGGAGCTGTCCCGGGAGGGCTCCGACGTCTGGGAGGTGAGTGACAGCTCCGGCCGCACCGGCGGGTACACGCTGTCCGGTGGTGATCTGGTGGCGACGACGGACACCGCGGGCGCGGTGACGGAGTTCGGCTACGACGATGACGGCCGTGTCACCGAGGTCCGCACGCCGGAGGGGCGGGTGACGGTCTTCACCTACGACGCCGACAGCCGGGTGACGTCGATGACGCGGGCGACGGAGTTCGACGGGGACGGTCACACCGGGCCGACGTTCACCTACACCTACAGCGCGGATTCGCCGTGGTCGGCGGGGACGACGACGGTGACCGACCCGCTGGGCCACGCTACGGAGTACGAGGTCAACGCTGAGGGTGAGGTGGAGGAGGTCACCGACCCGCTGGGCAAGACCCGGTCGCGGACGTACGAGGCGCACATGGTGACCACGGCGACCGACGCCATGGGCACCGGGTCGGACGATCCGGGGAACGTGACCGCCTACGGGTGGGATGCCCGCAACAACCTCACCTCCTCGGAGCTGCCGACGGGCGCGACGGCGGCGCTGACCGGCTACCAGACCATCGCCGGCGCCGACCTGCCGGGAACATTGACGCTGCCGGACGGCGAGGAGAGCGAGTTCTCCTACGACACGGCAGGCAACACCCTGTCCGTCGCGGTCAGCGGCGAGGCGGGCGGGACCCGCTCCTACACCTACAACCCGGCCGACCCCGACTGCGGCGGGTTCCAGGGCCAGCGCTGCACGGCCCAGGACGCCAACGGCGAGACCACCGCGTTCACCTACGACGACACCGGCAACCTCGTCCAGGCGGCCCCGCCCGGTCCGGTCGAGGCCACCACCTACACCTACGACGACCTGGGCCGCCCGGTCACCGTCACCGACGGCCGCGGCACCGAGACGACCTACACCTACGACGACCGCGACCGCATCACCGAGGTCACCGCCGACGACACCACCGTCTCCTACACCTTCGACGGCGACGGCAACATCACCTCCCGCACCGACAGCACCGGCACGGTCTCCTACGCCTTCGACCCGCTCTCCCGTGAGACCGTCCGCACGCTGCAGAACGGGTCGCAGACGGTCCTTGCCTACACCGCCGACGGCAACGTCGAGAGCTACACCGACCCCGCCGGAACGGTGGAGTACGCCTGGGACGACGCCGGCCGCCTCACCACCCTCACCGACCCCGACGGCAACGACACCACCTACACCTACGACAACAACGACCAACGCACCGAGACTGTCTATCCCCACGGTCTGACGCAGACCGCCACTCTCGACGCCTCCGGCCGCCCCACCCGCATCACGGCCGAGGCCGACGACACCACCCTGGTCGACCTCGCCTACACGTACGCGCTCGATGCGGTCGACGGGGCCAAAATCCGTACCCGTACCGATGAGTTGACGGGGTACGTGACGTCCTACGACTACGACAGCGCGGGGCGTTTCTCCTACGCGGCGGAGCGGGACGGGGGTGAGATCGTGGAGTCCTGGCAGTACTGCTACGACCCCGCCGGCAACCTCACCTCCCAAGGCGTCAGCCCCGGCTGCCCCCGTGGCACCACCTACACCGTCAACGCCGCCTCGCAGATCACCGCGAAGAACGGCGACAGCGACGGCTGGTCCTACGACGCCGCCGGCAACGAGACTGCGGCCGCCCCGACCGAGGCCACCACCCGCACCGACGGCCAATGGTCGGCCTTCTCCCAGCTCACCGGTGTCACCGTCGCCGGCCAGGAGTACGCGGGGGAGTACGCCTCCAGCGACAACAGCGAACGCGTCCGCCTGGGCGACACCCACTTCCACCACGGCCCGCTCGGCCTGTCCGCCACCACCACCGACGAGGCCGACACCGGTTTCGTCCGCGAACCCGGCGGCACCCTCAACTCCTTCACCCGCGACGGCCGCAGCCACTACTACATCACCGACGCCATCGGCTCCGTCGTCGCCGTCATCGACGAAGACGGCGACCGCCTCAACGCGTACAGCTACAGCCCCCGCGGCGTCACCCGCACCGCCCACACCACCGAGGAGATCGACCAGCCCTACCGCTTCGCCGGCGAATACCAGGACGCCACCGGGCTGTACCACCTCTCCGCCCGCTACTACGACCCCCGCATCGGCCGCTTCACCCAACCCGACCCCTCCGGCCAGGAGAAGAACCCCTACCTCTACGCCGAAGGCGACCCCGTCAACCGCATCGACCCCACCGGCCTCTGGGCCGCTGGAGCAATCGGAGCTGTCGGCGACTTCCTGACGTTGTCTGACGCCAACTCGGTCGTCGAGGACACCCTCAACGGGGACCTGGATGCCGCGGTAGACGGTCTCGCAAGCATGGCCGCGGGCGTGGCCGGCCAGTCAGCGTGCGCCTTCGGAGCGGGACTGATTGCCGCACCCACCGCAGGTGTGGGCGGAGCCGTGGCGGCTGGTGTCTGCGTCGGTGCAGGACTCGGGGCTGGAATCCTCACTTCTGCAGCGTTGTCATAGCAAGTGTAAGAAAAGGAAAATCATGAACGAACTAGTCGCTAAAGGCGCTTCGCTGGGGCTTCCGGCTTGGGTTGGACTCGTAATCGGAGCGCTGAGTGTCGTCGGTTTCGTAATTCTTGCCATCATTTATGGTGGGAGGGAAGGGAACGGGGCGGAGTGAAGGGTGGCGACTATCGGCCAACGGAGATGCCACCCTGCGGACGTCGGGTCTGACCGCCCCCTGACCCCTGTGGTGAGTCGCGTAGCAGTGCGGCTCACCACAGGGGCCTCCCCTCTCTCCGGATTTCGTGAATGGGACCTCGTCCACTGCCGCCCATGCTTGCAGCATCGGATGTGCCGGGCCGTATGTTGCCTGTTCCGGTGATTTAGCCAGTTCATTTCGGGTAGGGGATGGGCATGGCATCGAAGCGATTCCCGTTAGGCAAGACCTACGCGAAAGTGGTGCGGCTGAGCCGCTGGTTCTATCTGCTCTGGGCGCTGGTCTGGCTTCTGCTCCTGGGCGCCGCGCTGGCTTCAGAAGAGGCCGGAGTGGCTATACCGGCTTTCTTCACCGCCGTATTCCTGCTCTTCGCAGCTCTGGCGCAGTACGTGACGCGCCGCGACGCCCAAGCCCGGGCCGACGCGCCAACCCGGGAGCAGCGTCAGGCTCCCGGCACGGCGTAACGCTCAGGGGGCCTGCCCCGTGGTTTCCAGGGTTCGGGGCTGGGTGGCGGTGCCCGCCACCCAGGCCGAGTTCGTTCTCGCCGTCGGTCCCGTGCCGATCGCCGCGCTGGGCCGGTGCCGATGTCTTGGCCGTCGCCGACCAGCCGCTGGATGCGCTGGGATCGAGATCTGCGTGCCCTCCTCGACCCCACAGTGCAGAGATTAGGAAGAATCTCTGAATAGAATGGTAAAGCTTCAGGTGTTCGTGAGCATTCTATACTTGGCGGCTATCTCTTCGCTGATACTGGCCTCCAGTTAGAGGTTGTCTCACGTGGTGAGTTTCGTGAGTTTCTTGTAGCAGGTCAGCGTGGCGGCCAGGCCGAGGAAGGCGAGAAAGTGGGAGCCCTTTCGCTCGTATCGGACGGTGAGCCGTCGGTAGCCGAAGAGCCAGGCGATCGATCTCTCGATCTTCCAGCGGTGCCGGCCGAGACGTTCGCCGGACTCGATTCCCGGCCTGGCGATGCGCGGGACAAGTCCCCGTTCACGCAGCCAGGAGAGGTGGTCAGCAGAGAAGTACGCCTTGTCGGCCCGGAGCTTGACCGGGCGGCGCCGACGAGGTCCGCGCCTGGAGCGGATGGCGGGTATCCCGCGGATCAGCGACTTGAGGGCGAGGCTGTCGTGCATGTTCGCGCCGGACACGGCCACGGCGAGCGGAAGGCCCTGGGCCTCGGACAACACGTGCAGCTTGCTGCCCTTCTTGCCGCGATCGACCGGGTTCGGCCCGGTCAGCGAGCCCCCCTTTTCGCCCGCACCGACGCGGCGTCCACGATCGCCGAGGTCCAGTCGATCTCACCCCGGGCGCCAAGTTCGTCCAGGACTGCCCGGTGCAACCGGCGCCACAGTCCCGCCTCGGTCCACGCGGTGAACCGCCGGTGCGCCGTAGCGGGCGACACCCCGAACGTCTCCGGCAGATACCGCCAGGCACACCCACTGGTCAGCACGTACACCACAGCCGCGAACACGGCGCGCTCGTCCAGCGGCGCCGTCCCACCGCCCTGCGGACGAGAGTTGAACGACGGCAGCAACGGGGCAACCAGTTCCCACAGACCGTCAGGAACCAGCCGCTGCGACAGATCTACACTCACGAAGAGACATCATGCCGCAGCTCCCAACACCACCACGTGAGACAACCTCTTAAGGTGAGAGTGAAAGCGTTGTGTGGTGGCTCCTCGGTGGGGTCATGGCGTTCTGTGCTCTCCAGCAGATGACTTGTATCGTTGCTTCCGTCTCAGGGCCGGGTGGCTGCTGACGCGTGCTTCTTCGTCACCGGGGCTGCTCGCCTCCGCTCGAGCGGGCGTTCTTTGACCGCACCTGAGGTGCAATAGCCTGGGCTACAGGGCCGGTGTAGGAATTGGTGAGGTAGGCGGTGGACTTCCGGCGTAGATTCAAGAATGTTTGACATTGGCCCGGAGGTGTGGGTTCATGGAGTTTCGGTTGACCCCACGCCTCTGGTCTGGCGCTGCATTTGGAGAGGGGTTGGATACGTGAGCGCAGTCGCGAGGGCGAGGATACTTGCTGCAGTAGGGGTGCTATTTGGTGCTATATTTCTTTCCTTGTTTCTCAATGCCGAGTCGTTCAATTGGGCTTTCCTGCTTGGGGGAGGGTTGTCGCTGTGCGGCGGCCTCGGTCTCTTCGCAACTATTGAGCGGAACAAGTAGTTTCGAAGCGCTCCCTTTGTGTGAGGTGTCTCTGATCCCCGGCGCGGTCGGGGTGGCACGTATCGAATCCAGTTGCTGCCGGCAACGAGACCGCGGCCGCGCCGACGGAGGCCACCACCCGCACCGACGGCCAGTGGTCGGCCTTCTCCCAGCTCACCGGTGTCACCGTCGCCGGCCAGGAGTACGCGGGGGAGTACGCCTCCACCGACAACAGCGAACGCGTCCGCCTGGGCGACACCCACTTCCACCACGGCCCGCTCGGCCTGTCCGCCACCACCACCGACGAGGCCGACACCGGCTTCGTCCGCGAACCCGGCGGCACCCTCAACTCCTTCACCCGCGACGGCCGCAGCCACTACTACATCACCGACGCCATCGGCTCCGTCGTCGCCGTCATCGACGAAGACGGCGACCGCCTCAACGCGTACAGCTACAGCCCCCGCGGCGTCACCCGCACCGCCCACACCACCGAGGAGATCGACCAGCCCCACCGGTTCGCCGGCGAATACCAGGACGCCACCGGGCTGTACCACCTCTCCGCCCGCTACTACGACCCCCGCATCGGCCGCTTCACCCAACCCGACCCCTCCGGCCAGGAGAAGAACCCCCACCTCTACGCCGAAGGCGACCCCGTCAACCGCATCGACCCCACCGGCCTCGACTGGGGAATCAGCTTCTCAGGCGAAGTCTGCGTAATCGTCTGCGTGGGCGCAGGAGTTAACAGAAACGTTGACACGGGAGAGACCGGCGCGATGACGAGCATCGGGGTGGGCTGGCCCGTGTCAATATCTGGCGGGTTCCGAACGAGTTACGGATACTCACGTGGGGGGTCCGGGTACGGCTCCTGCGGTGCTGGGCCACTGTCCTGGGAGGCGACTGGTCTCAGTTCCGGCTCGATCGGAACAGGGTATTTTAGTTCCCCAGGATGCTCTGGAGGGTACACGCACCAGTTCTAGCAAGTCAGGCGCGGGAGGACTCTTTGGAGTCCTCCCGCGCAGTAAAGGGAGGCAGGGTATGAATATAGTGATTCCGGTGTTTTCCATTCTGTTCGGAAGTGGCCTGGTTGTATTTCGCAACAGATTTGCGCGCTCAGCGATGGCGAGTGGGATTCAGTTGTTCAAGTTGAAAGAATCGGGGCTATATGAGGAGTCGGCGAAGTGGGCGGCGGTGGTGTTTGGTCTTGTCTTTGTGGTCATCGGGATAATTGGCTTGGTTGTCAACCCGTGAAGGTGGTGTTCTAGGCGAAGGAGGGTAGTGTGCATGTTGGGAATAATTGCGAGTGAGGATTGGGGGAAGCTGCCGCCGTGGGTGGGTATCGGAATCGGAATCGGTGCCCTCTCTGTTGTCGCCATTGTTACGTTGGTGCGGCATAGAGGCATGGATCGGTAGCGCCTCACTCCGTGGCGGTGGCCTCCAAGTCGCCTAAGCGGCTAATGAAGCCTCTCGTGGCACTGCGGGCCAAGCCACAATAGAGCCTGCCCCGGCCCGGGGTGGCTGGAGCGAATTTTCTTCCTTTGGCTTCTGACTCGTTTAGGGGGTGGTCGATCGTGGAGATCCTGGCTGCGGCTCTTCTGGTAGTTTCCGGTTGCGGATTTATCCTCTTTAGGCGGCGCTTCGCGGCCGGAATAATGGTCACGATGCGTGAAGGGTTTGGCTCTTCCTCGAAGTTCTGGAGATTTGCTGCACTGTTTACCGCCGTGATAACTGGAGCCTTAATGGTGCTGGCTGGCGTCTACTTCCTCTACTACCTGCTCTTCGGTTAGATTCCCGTCTTTCAGGAAACGGGCAAGCGTACGGATAGCGCAGGTGAGTCGTGGGTTCCAGTGACCGCAGTTACGGCGGCCAATTCCCGGGCTCACTCGACCGCCGTCCGTCCCTAAAGGTTGAGCGGTAGTTCTTCAGCTGCTCGGCAACGGTGTACTCGCGGATGGGCATGAGGAAGCCACCGGGCTGTACCACCTCCCCGCCCACTACTGCGATCCCCGCATTGGCCGCTTCACCCAACCCGACCCCTCCGGCCAGGAGAAGAACCCCTACCTCTACGCCGAAGGCGACCCCGTCAACTGCATCGACCCCACCGGCCTCTACTCGGTTGAAGACTTCGCCATCGACATCGGTGCCGTGGCCGCGTCCGGGGCAGCCGGGGCCTCGGCCGGCGCGGGCGTGGGGTGTGGCATCGGGTTCTTCGTGGCCACCCTTCCCGGGTGCGGCGCGGGGAGCGTCGCGGGCGGCGCGATCGGCGGAAGCCTCGGCATCGTCGGCGGCGCCTTGACCGTGATCTCACTCAGGAACTGAGGGCAGCGTGAGTAGAGCAGCGAGATGGCAGCCGGGGCGTGGGCTCCGCATCGTCATGCTGGGATTCCTCGTGATGACGGCATGCCTGCTCGTGACGACCCTTGCTCTGGGCCAGTGGAGAACGGCTCTGGTGAGCGCCGTGCCGATGCTCCCGGTGGCCGCCGGATGCGTCTACTACCTGAGGTCGCCTGCGTAGTGACCGACGAGCGGAGCTGTGCAGCTGACCACTCCGCTCCGTGGCGACGGTGGGCCGTCGCGGCGATCTGTGGCGGTCCTGGGACTTGTCAGCAGCGTGCCGCGAGCCCTTGCGGGGTCCGGCACGGGGTCCGCGACCCACTGCGAGTTCCAGCACGGCCCGCTCGGCCTGTCCGCGACCACCACCGACGAGGTTGATACCGGCTTCGTGCGCGAACCCGGCGGCACCCTCGACTCCTTCACCCGGGAGGGAGAGGCGCACTGCTTCGTCACCGACGCCATTGGGTCGGTGGTCGCCGTCATCGACGAGGACGGCGACCGCCTCAACGCGTACAGCTACAGTCCCCGCAGCGTGCCCCGCACCGCCCACACCACCGAGGAGATCGACCAGCTCCACCGCTTCGCCGGCGGCTACCAGGACGCTACCGGGCTGTACCACCTCTCCGCCCGCTACTACGAGCCCCGCATCGGCCGCTTCACCCAACCCGACCCCTCCGGCCAGGAGAAGAACCCCTACCTCTACGCCGAAGGCGACCCCGTCAACCGCATCGACCCCACCGGACTGTGGGCCGCTGGCGCGGTCGGAGCTGTAGGCGGCCTCTTGACGTTGTCTGACGCCAACTCCGTCGTCGAAGACACCCTCAACGGGGACTTGGACGCCGCGGTAGACGGTCTCGTCGGCATGGTCGGGGGCGTGGCCGGCCAGTCAGCGTGCGCCTTCGGAGCGGGACTGATTGCCGCGCCCACGGCAGGTGTGGGCGGAGCCGTGGCGGCTGGTGTCTGCGTCGGTGTGGGGTTTGCCGCTGGCTACCTTACTTCCGAGATTATGTCATAGCAGAAGAATGAAAGAAGAGGAAAAGCATGAACGAACTAATTGCCAAAGGTGTGTCGCTGGGAGCTCCTCCCTGGGTTTGGATCAGCGTCGGAGTGGCCTCCGTGATTGGTTTCATAGTTCTCGCCGTCGTGTACGGCGGAAGAGATGAGAACGGGGTCGAGTGAAGGTGGGATGCTCTCGGTAGAACCCGAGGTGTCGCCCTGCGGACGGCAGGCCGAACCGCCCCCTGACCCCTGTGGTGAGTCGCGTAGTATTGCGGCTCACCACAGGAGTCTCCCTTCTTCCCGAATTTCGTGAGTGGGGCCTCGGCTACTTTCGCCCATGCTTGCAGCATCGGATATGCCACGCCGGGTGTTGCCTGTTCCGGTGCATTATTCGATTCGTTTCGGGTAGGGGCTGGGCATGGCATCGAAGCGATTCCCGTTAGGCAAGACCTACGCGAAAGTGGTGCGGCTCAGTCGCTGGTTCTATCTGCTCTGGGCGCTGGTCTGGCTTCTGCTCCTGGGCGCCGCGCTGGTTTCGGAAGAGACCGGAGTGGCCATACCGGCATTTTTCACCGCCGCGTTCCTGCTCTTCGCAGCTCTGGCGCAGTACGTGACGCGTCGCGACACCCAGGCCCGGGCCGACACGTCTGCCCGCGATCAGCGCCAGGCTCCCGGCACGGCGTAACGCCCAGGGGGCCTGACTCGTCTACCACCTCTCCGCCCTCTACTCCGAGCCCCGCATCGGCCGCTTCACCCAACCCGACCCCTCCGGCCAGGAGAAGAACCCCTACCTCTACGCCGAAGGCGACCCCGTCAACCGCATCTACCCCACCGGACTCCTGTCGTTTGACGACGCTTCCGATCTCGCCAGTACCGCCTTCAGTCTTGCGGGCGGTTGCGCGAGTGGCGTTCAGGCTGCGGCTCACTCCGGGGTGATGACCATGGCCAGCGCCTTCGGCCCGACCGCATCAGTCGGTGTCGGAGTCTTCAGCTGGGCTCTGGGCGCTGGCGTCAGTTACGCAGGAGGGGAGCTGGTGTACTGGCGCAGGCAGCTCACCGCAATGCTCCCAGTTCACCTGGGGGCATTGCGGTCGCTGCCCCGTCTCTACCCTTCCCTGAAAGGTTCTATGAAAGGTTGGTCCATGAGTCCTGCTGCTCGACTCACCGGGATTTCCATCTTTGCTGGCCTTATTGGCTGCTGCTTCTTGGTCTATGGAATTGTATTCGATGCCACTAACTGGGTGATTCCGGTTGTCATCGGGGTGGCTGCGATGATAGGGGCGGCCATGACGGTGTTCGGAGTATGGAGTAACAGAGCCTGACGAGCTCGTGCACCGTAAGCGGTGAGACGTCGAGCTCTTGATCGTCGATCATGGTCATGTGGTGAAGAATGCGTGTGATCTCATGGTAAAGCTTGAAATATTCGTAGGTGTTCTATTTCTGGGGGCTATCTCCTCGCTGGTTCTGGCCTCCAGTAAAGGTGGGGGTGAGAGTGAGGTTTTCTCAACGGTCCTTACTTCCATGAGCCGTGTAGGACGAGGGCGGCTTTGGTGATGGCTCCGATTCTGTTGGGGCTGAGGGTGACGTGCTGGAGTGCGCGCCAGCGTTGCTTGA
>NZ_JAAVJD010000369.1 GCF_012033735.1 Streptomyces lonarensis | reverse complement strand
CGGCGGGGACGTCGGTCGCGAGGACGGCGTGCGCCGCCAGGTAGAGCGGCGCGGCACGCGGCCGGGGCGGCCGGGGCGTGTGGGCCGACGCCCGCGCCGGCTCCGCAGAGCATGCGCGTGCGTCACGGATGCGTCCGCCGATCACACGGCCCCGGCCGCATGCTGTCGCACACGACCGGGAGCACCGGACCGCCGGGCGCCCCCTTCGCGACCGACCATAGGGGGGCGCCGCGCACACGTCAGCAATACCGGCCCACGGTCACTCGATGGTGGGGCTTTGGGCAGAGGTTTGGGGTTGTTCAGGCCGTTTCGGCAGCCTTCGCCGCAATGTCCGTGCGGTAGTGGGAACCCGCCAGGCGGACCCGCTCCACCGACCGGTACGCCCGCCGCCGGGCCTCGGCGAGGTCGCCGCCGGTCGCCGTGACGGACAGCACCCGGCCACCGGCGCTCAGCACCCGGCCGTCCTCGTCACGGCGGGTACCGGCGTGCAGCACGTAGCTCTCCGGGCCGTCCTCGGCCGCGATCTCCGCCAGCCCCTCGATCGGGTCGCCGGTCCGCGGAGCCGCCGGGTAGCCCTCGGAGGCCACCACCACCGTGACGGCGGCGTCGTCACTCCACACCAGCGGCTCCAGCTCCGCCAGCGCGCCAGTGGCGGCCGCGTGCAGCAGCGCGGAGAGCGGGCTGCGGAGCCGGGCGAGGACGACCTGGGTCTCCGGGTCGCCGAACCGGGCGTTGAACTCGATCACGCGCACCCCGCGCGAGGTGATCGCCAGCCCGGCGTAGAGCAGCCCCGAGAACGGGGTGCCGCGGCGCCGCATCTCGGCGACGGTCGGCTCCAGCACCGAGGCGAGCACCTCGTCCACGAGCTTCGGGTCCGCCCACGGCAGCGGCGAGTAGGCACCCATGCCGCCGGTGTTCGGGCCGGCGTCGCCGTCCAGCGCCCGCTTGAAGTCCTGCGCCGGACGCAGCGGCACCACGGTCTCGCCGTCGGTCACCGCGAAGAGCGAGACCTCGGGACCGTCGAGGAACTCCTCGATGACCACGCGGTCGCAGCCGGCGGCGTGGGCGCGGGCGGCCTCGGCGTCGTCCGTCACCACGACGCCCTTGCCGGCGGCCAGCCCGTCGTCCTTGACCACGTAGGGCGGACCGAAGGCGTCCAGCGCCCGGTCGACCTCCTCGGCCGTGGTGCAGACGTAGGAGCGGGCGGTCGGCACACCCGCGGCGGCCATGACCTCCTTGGCGAACGCCTTGCTGCCCTCGAGCCGCGCGGCCTCGGCCGACGGGCCGAAGACCGGCACCCCGGCGGCGCGCACGGCGTCCGCGACACCCGCGACCAGCGGCGCCTCGGGACCGACCACCACCAGCTCAGCGCCCACCTCCGCGGCGAGCGCGGCGACGGCCGCGCCGTCGGTGGCGTCCACCGGGTGGACGGTCGCCACCTCGGTGATACCGGCGTTGCCCGGCGCGCAGTGCAGCGCCGAGACGGCAGGGTCACGGGACAGGGCGTGGCACAGGGCGTGTTCGCGGGCGCCGCCGCCGATGACGAGGATGTTCACGCCAGGCAGCCTATCGCTGCCTCCGGCCCACTCTTTCGGGTGAAGGCACTTCGGTGGTCGACGCAGCCGGTGGCGGCGCCCACCCCCCGCGCGGCCCGCACCGTCGTCCGTCCGGGTGGCCCGCGGGGCTGCCCGGCGCCGGGCGGGACCACCGGACGGCCGGGCCGCGCAGCAGGTAAGAAGAGCGGTGACAGCCGTGCAGGGGGTGAGCGATGAGCCAGCCGGAGAACCAGCCCGAGGGGGCGCGTGACGCGGCCGGGCGCCGTGAGGACCTGGTCGGCCGGCCCTTCCCCTCGGGCGACTGGGGCGAGCCCGCCGCCCGCCTCGACGCGCTGTACCACCGGGCGGAGCGGGACGCGCTCCGCACGGTGGACTGGTACCTGGCGGACCGGGTCCGCAAGCGCCGGGCCGCGCGGGCGCTGCGGGCCGGAACGGGGACCGCCGCCGCGGCCGGGGTGCTGCTTCCGCTGCTCGAACTCGCCGGGCTCGGCGAGTTGCTGGGCTGGGGCTACCTCGCCCTGCTGGTCGCCACCCTCTGCCTGGGGGCGGACCGGCTGTTCGGGCTCACCGCGGGATGGACCCGCGACATGGCGACGGCGCAGGCCGTGCAGCGGCGGCTCGAACAGCTCCGGTACGACTGGGCCGCGGAGTCCGTACGGGAGGCGACCGGCGCGGCCGACGGCGGCCCGGCCGAGAGCGCCGAACGGTGCCTGGTGCTGCTGCGCCGGTTCTCCGACGACCTCGGCGACCTGGTGCGCGCCGAGACCACCCTCTGGATGGCGGACTTCCACGCCGGCGGCGGGGCGCTGCTCACCCAGACCTCCGACCGCCGCGCCCGTCCGGAGCCGCCGCCCGCGCCCCGCCCGCGGCCGCACATCGTGGGGCGCCCCACCATGCCGCGGCAGCGGCCCCCGGAGGGGCCGCGCTGAGACGGCACGGCGACGGGCGCACCGGACAGGACGGTGGACGGGCGGGACGGCGGACGGGCGGGACGGCGACGGACGGTGGGACCACGGCCGGCGGGCCGGCAAACGGACCGGCGCCACCGGGGCGGGGCGGGGCGGGGCGGGGCTGATCAGGAGAAGACGATCATCGACCCCTGCGCGAGGCTGCGCAGCGCCGCTGCGTGCAGTCCCAGCCAGACGTGGCGCTCCCGGGCGAACGGTCCCTCGCCGAGGGCGGGGACGACTGCGGGTTCGTCGAGCGAGGTGGGCCGGCCCGGAGCGGGCGGTGCCGGGGGCGGGTTGGCGCCGTCGATGCCCAACACCGGAGCCACCGACTCCAGTTCTCGCAGCAATCCGTGCGAGGAGCCCAAGGGCCCTCCCCCGCGCAGCAGTTCGTCATTGGCGAGCGGCTGGGCGAAGTCCAGCGGGACGTAGGCGCCCGCATGGTCGAAGTGCCAGACCAGGTGCGAGCGTTGCGCGGCCTCCCCGAACATCTCCAGCAACTGCTCGTAGTCGCCGTCGATTCCGGTGGCGGGAGTGACCTCCAGGCCGCTGAGGTGGAGCAGGTAGGCGCGGCGCAGCAGGTGCAGCGCCGCGTAGTCGAACCCCGCCACCGGCGCGACCTCGCCGGAGGTACCGGGCACGTAGCCGTGCACGGGTACCGGCGGCAGGCCCGCCTCCGCCAGGGCGCGGTCGTAGTCGGCGATCTCTTCGGCGAACGGGTTGTCGGGGCTGTGGCAGAGCACATCGACAAGGGGAACCAGCCAGAGGTCACAGGCCACGTAATGCCCTCTCTCACGGCGACCGGGGTCCCAGCGTAGGGGTTGGGCGCCCTGGCGTCCCCTGGTTCGGCGGCATGTGCCGCAGGCGTCGCCCCGCCGGCGTGGGTGGCGTGGGTGGCGCCCGGCCGGCCTGGGTGGCGGCGGGCGCGAGGCGTGCGGTGGCTGCCGGGCGCAGCCCCCGGC
>NZ_JAAVJD010000368.1 GCF_012033735.1 Streptomyces lonarensis | reverse complement strand
GGCCAGGGCCGGCCTCGGTTCCACCGGTGCCCGTCCCGTCCGCCCGGCGTCGCGGTGTCAGCCGGCGGACTCCGGTTCCGCCGGTGCGGCCGGCGCCTGGGCGGCGTCCGCCGTGCGGCGGCCGCGTCCGCGACGGCGGCGTGCGGGTTCGGGTGCCGCGGCGCGCTCGGCGGCGAGCCTGGCCTCGGCGAGTTCGGCGGCCACCGCGTCCGCGACTCTCGGTGCGTCGCGGCCGATCTCGCGGAGCATCCCGCTGATCGGGTTGGTGTATCCGGTGAACCGCAGCCCCGGGGCGGCCGCGTGGGTGCGCGCCCCGTGGACCAGGGGCCTGCCGTCCTCGTTCAGCACGCCGAGATGGCCGACCAGCTCCTCCAGCCCCGTCCGGTAGCCGGTCGCCGCTATCACGGTGTCCGGGGTGATCTCCTCGCCGTCGGCCAGTCGGACCGCGTCGGCGGTGAAGGAGACGGGGGCGCCGACGATCTCCACCTTCCGGCGCCGGACGGCGCGGACCAGCCCGGTGTCGATCACCGGTATGGAGCCGCCGCGGGCGCGGGTGTGGAGCCCTTCCGCCGGGCTGGGCAGGCCGTGCTTCGGCACCGTCCGGGCGATCGGCCGGGCCAGCCGGTCGGCGACGGGCAGCGGCAGCCGCCGGGTCAGCACCCCGCCGGCCTGGGCGGGCCAGCCGAGGGTGGAGCGCCGCATGATGTGCGGTGAGGTGCGGACCGCGAGCCGGACCCGGGCGGCGCCCTGGGCGGCGAGTTCGACGGCGATGTCCGCGCCCGTGTTGCCGATGCCCACCACCAGTACGTCCCGGTCGCGGAAGGGTTCGGCGTCGCGGTAGTCGGCGGCGTGCAGCACCGTGCCGCTCCAGTCGGCCTGCCCCGGCCATTCGGGGAGGCGCGGGGTGTGGCTGTTGCCGGTCGCCACGACGACGGCCGAGGCGTGCAGGACCCGGCCGCCGTTGGCGGTGAGCCGCCAGCCGCCCGCCTCGTCGGCCTCCACACGGGAGACGGCCACGCCGGCCGCCAGCTCCAGCCGGTGGTGGCGGGCGTACCGCTCCAGGTAGGCGACGAAGTCGTCGCGGGAGACCCAGCGCCCGGCGGAGCGCGGGATCGGCAGCCCCGGCAGTGCCGACCAGCGGCGCGTGGTGTGCAGCCGGAGGCGTTCGTAGTGGTGGCGCCAGGAGGAGCCGACATCGCTGCCGCGTTCCAGCACGACGGCGCGCACACCGCGGTTCTTGAGTGCGGCGGCGGTCGCGAGCCCTGCCGGTCCGCCGCCTATGACATGGACCGGGGATATGTCGGCTGTCGGCATGGGCACGAGGATACGCACGCGGTTCGGCCGCCAGGAGGGGGCGTTCGCCGGCCCGGTCGCGCTGCCGTGCGCCCACCCGCGCGCCCTTGGCGCACGCGGGCCCCGCGGCAGAGGTGATCGGCCGTCACCCACGCGACGGACGAACCGAGATGACGGGCAGTCACGGGACGGCGTCCGTGCGGCGCCGGGCGCCGGGGCGCGGACGGCACCGGCGCGACAGGCCGGTGCCGGCGCCGCGCGCGGTGCCCCCGGTGACAGGGCCGGGTGGTGGTCGCCCGGCCTACTTCGTCGGCCGGCGCCCGGTCATGCCCAGCTGCACCAGTGCGGCCAGCGTCGGCTTCATCTCGGCCTGCTTGGCGCCGGCCGTCTGGAGGCTCTTGGTCTGCGCGGTGGCGCCGCAGACCATGGTCACCAGGGAGGCCGCCACGGCGGTCGCCGGCGGCTCGCCGGTGGCGCGGCTCTTGCTGCGCATCTCCTCCAGCGACTCCGCCAGCGGTTTGATGAGCGCCCCCAGGACCCGGCCCCTCAGGCGCACGAACCGGCGGTCGCCCTCGGCGGCGCTGACGTCGATGACGCGGAGGATCGCCTCGTGGCGGCGCCAGAAGGACTGGACGCCGTCCACCAGCTCCTCGGACGCCTGCTTGCCCGCCTTGCCGGCCCAGGAACGTCCGGAGACGAGCGCGGACAGCTCGCCGCTCTCCTGCACCGCCTCCGAGGCCAGCTCCAGCACGGCCGCCTCGATGTCGGGGAAGTACTGGTAGAACGTCGCCGGTGAGGTGCCGGCCTGGCGCGCCACATCGATGACCCGGACGTCCCGGTAGGGCGCCGAGCCGAGCATCTTGCCCAGGCAGTCCAACAGCTTCTGCCGCGTCGCCTGCCCGCGTCGCCCGGCCACCCGGCCGTCCACAGTCGTCACATTTCCTGTCATACCGTCAGCGTAGCTATATGTCATGTTTGCGCGATTCGGCAGCATCCGAACGGGTTTGTCGGTTTCCTGGGGTCGGGTGGGCGAGGCCCGCCGTCTCGGCGGGGAGTCGCCCCCCGGCGCCCGGTCCGGGGCCGCGAGCCGGGCGCACCCCGGTGCCGGACTGTCGGTGCCGCCAGGAAGAATCACCATCGGTCGGCGCCCGACTGGACCGCGACGCCCGGTGCGTAGTGAGATGCTTCAACAGGGCGAGGGAAGGCCGACGGGGAGGTGGCAGACATGGTGGACCCGCTGACGCAGCACGATCCGCGTCGGATCGGGCCGTTCGAGGTGCTCGGGCGGCTCGGGTCGGGCGGCATGGGCCTGGTCTACCTCGCCCGCTCGGCGTCCGGCCGCCGGGTCGCGATCAAGACCGTGCGCACCGAGCTCGCCGAGGACCAGCTCTTCCGGGTCCGCTTCACCCGCGAGGTCGAGGCGGCGCGCGCCGTCAGCGGCTTCTACACCGCGGCGGTCGTCGACGCCGACCCCCGCGCCGCCGTGCCGTGGCTCGCCACCGCCTACGTGCCGGCGCCCTCGCTGGAGGAGATCGTCAACGAGTGCGGCCCGCTCCCGCCGCAGGCGGTCCGCTGGCTCGCCGCCGGCATCGCGGAGGCCCTCCACTCCATCCACAGCGCCGGCCTGGTCCACCGCGACCTCAAGCCCTCGAACGTCCTCGTCGTCGAGGACGGGCCGCGCGTCATCGACTTCGGCATCGCCTCCGGCGTCTCCAACCAGCGGCTGACCATGACCAACGTCGCGGTCGGCACCCCCGCCTACATGTCGCCGGAGCAGGCGCGCGACTCCCGCGGCGTCACCGGCGCCAGCGACGTCTTCTCGCTCGCCTCCACCCTCGTCTTCGCCGCCACCGGGCACCCGCCGTACCACGGCGCCAACCCCGTCGAGACGGTCTTCATGCTGCTGCGGGAGAACCCCGACCTCGACGGGCTCCCCGACGAGCTGCACCCGCTGATCGAGTCCTGCATGCGGCACGCCGCCGACGAGCGGCCCAGCCCCGCCGACCTGCAGGCGCGGCTCGCCCCGCACCTCTTCTCCGCCGGGGACGACAGCGGCTCGGCCTCCGCCTGGCTGCCGCCGGGCGCCGTGGCGCTGATCGAGCGCCGCCGCGGCGGCCGCTCCAAGCCCCCGCCCCCGCCGCTCGGGCCCACCCCCTCGGCGCCGACCACCCCGCCCACCC
>NZ_JAAVJD010000367.1 GCF_012033735.1 Streptomyces lonarensis | reverse complement strand
GCCTCTGACCGCGCGCCACGGCGCCGCGGCCGTCCCTTCCCGACGCGGGGCGGGGCGGGCGCGGCGCCGTGGTGCGTTCGGGACCGCGCGTCACGCAGGACGGCGCCCGCCCCTCCTCCCGGGAAGGGCGGGCGCCGTCGCGGGCGTCACTTGCGCTTGGCGCCGCGCTTCTCCCGGACCCGGACCGACACCTGGATCGGGGTGCCCGCGAAGCCGAACTCCTCGCGCAACCGGCGTTCGACGAAGCGCCGGTACCCCGCCTCCAGGAAGCCGGAGGCGAACAGCACGAACCGGGGCGGCCGGGTGCCGGCCTGGGTGCCGAAGAGGATGCGGGGCTGCTTGCCGCCCCGGATCGGGTGCGGGTGGGAGGCGACCAGCTCGCCCAGGAAGGCGTTGAGCTTGCCCGTCGGCACCCGGCTCTCCCAGCCGGCCAGCGCGGTCTCCAGCGCGGGGACCAGCTTCTCCATGTGGCGGCCGGTGCGCGCGGAGACGTTGACGCGCGGCGCCCACTGCACCTGCACCAGGTCGCGCTCGATCTCCCGCTCCAGGTAGAAGCGGCGCTCCTCGTCGAGGGTGTCCCACTTGTTGTAGGCGATGACGAGGGCGCGGCCGGCGTCGACCGCCATCGAGATGATGCGGGTGTCCTGGACGCTGATCGGCTCGGTGACGTCGATGAGCACCACGGCCGCCTCGGCCTTCTCCAGGGCGGCGGCGGTCCGCAGCGAGGCGTAGTAGTCCGCGCCCTCCTGGAGGTGCACCCGGCGGCGGATGCCGGCGGTGTCGACGAACTTCCAGATGCGGTCGCCCAGTTGGATCAGCTCGTCGACCGGGTCACGGGTGGTGCCGGCCTCCTCGTTGACGACGACGCGCTCCTCGCCCGCCACCTTGTTCAGCAGCGAGGACTTGCCGACGTTGGGACGCCCGATCAGCGCGATGCGGCGGGGGCCGCCGGTGACCGCGGCGAAGGTCTCCGGCGGGGCGTCCGGCAGCGCCTCCAGCACGGCGTCCAGCATGTCGCCGGTGCCGCGGCCGTGGAGGGCGGAGACCGGGTGGGGCTCGCCCAGGCCGAGCGACCACAGGTAGGTGGCGTCGGCCTCGGTGGAGGGGCCGTCCACCTTGTTGGCGCAGAGCACGACGGGCTTCCCCGACTTGCGCAGCAGCCGGACCACGGCGGTGTCGGTGTCGGTGGGGCCGACGACGGCGTCCACCACGAAGACCACCGCGTCCGCGGTGGAGATGGCGAACTCCGCCTGGGCCGCGACGGAGGCGTCGATGCCGAGGACGTCCTGCTCCCAGCCGCCGGTGTCCACCACCTTGAAGCGGCGGCCCGCCCACTCGGCCTCGTAGCTGACGCGGTCGCGCGTCACGCCGGGGCGGTCCTCCACGACCGCCTCACGGCGGCCGAGGATGCGGTTGACCAGGGTGGACTTGCCGACGTTGGGCCGGCCCACGACGGCGAGCACCGGCAGCGGGCCCGCGCCGGCGGCGGCGAGTTCCCCGTCCACCTCCTCGGCGTCGAAGCCCTCCTCCTCGGCGAGCCGCAGGAACTCGGTGTACTCGGCCTCGTCCAGGGCACCGTGGTCGGTGCCCGCCTCGGGCTGCTCGTGGTCGCGCATGGGTCCTGTCTCCGTCGTCGGCCGGGGCTGTCCCGGTGGGGCCGCCCTCTGCGGGCGGTTGCGGTGCCCGGCACGCGGCGGGGCCCGGGCTGCTCCCCCCGGGGGCCGGTGGCGCGCGGCGCGAGCCGCGCGGCGTCATCGGCCCGACGGTGTGGTGGCCGTGGGAGGGGCCCGACCGCCCAGCCTAACGCGCGGTGAGGGCCCGGGCCGACGCGAGATGTGCCGCCAGGCGTTCCTGGACCTGCTCGGTGGCCGCGTCCAGCGCCGCCCGGGTGCGCCGGCCGCTGCCGTCGCCGGGGTGGAACGGCTCGCCGTAGACGACGTCCAGCCGACCGCGGAGCGGCGGCAGGCCCGGCAGCACCCGGCTGCGGCGCTCGGAGCTGCCGAGGACCGCGACGGGCACCACCGCCGCGCCCGACCGCAGCGCGAACCAGGCCAGCCCGGAGCGGAGCGCCGCGAAGTCACCGGCGCCGCGGCTGCCTTCGGGGAACATGCCGATGACGCCGCCGGCCCGCAGCACGGCGAGGGTGTCCGCCACCGCACCGCGGTCCGCCGCACCGCGGTCCACCGCGATCTGCCCGAGGGCCCGCATCGCGGCGCCGGCCGGGCCGACGAACGCCTCGCGCTTGACGAGGAAGTGGACCGGTCGGGGCGAGGTGCCGATGACCAGCGGGCCGTCCACGTTGTGGCTGTGGTTGCCCGCGAGGATGACCGGGCCGGTGCCCGGGACCCGCCAGGCGCCCAGCACCCGCGTGTTCCACGCGCTCCGCACCAGCGAGATGCCGATGCGGTGGCCCACGACGGCGCCGCGGGGGCTGGGGTCCGGGCGCGGGCCGTCCGCGGGCCGGGGGGTGGCGGTGGTCACGAGACGGGACGCTTCCGCTCCTCGACGAGGGTGACGACGCAGTCGACGACCTCGTCCAGGGTGAGGTGGGAAGTGTCCACCTCCGTCGCGTCGCCGGCCTGGGCGAGCGGGGAGACCGCGCGGGAGGAGTCCGCCGCGTCCCGGCGGGCGAGGTCGGCGCGGGTGGTGGCGACGCCCTCCGCGCCGCGGCGGCCGATCTCCCCGCTGCGGCGGGCGGCGCGCACCTCCTCGGAGGCGGTGAGGAAGATCTTCAGGTCCGCGTCGGGGAGGACCGTGGTGCCGATGTCGCGTCCCTCGACGACGATCCCCGCGGTGGCCTCGGCCGCGATGGAACGCTGCAGCGCGGTGATCAGCTCACGGACGGCCGGCACGGCGCTGACGGCGCTGACGGCGCCGGTGACCTCGGCGCCGCGGATGGGCGCCGCGACGTCGGTCCCGTCCACGGTGATCGTGGGCGACCGGGGGTCGGTGCCGGAGACGACCTCGGGGGTGGACGCGGCGGCGGCGACGGCGGCCGGGTCGGCCACGTCGACGCCGTTGTGCAGCATCCACCAGGTGATGGCGCGGTACTGGGCGCCGGTGTCGAGGTAGGCGAGGCCGAGCCGGGCGGCGACCGCCTTGGAGGTGCTGGACTTGCCCGTTCCGGACGGCCCGTCGATGGCGACCACGACGGCGGGTTTGGCGGACACGGAGATGCGCACCTCTTTCTCGGACCGGCCCTCAGCGGCCGGCTGCGGCGGAAGCAGGGTGGGACGGCGCGCCCGCGGCAGCCCGCGGGGCGGCGGGGCACGACCGAGGACAGGTTAGCCGCTCACTCGAACGGCCGTCGCGCAGGGAGCGGCCGTCGCCTCCCGCCACGGGCCGGCGGATGGCCGGGGCGCCACGCCGGAGACCGACACCGAGGTGCTCAACCTGGCCTGGTCGCCGCCCGTCTCACCGCCGCCGAGGAGAGCGCGGTGCGCCTCTGCGGCCAGGGCATCCGGGACGTCACCCGCATCGCGGC
>NZ_JAAVJD010000366.1 GCF_012033735.1 Streptomyces lonarensis | reverse complement strand
CGGCGAGCCGTGGCTGCCCGGCGCGCTGATAGCCAGGCTGGGCAAGCAGGCCGTCGGCCTGCTGGACTCCGAGGACCCGCTGCCCGCACCCGGGGCCGGGTCCGTCGCGGGGCGTCCGGCGCCGGCGGCCGTGTCGGTCGGCGGGGTGGCACCGGGCCTGTCGGGGCCGGTCGGAGCGGCAGGCGCCGCCGCAGCGGCTGCAGCGGGAAGGGCCGTCACCGCCGTGGCGGTGCGGGGGTCCGGGGTCCCCGGCGCAGGACGCCGGGGGCGGGGAGGCCCGGCGGCCTCCGCGGCCTCGGGGGCAGCGGCCGCCGCACGCGAACTCCCGCCGGTGACGCCGCCGATGCCGTCAGCGGCGTTCCCTGACTCCTGCGCCTCCCGCGCCTCCCGTGCCTCCCGGCCCTCCGGTGTGTCGCCGGGCAGCTCGTGCTGACCGTGGTTCTCGGCCTGACCGGGCTGACCGGCCTGACCGGGCTGACCGGGCTCCGGGCTCTCGGCACTCTGCGGCGCCGGCCGGGCCGGGGGTGCCGTCGGTGGCGGACCGTAGGCGGGCGGCGGCCCGTGCCCGGGAAGGGGCGGCGGCGCCGGTGTGCCCGCGCTCGGTGGCGTGCCCGGCGGCGGTGGCGTGCTCGGAGGAGGGGGCGTGGCGGGCGCGGCGGTCGGCGGCGCCGGTGTGCCGAGCGGCGCGGGCGCGCTCGGTGGCGCCGGGAACCCGTACCCACCGCCGGCAGGAGCCGCGGCGGGGCCCCCGGCGGGCGGTACGGGGGGCGTCGGACTCCACGGCCGGGCGGCGGGAGCGTCGGGCGTGCCCGGCGGCGGAGGCGGTTCGGAGCCCGAGCCGAGCGGGGGAGTCGGGGGCAACGGCGGCGCGTGCAGCGGGTCCTCGGAGTCCAGCAGGCCGACGGCCTGCTTGCCCAGCCTGGCTATCAGCGCGCCGGGCAGCCACGGCTCGCCGTCCTCGTCGTCCCAGACGTCGCCCGTCGCGGTGAGTTCGGCCAGTCGCTGCGAGGTGGGCCGGTCCGACGGGTCGGGCTGGAGGCAGGCCGTCACCAGTTCCAGCAGCTCGTCCGGGACGCCCGTGAGGTCACGCTGGTTCTGCACGATCCGCAGCATCAGCACGTGCATCGCGCTGTTGGCGTCGCCGAACGGCGTCCGTCCCGTCGCCGCGAAGACCAGCACCGAGCCGAGGCAGAAGACGTCGGAGGCCGGGGTGACGTCCTCGCCCCGGCACTGCTCCGGCGACATGAACCCCGGCGACCCGACGGCGGAACCGGTCCGGGTCAGCCCCGCGCCCGTCGCCTCCACGGCGCGGGCGATCCCGAAGTCGATGACGCGCGGCCCGTCGATGGTGACCAGCACGTTCGACGGCTTGAGGTCGCGGTGGACGATGCCCGCGGCGTGGATGTCGTCCAGCGCCTGCGTCAGGCCGTTGGCGAGCGCCAGCAGACTGCGCGGCGGCAGCGGGCCGCTCCTCGCCGTGACGACCTCGTGCAGCGACGGGCCCGCGACGTAACCGGTCGCCACCCAGGGGGTGTCGGCCTCGGTGTCGCAGTCCAGCACCGGCGCCGTCCAGCGCTGCCCGATGCGGCGGGCCGCGTCCACCTCCCGCTGGAACCGCTCCCGGAACTCCGGCTGCCGGGCGAGTTCCGGCTGCACCAGTTTCACCGCGACGGTGCGTCCCCGCGCCGAGCGCGCCAGATAGACGCTGCCCATCCCTCCCGCGCCGAGACGTCCCAGCAGTTGGTACTGCCCCACGCGTCTGGGATCCGCCGGTCCGAGCGGTTTCATGTGCCGTCCCCTCACTGCCCCGTGCCGGCCCGAGGATATGCGCCCGGCCGCCTCGGTTGGGGGGACAGCAACCAGACCGTGACCGGTTCCCTGGAGGGAGCACGTACCTGGGCGCGGCGACGCGCCGGCGGGCGGCGGGGCCGCCGGGCCGGGTGTGGAGCCGGCGGTGTCAGGCGGCCCGGTGCTGCCGGGCCTCGGCCGCCGCGGCGACGACCGGGTAGGCCGAGGCGTCGGAGTCCGCGTACAGGCGGAACCAGGCGTCGAGCACCTCGGGAGGCAGCACCGCCAGCCGCCGCAGGATCTCGCGGGCGAACGCCTCCGGGTCGGTGGGGCCCGCCGTGATCAGGTCGCGATCGGTCACGGCGTCGGCCTCCCGGTAGCGGTCCCCGCCGCCGTAGCCGGTGGCGGTGAGGACGAACGGCGCGGCCGCCGTGTGGTCGCGGTCGTCCAGCAGCCCCTCACGGGCCAGCCCCGGGACCGCGCCGCAGATCGCCGCGACGGGGACCCCCGACGCCAGGAACCGGCGGGCCGTCGCCGCGAACGGCGCGAGTTCGCCGGTCTCCCAGGTGTCCGCGCCGGGGAGGATGAGCAGGGCGCTGTCCTCCGGGCGGAGCTCCGCCACCGCGATGTCGGGCACCACCCGCATCCCGCCCAGCGTGGTCACCGGCCGGATGTCCGGTCCGACCGTCCGCACCCGGTAGCCGTTGCGCGCCAGCTCGGCGGTGGCGTGGCCGGGTTCCCAGTCGGCGAGCGTGTCGTACACGGCGAGGTGCACCGTGGGGCGCGCCACGCCCGGGACACCGGAACGCGCAGCGTTCTCGCCGTCGGGCCCGTGATCGCCCTCTCCACCCCGATTGCCCCTGGAATCACGGCCGTTGCGCTCTGTCATGGCGGCCTCCCTGGTCTTTTCGGGCCGGTAACGGGTGATACGTCCCCTCACTGCATGCTGTCACTCTGCCCACCACCTGTCCATGGCGAGTGAGTAGAGTGAGCGAGGTGATACGACGCAGCACTCTGCGCGAGCAGCTCACCGGCGCTCTCCGCGAGGAGGTTCTGGCCGGACGACTCGTCGCCGGCCTGGAGTTCACCGTGCGGGAGATCGCCGAGAGCTACGGCGTCTCCACGACGCCCGCCCGCGAGGCGCTGCTCGACCTCTCGGCGCAGGGCCTGCTCCTGGTGGAGCAGCACCGCGGGTTCCGGGTGCGGTCGTACACGCTCACCGACTTCCGCGAGATGATCGAGGCCCGCTCGGTGGTCCGCGAGGGGCTCCCCCTCGCCGACGCCGGCAGGCCCCCGCCGGACTATCCGCCCGACGCCTTCACCTCGATACGGCGCAGGGCCGCCACCTCGGGGCAGGCTGCACGCGCCGGTGACCTGGACATCCTCGTCGGCTACGACCTGCGGTTCTGGCGCGAGCTGACCGCGCTGCGGTCCAACCCGTACATCGCCGAGTTCCTCGACCGGCTGCGCGCGCAGTGCTGGGCGTTCCTGGTGCCGCAGCTGCGCGCGGTGGCCGACGGCCCCTGCGCCTCCACCGTTCCCGACCTGCTCTGGGACGGCTACCTCGAACTCGCCGACGCGGTGGAGCGGCACGATGACACCGAAGCGGGCGCCCTGGTCCGCGGCAGGTTCCTGGTCTGGGAGTTGCTCGGCTGCGCGGGCTGGCCCGTCGTCTCGGGGCAGGACCAGCCGGAGGT
>NZ_JAAVJD010000365.1 GCF_012033735.1 Streptomyces lonarensis | reverse complement strand
CCCCGGGGGCGACGGCGGCCCGCCCGGTGGCGGCACCGGCGGCGACACCCCGCCCGGCAGCGGCCGGACGGCCGGCGGGAACGCGGAGTCCCCCGAGGAGCACGACGGCGACGGCCCCGCCGGCCCGCGCCCGCCGAGCGACGGCGAGCTGCCCCGGCAGCAGCGGCCGTCCGAGGTCTCCGCCGGCGGCCGCCCCACCCGCGGCTGACGCCGCGCGGCGAGCCGCCGCGGGCGAAGTGGGGGGCGGGGCTCAGCTCTCGTAGAAGATGCGGTCCACCACCGCGCGCGCCCGCCGGGTGGTGCGCCGGTAGTCCTCCAGCATCTCCCCGGCATGGCCGGGGTCGTAGCCGAGGTAGCGGGCGACGCCCGACAGTTCCCGGGTGGCGTTGGGGAAGGTGTCGCCCGGCCGGCCCCGCACCAGCAGCACGGCGTTGCGGACCCGCGAGGCCAGCAGCCACGCCTCGTCCAGCGTCTGCGCGTCGTCCTCGTCCAGCAGCCCCGCCGCCTGGGCGGCGGCCAGGGCCGGTCGCGTCCGGGTGGTGCGCAGCTCCGGCCGGTCGTGGGCGTGGCGCAGCTGGAGGAGCTGGACGGTCCACTCCACGTCGGAGAGGCCGCCCCGGCCCAGCTTGGCGTGGAGCGTGGGGTCGGCGCCGCGCGGCAGCCGCTCCGCCTCCATCCGGGCCTTGAGCCGCCGGATCTCACGCTCGGCGTCCTCGCCCGGCCCGCCCTCGGGATACCGCACGGGGTCGATCAGCGCGAGGAACCGCTCGCCCAGCCCTTCGTCGCCGGCCATCGGCTGCGCCCGCAGCAGCGCCTGGCTCTCCCACACCCGGCTCCACCGCCGGTAGTACGCCTCGTACCCGGTGAGGCTGCGGACCAGCGGGCCGCTCTTCCCCTCGGGCCGGAGGTCGGCGTCGATGAGCAGCGGCGGGTCGGGCGCGGGGATCTGGAGCAGGCGGCGCAACTCGTTGGCGACGGCGTGGGCGGCCCGGGACGCCTCCTCGTCGCTGACGCCCTCGCGCGGTTCGTGGACGAACATCACGTCGGCGTCGGAGCCGTAGTTGAGCTCCTGGCCGCCGAAGCGGCCCATGCCGATGATGGCGAACCGGGTGGGCAGCTCGTCGCCGCTGTGGGTGCGCGCGGCGGTCCGCAGCGCCCCGGCCAGTGCGGCCGCGTTGAGGTCGGTCACCGCCTCGCCGACGCGGTCGACCGCCTCGGGCCTGAGCCCCGGTTCGGCGTAGGCGTCGATGACGTCGGCGGCGGCGGTGCGGAAGAGCTCGCGTCGCCGCACCCCGCGCACGGCGGCGACGGCCTCCTCGGCGACGGGGTGCCGGCCGACGGCCGCAAGGATCTCCTGTTCCAGGGCCTGCCGGCCCCGGGGGCGCAGCCCCTCCTCGCCGCCGAGGAGGGAGACGGCCTCGGGGGCCCGCAGCAGCAGGTCGGTGGCGAACCGGCCGGAGGCCACCACCCGGGCCAGGTTCTCCGCGGCGGCCCCCTCGTCGCGGAGCAACCGGAGGTACCAGGGGGTGTTGCCCAGCGCGTCGGAGACCTTGCGGAAGCCGAGCAGCCCGGCATCGGGGTCGGCCGAGTCGGCGAAGCGGTCGAGCATGACCGGCAGCAGCGTCCGCTGGATCGACGCCTTGCGGCTGACGCCCGAGGCCAGTGCCTTGAGGTGGCGCAGCGCGGCGGTCGGATCGTCGTAGCCGAGGGCGACCAGCCGCTCCTCGGCGGCGCCGAGCGACAGCCGCGCCTCGCCGGCGTCCAGTTGGGCGACGGATTCGAGCAGCGGCCGGTAGAACAGCTTCTCGTGGAGGCGGCGCACCACGGCGGTGTGGCGCCGCCAGGCATGGTTCAGCTCGGCGACCGGGTCCTTGAGGAACCCGAGCGACCGGCCGATGCTGCGCAGTTCGTCCTCGGTGTCGGGCATCAGGTGGGTGCGGCGCAGCCGGTGGAGCTGGATGCGGTGCTCCACGGTGCGCAGGAACTGGTAGGAGGCGTCGAGCTGCGCGGCGTCGACCCGGCCGACGTACCCCCGGTCGGCGAGGGCGGAGAGCGCGGAGAGGGTGGTGGGGCTGCGCAGTTCGGCGTCGCCGCGGCCGTGGACCAGCTGCAGCAGCTGGACGGCGAACTCGACGTCCCGCAACCCGCCCGGCCCGAGCTTGAGTTCGCGGCCGGCGTGGGCGGCGGGGATCGACTCCTCGACGCGTCGGCGCATCTGCTGCACGTCGACGACGAAGTTCTCCCGGGCGGCGGCCTCCCAGACCAGGGGGGCCACGGCGGCGTGGTACTCCTCGCCGAGGGCGCGGTCCCCCGCGACCGGGCGGGCCTTGAGCAGGGCCTGGAACTCCCAGGTCTTGGCCCAGCGGTGGTAGTACGCGACATGGCTGGCGAGGGAGCGGACCAGGGGGCCGTTGCGGCCCTCGGGCCGCAGGTTGGCGTCCACCGGCCAGATGGTGCCCTCGGCGGTGGTGTCGGAGCAGATCCGCATCAGGCGGGCGGCGAGGCGGGTCGCCGCCTGCATCGCGGGGCCCTCGGCCTCCTGGTCGGCGCCCTCGGGTGCCTCACCGACGAAGATGACGTCCACGTCGGAGACGTAGTTCAGCTCCCCGCCGCCGCACTTCCCCATGGCCACCACGGCCAGCCGGCACCGCTCGGCGTCCTCCGGGGCCTCCGCCTCGGCGATGCGGAGTGCGGCGCGGAGCGTGGCGGTGGCGAGGTCGGCGAGTTCGGCCGCCGTCTCCACGAAGCCGCTGGTGCCGCTGAGATCGCGGGCGGCGATCATCAACAGCGCACGCCGGTAGGCCAGTCGGAGCCGGTCGGGGTCGTCGGCCCCGGCGAGCGCGGTCTCGAAGTCGGCGAGCCCGGGGTGGAGGTCGGCGGTGTCGAAGGAGACGAGGACACGCCACTCGTCGGGGTGGGCGGCGAGGTGGTCCCCCAGCGCCTCGGAGGCGCCGAGCACCGAGAGGAGCCGGTCCCGCAGCGGCTTGCTGGAGGTGAGGGTCTTCAGCAGCAGGGTGCGGTCGGCCGGCTCGGGCTGATTCTCGGTGACGCGGACCAGGGCGTGGAGCGCGAGGTCGGGGTCGGCGGTCGCCCCGAGGCCGTCGAGCAGGGTGTTGTCGGGCCCGCCGGGGCCGAGCGCCCCGGAGTGGAGGATCTCCTCCGCCGCGGCGGGGGCACTGAACCCGCGCCGGGCCAGTTGTCCGAAGAGGCTCTCCCGCCGTCCGCCGACCACGCCGTGTCCTTCCCGCTCGCCGATCCGCCGTCGCACCGCCCGGCGCACGGCGGCTCCCCGAAGGCGCGGTCCGCGCCGCCCGGCGCCGGGCCCGGTGGTGCCGCCCACCGTGCCGACGGTGGTGCGCCGTCGAGCGTAGCGACTCCGGGAGCGCGACGCGCCACGACGGGGCCGGTCCACGCCGGTCGGCGCGGCGGGCCCGGGCCGGTGACGTGCCGGGACGGTGACATGCCGGGAGGCGTGCGCCGCCGGGACGCCCCGGGCCTGCGGCGGCGGACCGGGTCGGGCG
>NZ_JAAVJD010000364.1 GCF_012033735.1 Streptomyces lonarensis | reverse complement strand
GCACCAGCGGCTCGGTCGGCATGCTCACCCCCGCGCGCACCGCGCGCCGCAGCACCTCCGCCATCCGGGCGTCGCCCTTCAGCAGCGCCACCGCCGACGGGTCCACCGCCCGGGCCCGCGCGCGGCTGGTCGCGGGGCTGGCAGCCATCGGCGTCGACTGCCCGCCGTCGGCGGCGAACTTCGTGATGGCCGAGGTGGGCGGCGACAGCGCGGCGGTGGCGGAGCGGCTGGCGGCCGAGCACCGCGTCGTCGTCCGCGACCTGGGGCTGCTCGGCCTGCCGGGCCACCTGCGGATCACCGTGGGCACCGAGGAGCAGGTGGACCGCTGCGTCGCGGCTCTCACCGCGGTGCTCGCCGGCAGCCGGACCGCCGCGGGGGCGGTCCGGTGACGGGCGAGGCGGTCTTCCGGCCGCTCACCCCGGTACTGCGGCGGCGGCTGACCGACTGGCTCGCGGAGTACGTCGCCGAGCCGCACCCCGAGCTGGGCCGTCCCGGCGCGGTCTGCCCGTTCGTGCGCCCGGCGCAGCGGGCGCACTGCCTGGAGCTGGTGCGGGTGCGCTGGCCGGCCGACGGCGACGTGGCGCAGCTGGTGCGGCTGACCCAGCGTCTGATGGACCGGTTCGAGGCGCGGCTGCCGCAGTCGCCCAACCCGGCGCTGGCGAGCGTGATCTGCGTCTTCGACGGCATGCGCCCCGAGTCGTACCACCTGGTCGACGAGGCGCACGCCCGGATCAAGGGGGCCGCGGTGGCGCGCGGCATGATGCTGGGCCAGCTCCACCCCGACTGCCCCGCGGCGGCCGCCCGCAACCCCGCGTTCCCGGTCAACCGGGCGCCGGTCCCGATGATGGCGGTGCGTCGGATGGCCTTCCACGACATACTTTTCCTGCACCGGGACCCCGTCTGGTTCGAGACCTACCGCGCACGCTTCGGCTCCCACTACCTCGCCGCGCACCGCGTGGAACCGGAACTGGTCCGGCTGTTCGACTCCGGGGCGCTGCTCGCCGCGGGAGGGAGCTTCTGCTGACCGGCGCCCTGCCCACCCCGCTCCCCCGGGCGGCCGCCGCCGCCCCCGCGCACCGCCCACCCGCACGCACCGACCCCGGAAGGGAAGCCCATGGCCCCCGACACCCAGACCCTCCCCAAGGCCCACCGCACCATGATCCTGGCGCACCGCGCGATGCTGACCGACCTCGACCGCATCGCCCGCACCGCCGCGGCGCTCGCGGACCGTCCTGACGCGGAGCGCACCCGGCACCTCACCGCCTACGCCGCGAAGATCGTGGAACTGATCGAACACCACCACCAGGGTGAGGACGACATCCTCTGGCCGGTGCTGCGGGAGCGCGGCGCGGACCCGGCCGCGCTGGAGCTGCTGGCGGAGGAGCACCACGTGCTGGAGGACCGCATGGCGGAACTCTCCGCCGCGATCCGGGGGTTGCGGCCCGACGGCGGCGGCGCTCCCGAGCTGGAGAAGGCGGCGCGCGCCGCGCACGACCTGCTGCGGGTCCACACCGCGGACGAGGAGCGGGAGCTGGTCGGCCGGTTGGCGCCCGCGCTGGACGCGGCGCTGTGGAAGCGGTTCGAGCGCGACATGGTGAAGTCGGCCGGGAAGTGGACGCTCGGCTTCATGCCGCCGTGGCTGGCCTCGGTGGCGGACGACGCGGAGCGCTCGGGCGTCCCCGCGCCACCGGTCGCCCGGCTGATGCGCGGCCGGCTGGCCCGGCAGCAGGAGGCGGCCTTCGGCCCGCAACGCTGAGACCTCCGCGCGCCGGTGGTCCCCGGCGGCCGGCGGGGGACATTCGGGGCCGTCCGGGGTGCCGCGGTCCGGGTGCGGCCCGGGCCGAGCCGTGGCACGAGGCGGTGGCGGGAAACCGGCTGCGGAACCGCCTCGCCGCTGCCACCATGGCCGGCGTGGACGATCAGATCTCGCGGGTGCGGCGGCTGGTGGAGTCGGTGCTGGGTCCCGCGCTGCGGGCGCTGTACCTGCACGGCTCGGCGGTGGCGGGCGGGCTGCGGCCGGCCAGCGACCTGGACCTGCTGGCAGTGACCGACCGGTCCCTCGACGGGGAGCAGCGCGAGCGGCTCGTCACCGGGCTGCTGGAGCTGTCGGGCCCCGGCGGCGGGCCGCGCCCGGTGGAACTGCTGGTCGTCGTGCGCGGGGACGTCGTCCCGTGGCGGTACCCGCCACGCGCCGACCTGTTGTTCGGCGAGTGGCTGCGGCCCGCGCTGCTCCGCGACCCGCGCCCCCGCCCCGCCGACATGCCCGACCTGGCGGTGCTCCTGACCGGCGCGCGCTCCGCCGGCCGGGTGCTCGCCGGCCCGCCGCCGGACCGGGAGCTGCCCGCGGTCCCGGCCGGCGACGTGGCCCGGGCGACCGTCGCCGCCGTGCCGGAGCTGCTCGCGGAGGTGGCCGACGACACCCGCAACGCGGTGCTGACCCTCGCCCGGGTGTGGACCACGCTGGCGACCGGCGAGATCCGCTCCAAGGACGCCGCCGCCCGCTGGGCGCTGCCCAGGCTCCCGGCGGCGCGGCGGCCGGTGCTGGCGCACGCCCTGCGGCTCTACCGCGAGAGCGACTACGCCGCCGAGTGGTGGCCGGCCGGCCTGCGGCAGCAGGCGCCGGAGTACGCGGCCCACCTCGCGGCCCGCATCGCCGCGGCGGCCGGGCGCGACGCCGCCGGGGGGGCCGCGGAACTGCCGCGTCCTCCCCGGTGAGGCGGTCGTGCGGGGCCCGGTTCTCCCGCACCGGGCCCGGTTCTCAACTGCCGGCGCGGCGCGCGGCCTCGACCTCGGTGTCGGCGTCGGCGGTGCGCAGCTCGCCGCCGGAGGTCTCCAGGTGCGCGCGGACGAACCACTGGAACTGCTCCAGGTCGCGCAGCTGCTCGATGAGCAGGTCCTCGGTGGCGGGGTCGATCGGCCCCACCTGCTCGATGGCCGCGCGGACGTCGGTGATGACGCCGGAGTACACCAGGTCGAGCGCGCCGAGGTGGGCGATGGCGCCGGCGCGGCCCACGCTGTAGTCCTCCCAGGAGCGGGCGGCGACCAGCGCGCCGGGGGTGCCCTGGCTGACGCCGCCGAGGGCGGCGGCGCGCTCGGCCACGTCGTCCGCCATGTCGCGCACCCGGTCGACCTGCGGGTCGAGCATCTCGTGGACGGCGATGAAGTGCGGGCCGACCACGTTCCAGTGGACGTGCTTCAGCGTCAGGTGGAGGTCGTTCAGGGCGTGGAGCCGCATCTGCAGAATGCCGATCAGCTCGCCCGCCTGCTCGACACTCAGGCCAGGGACGGTGTACTTCGGGTTGGCACTGGCAGCCATGATGACGCTCCGTTCTGTGCGGGTATCTCCGGCTTTCTCCTACCCGATCATGCGGTTTCAGACCAGGTTGTCGGCTTCCTCACTCCGCTGCGGCACCCGCACGGGGCGGGTGGCGGGGCCACCCGGCGGACAGCGGTCCGCGGGGCGGCGCTCCGGCCGGGGCCGCCGGCGGAGCCGCGGCCGACCGGTCGCCTTGCCGGACCGGGGACGGCCAAACGTGGCCG
>NZ_JAAVJD010000363.1 GCF_012033735.1 Streptomyces lonarensis | reverse complement strand
GCCCGCACCGCCCCCGCCGGTCCCGCCGTCCCCGCGGCCGCCCCGGTCGACAGCCCCCCCGGCGCACCCCGACCCGCTTCCGACCGCGGTCGCGTCACCCCGACCCGACCCGTCCCCGGCGGCTGACCGGTGCCGCGGCGGAGCCCACGCCGCGCCCGGAAGGCGAGCACAGCACAGCAGCACCACGCGGCACCCCCGTGCCGCGGCGCGGTACGAGACGTGAGAACTCCAGGGAGGGCTGCGCACGATGAACGCGACGCACCACAGACTTCTGGTGCACGAGGGGGCCTTCGCCGCCATCGGGCCCTCCGGTGACATCACCGGGGCCCGCGGCACCGTCCCCGAGGGCCTGTTCGCCGACGACGCCCGGCATCTGAGCCGCTGGCAGCTGACCATCGACGGCACCACCCCCGTCGTGCTCGCCCCCGCCACAGCGGGGCCCCGCGCCCGCTCGGCGCTGATCCCGGGCGGCCGCGGCGCCGAACCCCCCGCCCACACCGTCTTCCGCGAACAGCGCCTGGAACACGGCACGCTCGTCGAGGAGTTGCGGCTGGTCGCCAACCGCGCGCCGGCCGGCACCGTCGTCCTCGCCATGACCGTGGACGCCGACTTCGCCGACCAGTTCGAACTCCGCTCCGACCACCGCTGGTACGACAAGCCGCACGCCGTCCGCAGCCGCCGGGCGCTCCCCGACGGCATCGAACTCGGCTACCGGCGGCAGGAATGGCACAGCCGCACCCTCATCACCGCCGAACCGGCCCCCGACGCCGTGGAGGAGACCGGCAGCGGCGCCCGCCGACTGGTCTGGCGGCTGCGCCCCGCCCCCGGCGAGGCCGTCGTCGTCACGCTGCGCGTCACCCCGCTGCCCCACGGTGCGGACGGCGCGGCGGGGACCCCGGCCGCACCGGTGCCGGACGACGCCGCGCCGGCCGCGGAACCCGCCGGCGACGCCGTCTCCGATGCCGCGACGCCCGCCGGATCGTGGCCGGAACTCGACGCTCTCTGCCGACAGGGCGCCGCCGACCTGGCCGCACTGGGGACCGCAGCCACCGGCCCGGACGGTGAGCCGCTACGGGTCCCCGCCGCCGGCGTCCCCTGGCTCGCCACCCTGCTGGGCCGCAACGCCCTGTTCACCTCGCTCTTCACGCTCGACCGCCGGCCGTCGGACGCGGTGGACACCCTGCTGGCCCTCGCCGCCGCCCAGGCCACCGCGGACGAGCCGGACCGCGTGGCCCAGCCCGGCAAGATCGTCCACGAGATGCGGCGCGGGGAGCTGGCGCACTTCGGCCAGGTGCCCTACGCCCGCTACTACGGGGCGCTCGACACCACGCCGCTCTTCCTCGTCCTTCTCGGCGCCCACGCCGAGGCGACCGGCGACGACGGGACCGCCCGGCGCCTGGAACCCGCCGCCCGGGCGGCGGTGCGGTGGATGGTCGAGCACGGCGGCCTCGGCACCCACGGCTACCTGGTGTACCGACCGGACGAGGGCGGCCGCGCCAACCAGTCCTGGAAGGACTCCCCCGGAGCCATCTGCCACGCCGACGGCACCCCCGCCCGCGGCAGGCTGAGCGCCGCCGCCACCCAGGGCTACGCCTACGCCGCGCTGCGCCGCACCGCGGCGCTGGCCCGCCGCAGCTGGGCGGACCCGGGGTACGCCGACGAGCTGGAGACGGCGGCCCGGGCGCTGCGGGAGCGGTTCGTCCGGGACTTCTGGATGCCGGAGCACGACCTCCCGGCGCCGGCCGTCGACGGGGAGGGGGCCCGGGTCGGTTCGCTCTCCTCCGACGCCGGCCATGTGCTGTGGTCCGGGCTGCTCGACGAGGAGCTCGCGCGACGGGCCGCGGACCGGCTGCTGCGCCCGGACTTCTACTCCGGGTGGGGCGTGCGCACCCTGGCGGCGGGCCAGCCCGCCTACCATCCGCTCTCCCAGCACCGGGGCGCCGTCTGGGCGCACGACACGGCGGTGCTGGCGCTCGGCCTCGCCCGGTACGGGCTGGCGGACCACGCCCGCCGGGTCGCGGAAGCCGTGGTCGCGACGGCCGAGACGCCGGGCGGGCGGCTCCCGGAGGTGGTGGCGGGGTACGGCCGGGACGGGCGGAGCGCGCCCGTCCCGCACCCGCACGCCTGCGGACCGCGGGCCTGGACCGCCGCGACGCCGTTCGCCCTGCGACGGGCGGTCGCCGCGGGCCGCGGCGGGCCGGGGGCGGAGCCCGCGGCGTTCGCCGAGGCGGCGGGTCAGCCGCCGGAGGTGTCGAGTTCGGCGTCGGCGGTGACGGTCGCGCAGTCGTAGGGGTCGGCGAGCCACCCGTCCGGCAGGACCACCCGGTTGCGGCCGGAGGTCCTGCCGCGGGGGCCGTCGGCGCCCTGCGGCCACGGCGCGTCCTTGTCCAACCGGTCCAGCAACTCGGCGAGTTCGGCGAGGCTCGCCGCGGTGGCGAGCGACCGCCGCAGGTCGGAGCCGACCGGGAACCCCTTGGTGTACCAGGCGACATGCTTCCGGAAGTCGATCACGCCCCGGCTCTCGTCCTCCAGCCACTCGCCCAGCAGCGTCGCGTGCCGCAGCATCGTCGCCGCGACCTCGCCCAGCGAGGGGCGCGCGGCGGCGTCGGGGCCGCGGCCGTCGAACGCGGCGACGAGATCGGCGAACAGCCACGGCCGACCCAGGCAGCCGCGCCCGACGACCACCCCGTCGCAGCCGGTCTCCCGCACCATGCGGACGGCGTCGGCGGCCGACCAGATGTCGCCGTTGCCGAGCACCGGGATCTCCGGGACCGTCTCCTTGAGCCGCGCGATGGCGTCCCAGTCGGCGGTGCCGCCGTAGTGCTGGGCGGCGGTCCTGCCGTGGAGCGCCACGGCGGTGATCCCCTCCTCGACGGCGATGCGGCCGGCGTCGAGGTAGGTGAGGTGGTCGTCGTCGATGCCCTTGCGCATCTTCATCGTGACCGGCAGCGGCCCGGCGTTGCCGACGGCCTGCCGCAGGATCGAACGCAGCAGGTTCCGCTTGTAGGGCAGCGCCGAGCCGCCGCCCCGCCGCGTCACCTTCGGCACCGGGCAGCCGAAGTTGAGGTCGATGTGGTCGGCGAGGTCCTCGTCGCGGATCATGCGGACCGCTCGGCCGACGGTGTCGGGGTCCACGCCGTACAGCTGGATGGAGCGCGGCGTCTCGTCCGCGTCGAAGTGGACCAGCCGCATCGTCTTGGCGTTGCGCTCCACCAGCGCCCGCGTGGTGATCATCTCGCTGACAAAGAGCCCGCGGCCGCCGCTGAACTCCCGGCACAGCGTCCGGAAGGGGGCGTTGGTGATGCCCGCCATGGGGGCGAGCACCACCGGCGGGGAGACGGTGTGCGGGCCGATCGCCAACGGCGGGGCAAGCGCTCCGGGGAGGGCGGCGGTCCCGGCTGCGACAGCGGTCTCGGTCATGCGGGCGGTTCCTCGGCGTCACGGTGGGGCGGTCGGGCGGTGCGGCGCCGGCGCACCGACGGCCGGGCCATTGTCGCCCATCGCGGCCCGCGGCGGCGAACGGTCCCGGACCGGGGCGCCCGCACC
>NZ_JAAVJD010000362.1 GCF_012033735.1 Streptomyces lonarensis | reverse complement strand
GCCGGTGCCCGGCCGCACCGGCGGCCGGCCCCCGACGGCGGCAGAAGCAATCAGCCCAGGACGCCGCTGTAGGCGTTGATCGCGGGCTGCCCACCGAGGTGGGCGTAGAGCACGGTGGAGCCCCGGGGGATCTCCCCGCTGCCGACCAGGTCGATGAGCCCGGCCATCGACTTCCCCTCGTACACCGGGTCGATGATCATGCCCTCCAGGGAGCCGCTGAGCCGGATGGCGTCGAGTGTCGACTGCACCGGCACGCCGTACAGCTCGCCCGCCCACCCCGGCAGCACGGTGATCTCCTCGTCCCGCAGCTCACGGCCCAACCCGATCCGGTCGGCGGTGTCCCGGGCGATCCGCTCCACCTGCGCACGGGTCTCGTCGAGCTTCGCCGAGGCGTCGATGCCGATGACGCGGCGCGGCCGGTCCTGCCCGGCGAACCCGGCGATCATCCCGGCGTGGGTGCTGCCGGTGACACTGCACACCACGATCGTGTCGAAGAAGACGCCCAGCTCACGCTCCTGCTGCTCCACCTCGGCCGCCCAGTTGGCGAACCCCAGCCCGCCCAGCGGGTGGTCGGAGGCGCCGGCCGGGATCGCGTAGGGGGTGCCGCCCGCCGCGCGGACGTCCTCCAGCGCGCCCTCCCAGCTCTCCTTGAAGCCGATGCCGAACCCGGCGTCCACCAGCCGGACGTCGGCGCCCATCATCCGGGACAGCAGGATGTTGCCGACCCGGTCGTTGACGGGGTCCGGCCAGTCCACCCAACTCTCCTGGACCAGCACCGCCTTCATGCCCAGCCGCGCGGCCACGGCGGCCACCTGCCGGGTGTGGTTGGACTGCACCCCGCCGATGGTCACCAGCGTGTCGGCGCCCTGCCGCAGCGCCTCCGGGACGAGGTACTCCAGTTTGCGGGTCTTGTTGCCGCCGAAGGCGAGGCCGCTGTTGCAGTCCTCCCGCTTGGCCCAGATGCGGGCGCCGCCCAGGTGATCGCTGAGGCGGTCCAGCGGGTGCACCGGGCTCGGCCCGAAGAGCAGCGGATGGCGGTCGAAGTCGTCGAGGGACACGGGGGCCTCCGGTGGCGGTGAGGTGGGTCGGGCGAAGAGGTGGGTCGGGCGCGCGGGGGATCGGGTGGACGGGGGAGCGCCGTGGGCGCCGGCCCCGGGCGGCTCAGCCGTCCCGGCCGTCGGGTGCGTCGGGTGCCGCCGGGGCGCCGCCGCCGGCGGTGTCGAGCAGCGGGGCGAGCGTCAGCCAGTTCTCCCGCGCGGCGGCCGCGGCCGCGTCGACCTCGCCCGCCGCGCAGTGCGCGACGATCCGCTCGTGCTGCGCCACCGACGCCCGCCCGGCCAGCGAGCCGAAGCGCAGCCGCTCCAGCCGCCGCAGCACCGGCGTGAACTGCTCCAGCACGGTCACCACCGCCTGGTTGGCGGCGGCGGTGACGGCCACCCCGTGGAACGCGTCGTCGGCAGCGAGCGCCGCGTCCACGTCCGCCGCGCGAACGGCCGCCTCGAACCGCGAGTTCGCCGCGCGCATCGCCGCCAGGTCGTCCGCCGCCAGATGCGGCACCGCCTCCCGGACGGCCAGCTCGTGCATGGCCGCCACGACCGCCTGGGCGTGGTGCACCGCCCGCACGTCCAACGGGCTGACCACCGTGTGGCGACCGGGGCTCGTCTGCACCAGCCCCACCTGCTCCAGCCTGCCCAGCGCCTCGCGCACCGGGGTTCGGCTCACCCCCAGCCAGGCGACGAGGTCGGCGTCGTGCAGCCGCTCCCCGGGGGCGAGCGTGCCGCTCACGATGGCGTCCCTGATGGCTCGATAGGCGTCCTCGCGCAGCAGGGATCTACGGACGAGGCCACGATTCTCCGGTACCGGCATGCGAAATATTGCATGCCACCGAAGCGGTCGCCGTCAAGGGCTCCGCGACGGCACGTCGCGGTCGGCCCGCTGGAGCCGGCGGCGCCCGGCGAGCCCCCGGCCACCGCCCGGCGCACCACGAGGGCGCGCGGTATCGCGCCCGATCCCGGGCATTTCGCGTCGGGTGTCAGGAGTCCACCCGGAACGGCGCCGGCTGGCATGATCTGTCCGGTACCGGCGGACCGCCGCCGGGCGGTCGCCGACCAGCCGGGGGTGCGGGAGACATGCAGCCGGAGACAGGCACGACCGGGCCGATGACGCCCGTCGGCCGGGCGCCCGGCCCCAGGAACGCCCGGGCCGGCGAGGCCGCCCGCCGCCGCGAGGCCACCCGCACCGACGAGGACACCCGCTGCCGGGAGCAGACCATAGGGGGCGCCGCGTCCCTCGGGCCCGCCCGGCAGCCCCGGCCGGGCCACCGTCACCCGCCCGCCGGACTGCCCTGCGTCCTGGCGGCCGCCGCCGCGGAGCTGCGCGCCGTCCGGCGTCGGTGGCGGCATCCGCGGCCGACGCGCCTGCTCGGCACGGCGCTGCTCGCCGCGCTCACGGGCGCGATCACGGCGACGGCCGGGGCCGCCGTCGCCGACCTCGTCGACGGGTCCGCCCGCATCGCCGTCTGGGCTGCCGGCACCACGGCGCTCGCCGTCGCAGCGGGTGCGGCATGGCCGACCGCCGAGCGTGCGCTCCTCCGCCTGCTCCGCTCCCTCCGCCGCGACTGACGCCCCGCCCGCCGCCCGCAGAGCCCCGGCAGCCTCCCCGCAGGCCGACCGCAACCCGGCGGCCGGAACCCGGACGGCCTCCGGCCGCCGATGCCGCTTCGCATACGCTCGGGGCATGGCCGACGCACCGTACAAACTGATTCTGCTCCGCCACGGCGAGAGCGAGTGGAACGCGAAGAACCTGTTCACCGGCTGGGTGGACGTCAACCTGACCGACAAGGGGGAGAAGGAGGCGGTACGCGGCGGCGAGCTGCTGAAGGACGCCGGTCTGCTCCCCGACGTGGTGCACACCTCGCTCCAGAAGCGGGCCATCCGCACCGCCAACCTCGCCCTGACCTCGGCCGACCGCCCGTGGATTCCGGTCCACCGCTCCTGGCGGCTGAACGAGCGCCACTACGGCGCCCTCCAGGGCAAGGACAAGGCCGCCACCCTCGCCGAGTTCGGCGAGGAGCAGTTCATGAAGTGGCGCCGCTCCTACGACACCCCGCCGCCGGAGCTGGCCGACGGCTCCGAGTGGTCGCAGAGCGACGACCCGCGCTACGCGGCGATCCCCGGCGAGCTGCGGCCGCGCACCGAGTGCCTCAAGGACGTCGTCGCCCGCATGCTGCCGTACTGGTACGACGGCATCGTGCCGGACCTCCGCGCCGGCCGCACCGTGCTGGTCGCGGCCCACGGCAACAGCCTGCGCGCCCTGGTCAAGCACCTCGACGGCATCTCCGACGCCGACATCGTGGGCCTCAACATCCCCACCGGCATCCCGCTCTCCTACGAGCTGGACGCCGACTACCGGCCGCTGAACCCCGGCGGCACCTACCTCGACCCCGACGCCGCCGCCGACGCCATCAAGGCCGTCGCCGGGCAGGGCAAGAAGTAGCGCACGCGCCGGGCACCGTTCCGCCGCACCCACGGCCCCCGTCGCGCCGCAGGCATCCGCCCGGCGCGGCGGGGGCCGTGCGCCTGCCGGGACCGTGCAACGGGGCACCGCCCGCCAC
>NZ_JAAVJD010000361.1 GCF_012033735.1 Streptomyces lonarensis | reverse complement strand
CCGCGCGGTCACGTTCCCCGGGGGGCGGCCGGGGCGGCCGGCGCGCAACGACCGGCGGGGCCGCCGGGCGGGCCGCGGGGCTGGGTGCGCGTCAGTTCGCGCGCGTGTCGGGTCGGTGAAGGGGCGTGGGCGGATGACCGAACTGTCGGTACCGGCCCGTATTCTCTGGAACCATGCCCGAAGACCACCGCTCGCCCACGGCCTACGTCCCCGCACAGGAGCCCGCCAACGCGCCCTGGCCACAGGGCTATCCGGAGGGCTACGCGGTGGTCGACGTCGAGACCACCGGCCTGTCGCGCGAGGACCGCATCGTCTCCGCCGCCGTATACCGCCTCAACTCCCGCGCGGAGGTGGAGGACCACTGGTACACGCTGGTCAACCCGCAGCGCGACCCGGGGCCGACCTGGATTCACGGCCTCACCTCGGAGACGCTGGCGGACGCACCGCTCTTCTCCGAGGTGGCCGAGGAGCTCGCGCGGCGGCTGGAGGGGCGGGTCCTGGTCGCCCACAACGCGGTCTTCGACTGGACGATGATCGCCCGCGAGTTCGCGCGCGCCGGGAGCGAGCCCCCGGTCCGGCAGCGGCTGTGCACCATCGCCCTCGCCAAGGAACTGGGGCTGCCGCTCCCCAACCACAAGCTGTCCTCGCTCATCGCCTACTTCGGGGTGCGGCAGGAACGCGCCCACCACGCGCTGGACGACGCGCGGGTTCTGGCCGAGGCGTTCGCGCCGAGTCTGCGCCGGGCGGCACGGCAGGGGGTGCGGCTGCCGCTGCTGATGTGCCGGCCGCTGACGGAGATGAGCGACGGCGCCCGCGGGAGCGGCGGCCGGGTGGGCGGCGCCGCGTCGCGCGCGGGCGCCGGGATGTGGCGGCAGGCGCGGCGGCTGCCGCCGAGCCCCTACCCCAACCCGGGCCGCTACCAGCCGGGCGGACAGCTGACGCAGGGGATGCGCGTCGCGTTCTCCGGCGACACCTCCGTCGACCGGGAACTGCTGGAGGACCAGGCGTGCGAGGCGGGTCTCCACGTCGCCACCAGCGTCTCCGGCCTCACCAGCCTGCTGGTGACCAACGACCCGGACGCGGTGACCGGCAAGCTGGCGCGGGCCCGGCGCCACGGCACCCCGGTGGTGGACGAGGCTGCCTTCACCCAGCTGCTGCGGGACGTCGCGCCGGCCGAGGGCGCGGCCGACGCCCCGGCGCCGGAGCGGTGAACGGCCTCCGGTACCGTCGGTAGCTGTGTTCCGTGTGCTGCTGTCCCGTCAATGGGTGATGCTGACCCTCGTGGCGCTGCTGCTGATCCCGGCCTTCATCTGGGCCGGCAACTGGCAGTACGACCGCCACGACCAGCGCGTCGCCCGCAACGAGCTCATCGGCGGCAGCCTGGCCGCGCCCCCGGTGCCGATGTCGGAGCTGTCCGCTCCCGGCGAGGCGCCCGACCCCGACGACCGCTTCCGGGGGGTGACCGCCACAGGGCGGTTCGACGCCTCGCAGGAGGTCGTGGCCCGGTCGCGGACCGGGAACCAGAAGGGCGTCCTCGGCTACTTCGTGCTGACCCCGCTGGTGCCCGACGAGGGCCCGGCGGTCCTCGTCAACCGGGGGTTCGTCCCCGCGGGGAACGACCCCACCCGGATGCCGGAGGTGCCGCCGGCGCCCGAGGGCGAGGTCACGGTCACCGGTCGGCTGATGGTGGACGAGACGACGGAGACGACCGGCATCCGGGACACCCAGGGGCTGCCCGAGGGCATGGTCATGCTGGTCAACAGCGAGCAGCGGGCCGAGGCGGCGGGGATGCCGTTCCTCAGCGGTCACATGGTGCTGACGGAGCTGGAGCCCGAGCTCCCGGACGGTGCCGAGGAGCCGGAGCGGCTCGCCGCCCCCGGGCACAGCGGCATCGGCGCGCACTTCGCGTACGCGCTGCAGTGGTGGCTCTTCGCCGCGATGGTCCCGGTCGGATGGTGGATTCTGTTGCGGCGCGAGCTGGCCGACGCCGCCGCCGGTGAGGGCGGCTCCGACCAGGGCCCCGCCGGGCCGGCCCCGGGGCGCGGCCCTGACACGCCGGCCGACAGCGGCCCGAGCGGTGGCGACGCGGCCGACGGCGGCCCGGACGCTCCGCGGGAGGGCGACGACACCGGTGAGCGCAACGACGCCGACGCCCCGGCGGTGGGGTCGCCCGGCGTACCGGCCGGCCGCTGACCCGGGCGGCCGCTCCCCCGCGCCGCTGCTCCCCCGTGCCCGTGTGGCCTACCGGGTGTCGGGACGGCTCAGGTGACGCGGTCGGCGGCGTGGCGCGTCGCACGCAGCCGGATCTCCGCGGGCAGCTCCGCGGCCCCCGCCGAGACGCGGGCGTTCTCCAGGGTGCGGTCCCGCAGAATGTGCACCACGTCGCGTGGCCGCGCCTGCGGGGCGATCAGCAGGCCCACCCGCGCGCCGGGGCCGCCCCGGCGGCCGACCAGGGTGAACCGGGCCCGTTCGACCCCGGGCAGCGACTCGGCCTCCGCCGTCAGCACGTCCTCCACGGCGCCGGCCCGCAGCCGGGCCGCCCCGCCGTCGCCGGTGTCCACGTCGAGCGTGCCGAGGCGTCGGCGGCGCAGCTGCGCGAGGAACCACCAGAGGGCGAGCAGCACCAGCACGGCGAGGGTGCCGATGACCACCGGCCACCACCAGCTCTCGCCCTGCCAGTGCAGTCGGTCGGCACGGCTGAGTACGGCGGAGTCCGGACCCCGCCAGGACCAGTCGGCGGGCAGCCCCACCCCGAGCCGTGAGGGCAGGTCGGCGGCCATGGCCAGCACGACGCCGCCGGCCCCGACGAGGGCCAGGCCGGCGAGGGTGAGGACGACCCTGTTGACGGTTCGCAGCATCTCCAGATCTTTCCGCCCCGTGCGGGGCGTCGTCGTGCGGCGGCGGCCGGAGCCGGCAGGGCGGTCGCGTCAGCTCGCGGGACGGCTGACCTGAACGGTGAGCGCGGGGCGGTGGGCGAGGTCCAGTTCGGCCAGGGCGTGGCGCATGGCGCCGTCCAGGTCCGCACGGACCTCGTCGAGGTCCCGGAAGTGCGCGCGGGCGGCGACCCGGACCCGGGAGCGTCCGACGCGGACCCGGACCGACATCACCCCGGCGACGTCCATCGCCCGGTCGCGCACCACCTGGGCGGCGGCGTTGCGCTCGATGCCCGGCCTGACCCGGGCATCGGTCCGGCGCATGGGCAGCACCCCGCGCAGGCCGGGGGTCAGGGCGGCGACGATCAGCGCGAGCCCCACGACCACGAGGGCGACGGCGATCGCGACGACCCAGGGGTCGTCGAGGGAGCGCGCGGCGAGCTGGTCGGCGAGTTCGGTGCGCCAGGCGGCGGCGGGCCGGTCGGCGCGGACCGCCGCGACGTCGTAGAGCAGCGGGCCGAGCGCGGCGAGCAGCAGCACGGCGAGCGCGGCGGCGGGCAGCCGTCGTGCGGACCAGAACCGCCGCGCCGGGTGCGACGGCTCGTCGGTGGTGTCGAGCGGCCGGCCGTCGTCGACGTGTGCCGGGCCGCCGGTCGCGGGGGCGGCGGGTTCGGTGCCTTCCTGCTGGTCGCCGCGCTCGGCGCCGTCGGCTTCGTCGCCGGCCGGTTCGCCGAGGGAGATCTACAGC
>NZ_JAAVJD010000360.1 GCF_012033735.1 Streptomyces lonarensis | reverse complement strand
CGCCGGTTCCCGGCGCGCCACGGGCGTCACGTCACCGCGGGTGGTCAGTACCGCTGCTGGTCGTGGGGGTGGCCCTGCTGGCTGTGGTGGGCGCCGGGGTCGTAGGACTGCTGGTACTCGTCCGGCATCACCGTGTCCCGCTTCTGCGGGACCCAGACCCCGCCGGGCGGGGTCTCCTGGTAGTAGGGGCCGGGCGGCGGCCACGGGCCCTGCGGGCCGGGGCCGTTCGGCTGCGCGGCGGGGTCGTGGGAGCCCGGCGGCGGGTACTGGGTGCCGTACCCCTGGGTGGTGGGGTCGGGGTAGCCGCCGTCGGCGTACCCCGGGGGGTAGCCGTAGCCGCCCGCGTCCTGGGTGCCCTGGTGGCCGGCCGGGTTCCGACCACCGGAGTGGCTGTCGGGGCCGTTGCTCCCGTAGGTGTCGTACCCGTTCCCCGCCCCGTAGCCGCCGGCGCCGTTCCCGCCGGGGTAACTCCCGTCGCCGTAACCGCTGTTGTCCCCGTAGACGCCGTAGTCGGAGCGGTGCTCCGCGCCGCTCTCCGGGTAGCCGCCGCGCTCGTCGTAGCCGGGGTAGCCGCCGCCCTGGGCGGGGTAGCCGGCGGGCTCACCGTAGCCGCCGTCGTTCTCGTAGCCCGGCTGGGCGCCGCGGCCGTAGCCGTCGTCGCCGTAACCGGCCCGGTCGCCGGCCGGGTTGTCGCCGTAGGCAGGAGCGGGCTCCTCGCCGTAGCCCGGGTAGCCGGTGGCCCCGTAGCCGTCGCGCGGGGCGTCCTGCCCGTAGCCGTCGTCCCGGTCGCTCCGGTCGTGGTCGGCGGCGGCCCGCCGCCCGGTACCCGGCTCGGTGTCGCGGTACGCGACGTCCCGGGCGCCCCCGCCCTCGGTGCTGCCGGGCCCGCCCTCGCTCCACTCCTCGGGGGGACGGTTGCCCCCGCCGTCGCCGCCGGGCGGCGGCGGGCCGTGGCCCTCGGCCTCCTCCGGCAGCGGCGCCATCGGCTCCATGCCGCGGCGCCGCCGGCTGCTGCCGGGCTTGCCGCCGATCGACCACCCGGTGGAGAAGCCGTTGCGGAACGAGAGGGTGACGAGCGTCTGACCGGCGGCGAACGCCACCGCGCCGAGCGCGATGACGGGCACGTTGTGGATGATCACGCCGAAGACGACACCGAGGAACCCGCAGAAGGCCAGCACCCGCCAGCGCAGTCGCGCCTTGTACTGGAGCAGCACCTCCCCGAGGAGCCACAGGGCCACCAGTCCGAAGGCGAGATAGAGGACTGTCCAGCCCATCTGCCGTCCTCTCGTCAGTGCGCGGGCCCACCGTCCCCCGTGGTGACGGGGCGCCGGTGGAGGCCCAGATTGCGGTAGATGTCCAGCGTGGCCGTGGACCGGTTGAGGGTGATGAAGTGCAGACCGGGAATGTCCTCGTCCATCAACCGCTCGCACAGCCGCGTCGCGTGCTCGATTCCCACCGAGCGTACAGCGCCCGGGTCCTCCCGGACCGCGTGCACGCGGTCCGCCAGATCCGCCGGGAACGTGGCGTTGCTCAGCTGCGAGAGGCGCTCGATCTGCCGCACGCTGGTCACCGGCATGATCTCCGGGATGATCGGGGTGTCGCAGCCCGCGGCGGCGACCCGGTCCCGCAACCGGAGGTAGTCGTCGGCGTCGAAGAACATCTGCGTGATGGCGTAATCGGCGCCGGCCCGGCACTTGTTGACGAAATGCCGGATGTCGGTGTCCCAGTCGGCGGACCGGGGGTGCATCTCGGGGAACGCGGCCACGCCGACGCAGAAGTCCCCCGACTCCTTGATCAGCTCGACCAGTTCGGCAGCGTAGCTGACTCCTTCGGGGTGCCGCACCCACTCCCCCATCGGGTCGCCCGGGGGGTCGCCGCGCAACGCGAGCATGTTGCGGATACCGGCGTCGGCGTAGCGGCCGATGATGTTGCGCAGCTCGGCGACCGAGTGCTCGACGGCGGTGAGGTGCGCGACCGGGGTCAGTGTGGTGTCGGTGGTGATCCGCTCGGTGGCGCGGATGGTGCCCTCGCGGGAGCTGCCGCCCGCGCCGTAGGTCACCGCGACGAAGGTCGGGGCGACCGCCTCGACCCGGCGGATCGCCTCCCAGAGGGTCCGCTCGCCCTTCTCGGTGCGCGGGGCGTTGAACTCGAAGGAGTAGGAGCGTTCACCGGCCGCCAGCAACTCGCGGACGGTTCGCGCGTGGTCATGTCGGACGGACGGGATTCCCAGGGCCATGCCGCCACGGTAGCCAGCGGCTCCGCCCGTTGGCGATCACCGTCCGTACAGTGGACGTCGCGCCAGCGCGCGGACCAGTTCCTCGGTGGCGGCGGCGGGATCGGCGGCCTCGGTGAGGGCCCGGACGACCACGACCCGGCGGGCACCGGCGTCGAGGACGGCGTCGAGGGTGCCGGCGTCGATGCCGCCGATGGCGAACCAGGGCACGTCGCCGGCACGATCCGCGGCGTACCTCACCAGGGGCAGGCCGGGTGCGGGGCGGCCGGGCTTGGTCGGGGTGGGCCAGCAGGGCCCGGTGCAGAAGTAGCCGGTCTCCGGGTCGGCGAGCGCCGCGTCCACCTCGGCCTCGCTGTGGGTGGACCGGCCCAGGACGACGCCGTCACCGACGACGGCGCGGGCCGCGGGGACCGGGAGGTCGCCCTGGCCGAGGTGGAGCACGGGCGCCCCGGCGGCGTGGGCCACGTCGGCGCGGTCGTTGACGGCGAGCAGCTTCCCGTGGCGGCGGCAGGCGTCGGCAAGGACCTCCAGGGTCTCCAGCTCTTCGGCCGCCTCCATCCCCTTGTCGCGCAGCTGCACGATGTCCACGCCCGCGCCGAGGACGGCGTCGAGGAACGCGGGGAGGTCTCCGCGGTCCCGTCGGGCGTCGGTGCAGAGGTAGAGGCGGGCGTCGGCGATCGCCGGGTTTCCCTCACGGGTGGCCATGGGTTCCTCGGGGTCGGGGTGCCGGGCGCGGTCGCGTCCGCACCGATGGGGGTCCGGCGGGCCGGACGGCGGGGCGTGCCCGTGCGGCACGGCGGGGCGTCCCGCCGTGCCGCACCGGCGCCGGTTCCGGCCGGGGGTCAGACCGCCAGGGCCTGGGCCCGCCGCTTGACCTCGGTGCCGCGGTTCTCACTCAGGGCCTGCGCCGGGGTGCCGGGGAGGGTGTCGTCGGGGGTGAACAGCCACTCGATCATCTCCTCGTCGGAGAAGCCGTCGTCGCGGAGCAGCGTCAGGGTGCCGGAGAGGCCCTTGACGATGCGGTCCTCGCCGATGAAGTCGGCGGGGACGTGCAGGGCGCGGTTCTCGCCCCGGCGGATCGCGATCAGCTGGCCGTCCTTCACCCACTGGCGGACCCGGGTCACCTCCAGGTCGAGTCGCTCGGCGATGTCGGGCAGCGTCAGCCATGAGGGGACGAGGGCGTCAATCTTCGGATCAATCTCGGTCACACCCACAAGCGTGCCATCCCCCGGCGACAGCGTCACCCAGAACCCCCGCGTCCCGGGGCATCCGGGCCACGCGCGTCCCCCGGGCGCGGCGGGGGTGCGCGGGCGGCGGGCGGGAAACCGGTGATGCCGAGGGTGGCCGCGCCGAAGCGGCGGGGGCGCGGGCGGCGGGCGGTCAGCGCGCCGCGCG
>NZ_JAAVJD010000035.1 GCF_012033735.1 Streptomyces lonarensis | reverse complement strand
GCCGGGCGCCGGCCGCCGCGCCGGTGCGGTCGGGGCGGCCCTGCGCGGCGTCCGGTTCGCCTACGGGCCCGGCGCACGGCCGGTGCTGGACGGGCTGGACCTCACGGTGGCACCCGGTGAGCACCTCGCGGTGATCGGCCCCAGCGGCACCGGCAAGTCGACCCTGGCCGCCCTGCTGACCGGTGACCGGGCACCGGACGCGGGGACGGTCCGCTGGACGGGGCCGGACGGGGCGGGGCACGGCGGCGGCGCCCCGCCCGGGGTGGTCCTCCTCCCGCAGCAGCCCTACGTCTTCACCGGATCGCTGCGGGAGAACCTGCGGTACCTGCGCCCCGACGCCGGCGAGGAGGCCGTGGCGTCGGCGGTGGACGCGCTGGGCCTGCGGGCGCTGGTGGCCGAGGTCGGCGGCCTCGACGCCACGGTGCGGCCGGACGGCCTCTCGCTGGGGGAACGCCAGCTCGTCGTGCTGGCGCGGGCGTTCGTCGCCGTGCCCTCGCTGCTCGTGCTCGACGAGGCCACCGGACGCCTCGACGCGGCCGCCGAGGCCAGGGCGGAGAAGGCGCTGGCGGCGCGTGCCGGGACTCTGGTGGTGATCGCGCACCGGCCGGCCTCGGCACGCCGCGCCGACCGGGTCCTGCTGCTCGACGGGGCGGAGGTGGTGCACGGGACGCCCGGCGAACTCGCCGCGCGCAGTCCGCTGTACCGGGAGTTGACGGGCGAGGGGCCGGGGCCGGCGCCAACCGGGGGGTGAGGCGCGGCGGCCGGTGGCCGCGGGCTGCGCGTGGCACGGACCGCGGGTCAGATCCAGCCCGCCTCGTTGGCGAGGCGTATGGCGTGCGAGCGGTTACGGCCTCCGCTCTTGCGCACCGCCGCCGCCAGGTAGTTCCGCACGGTTCCGCTGGTGAGGTTGAGGCGACGCGCGATGCAGGCGACGGAGTCGCCCTGCGCCGCGAGCGACAACACGTCCAGCTCCCGCCCGGAGAGCGGTATCTCGTTCGCCTGGAGCAGCCCGAACGCCAGCGACTCGTCGATGTACCGCCCGCCGTCCGCGACCTTGCGGACGACCGCGGGGAGGTCGTCGGTGCCGCCGTACTTGTCGACGTAGCCGCGCGCCCCCGCCCCGGCGGCGGTGCGCAGCGCGCCGGGGCGGTCGCCCCGGCCGAGGACGACGAGATGGCCGCCGTCCGGGGCGGAGCGGCGAGCGGCGCCCAGTTCCTCCAGCAGACTCGGGGAACCCGGACAGTCGAGGTCCAGCACGTACACCTCCGGGCGTTCGTCGCAGGCGGCCCGGCGGAGTTCCTCGCGGCCGCAGCTCAGCACGTTCAGGGAGTCGCCGGCGTGGTGCAGCAGGCAGCGCAGCGCCTTTCGCCACAGGACGACGTCGTGGACGACAAGCACAGTGGTCACAGCCGATCTCATCTCTCCCCCGGGAACGCACGGACAGATCCCGTAGGCGATTGTGCGCGAGCATTGCCGAACGTGAGGCGCATACCACGATTCGTGACAGCGCTATCGGGGGCGGGCGGTGCCGTTGTGTGCGCTCTTCGCGCCCGCGCGTGCGCTGTGCGTGCGGGCGGTGCACCGTGGCTGTCGGCGCCGGTCGCACTCCTGCGGCGGTACGGCGGGGCGCGCGCGGTGGGAGGATGGCGCACGAGAGGTACGAGCGCCCGGATACATCGGGCGCCGCGGGCGGAGGGCGGGGCGCGATGGTGGACCGGTGGTTGACGGAGCGGGCGCGGGCGGCGGAAGCCGAGGTCCCGGGCGGGTTCGACCTCTCCGAGTGCGTCCGGGAACCGATCCACCTCCTCGGCGGTGTGCAGTCGCACGGCACGCTGGTCGCCGTCGATCCGGAGAGCGGCCTGGTCGCCGTCGCCGCGGCCAACACCGGTGAGCTGCTGGGGGTGGCGCCCGAGGAACTGGTGGGGGCCCACGCCACCCGGGTCCTGGAACAGGCCGAACTGGACGAGGCGCTGGGCGGCACCGCCGGTGACGACCCGGCGCCCGTCACCTTCCCCGTGCCGATCGGCGGCGCGGGGGCGCAGCGGCACGTGGACGTCTCCGCCCACCGCCGGGACGGTCTTCTCGTCCTCGAGTTCGAGCCGCGCCAGGATGAGGCTCCGGCCTTCGGAACCTTCTACACCGGCATCCGGCGGGCCCTCGCGCGACTGCGCTCGGCCGCGACCGTCGCCGACGCCTGCGAGGTCGCGGCGCGCGAGGTGCGGGCGCTGACCGGGTACGACCGGGTGATGGTCTACCGGTTCGACGGCGAGGCGGGCCCCGGCGAGGTGGTGGCCGAGGATCTGACCAGTGGCTGGGAGCCCTGGCGGGGGTTGTGGTTCCCCGCGACCGACGTCCCCCCGCAGGCCCGGCGGCTGTACCGGGACAACTGGATACGGGTGATCGGCGACGCACTGGACGGGACGGTCGGCCTGGTGCCACCGGTCCGGCCGGAGACGGGCGCCCCGCTGGACCTCTCACTGGCGGCGCTGCGCACGGTCTCCGGGTTCCACCTGGAGTACCTCCGCAACATCGGGGTCCGTTCCTCGATGTCGGTCTCCGTGCTCCGGGAGGGCAGTCTGTGGGGGCTCATCGCCTGCCACGGCGAGCGCCCGCTGCGCCCCACCCCGGAGGTCCGCTCCGCCTGCGAGATGTTCGGAGCGGCGTTCTCCCTGCAACTGGCCGCGATCGAGGAGCGGGAGCGGGCCGACGCCATCGCGGAGTCCGGGACGCGCGCGGCGCGGGTGGCGCAGCTGCTGGAGGACGGCCTGGAGGAGAGCGTCGCCGGGAACGGCGCGGCGGTGGCCGAGCTGCTGGCCGCCGACGGGGTGGTGCTGTGCCGGGGCGGCCGGGTCTCCGGCAGCGGTGACGCCTTCGCGCCGGGGCTGGTCCGTGCCCTCGGCAGTCGCGCCGCGCTGCTCCCGCCGGGCACCGTGTGGGAGACGGACCGGCTCGCCGAGAGCGACGGCGAGGAGGCCGCGTTCGGCGCGCAGAAGTCCGTGACGGGCCCGGCGGGCGTCCTGCTCCTGCCGTTGAGCCGCTCCGGCGACTTCCTCGCCTGGTGCCGCCGGGAGCGGCCGGTGCCGCGACGCTGGGCGGCCGACCCCGCCGTCCCGGTCCGGGTGGGTGCCGGCGGCGAGCGCCTGACCCCGCGCGGGTCGGGTGCGGTGTTCGCCGCCATGATGCGGGGCCGGAGCCTGGAGTGGACCGTCACCGACCGGGCGGCCGCCCGTGAGCTGTGGCGGCTGCTCACCGGGCTGGTGCTGCGGCACGCCGACGCGGTGGGCGCGCTCAACGACCAGTTGCGCATGACCAACCTCGACCTGGACGGTTTCGCCCACGCCGCCGCCCACGACCTGAAGGAGCCGCTGCGCGGCATCTCCAACGCCGTGACCTTCACCATCGAGGACGCTGCGGCGGGGCTGGACGAGACCACCCGGCGGCGGCTGCTGACGATGCAGCGGCTGGCCGGCCGGATGGACGAGTTGCTGAACTCGCTGCTGCACTACTCCCGACTGGGGCGCGCCGGGCTGCGGGTGCGCGAGGTGGAACTGGGACAGGTGCTGGACTCGGCGTTGGAGGTGGCGGGCGCGCGACTCGCGGAGGAGCGGGTGACCGTGCGGCGGGGAGAGCTGCCGGTGCTGACCGCCGACCCGGACCGGCTCTACGAGATCCTGGTCAATTTGCTGGTCAACGCGGCGAAGTACTCCGCCCGCGACGCCGGCGAGCGCTGGGTCGAGGTCTCCGGCCGCCGGTGGCCGGCCCCGGGCAACGGTGCCGAGGTGTTCGAGACGGTGGTGACGGTGCGGGACAACGGCATCGGGATAGCTCCCGCCCTCCAGGGGGAGGTGTTCGACCTGTTCCGGCGGCTGCACGGGCCCAACGAGCACGGCGGAGGGTCCGGAGTGGGCCTCGCGGTGGTCAAGCGGGTCGTGGAGCGGCACGGCGGGCGCATCTGGTTGGAGAGCGAACCGGGCCGCGGCAGCGCCTTCAGCTTCACGCTCGGGGTGTCCGGACGGCAGGCGGCCGACGGCGCCCCCGGCGACGGCCTGCCCTGACGCATGCGGCCGCAGCCGTCCCGCCGCGCGGTGACGGAGCGGCGGCGGAGCGGTTCACCGCCTGCGGAGGAGTTGTTCCTCCACGGCGAGGACGGCGTCCACCGTCGGCTCCGGATCGACCAGCAGCGCGAGGTGACCGCCCGTCACGTGGCGGGTGGGGCGTCCCTCCTCCGCCATCGCGTCGCGGACGCCGGTGTAGGGGCCGTCGTACGCGACGTAGCCCAGCGGGGCGCCCTGCCAGGCCGCGGGGACGGCCACCGCCGCGGTGAAGTAGCCGACCGGCAGCCGGGGCGCGCCGTCGGTCAGCAGCGGCATCAGCGCCTGATCCGGAACCAGCTCCTCGATCTGTTCCGTCCCCCACCACTCCGCCCAGGGCGGCAGCACGCCGTCGCCGTCGGCCAGCCCGGTCAGGGTGGCCAGCCACTCCCCGTCGGCCGAGACGTGGGGCGGCGCACCGGGGACGGTCGCGTCCAGCAGGACTCCCGCGTCGCCGGGCCGGTCGTGGAGCAGCTGCGGGAGGTACATCCCGGCGTTGCTGTGGGCGACCCAGGTGACGGGAGCGTCGGGGGCCGCCCGCCGGTACCGCTCGGCGACCGCCGACGGGGTGGTCGCGTCCGCGGTGTCGGCCACCGTCGCCACCCGCCCGCGCGCGCCGAACCGCTCGGCCAGCGGCCGGTAGGGGCGGGCGCCGAGCAGCACGCTGGGCAGGATCACCAGGGTTGCGGTCATCAGCCGATGGTAGGCGGGGGCGGGCGGCTCCGGGAGGGCCCCGCCCCGCCCGGATCGTCGTCGCGGGCCGGGTCGGGGCGGGATCGCTCCGGGCCGGGTCGGGGCGGGGTCAGGCGTCGGAGGACTGCTGGCGGGGTACCGGCGGAGGCGGCCCGTGGGAGGTCGCGGAGCGCGACGCCTGCCAGTAGTCGATCGCGCCCTTCAGCACCGTGCGGAAGAGCGTGAAGTTGACCGGCTTGTAGACGTAGCTGTCGGCGCCGGCCGCGTAGCAGGCGTCCACCTCCGCCGGGGAGGTCGACGAGGTGAAGACGACGACGGTGACGTCGTCGAGTTCGGGGCGCGCCCGCAGCTCGGTGAGGACGCCGTGGCCGTCCAGCCCCGGCATGTTGAGGTCGAGCAGGACGAGGCCGGGCAGCGCCTCGCGGTCCAGAAGTTGCTCCACCAGGCCGTCGCCGCGGGTGGTGAACTCCGGTCGCAGCTCGGGGTGCGTGTGGCGCAGCGCCCGCTCGATGGCCTCGGCGTCCTCCAGGTTGTCCTCCACCACCAGAACGCTGCTCAGGTCGATCCGGCGTCCCCGGTCCGTGGTCACCCTGCGGCCCCTTTCACATGCGCGATGAGCACCGCGGTGTCGTCACTCCCCGTCGCCCGGAACGCGGACATCCGGGCCACCAGGCCCGCCGCGGTCTCGGGTTCCTCGACGACGCAGTCGCGGACGACCTCGGGGAGGTGCTCCTCGAAGAATACGCCGCTGGCGGAGCGCGCCTCCGTCAGTCCGTCGGTGAACATGACCAGGGAGTCCCCCGGTCCGAGCCGCAGCGAGGTGGGTTGGAGATCGGTGTCGGGCAGGACGCCGAGGAAGAGCCCGGCGACCCTGACCTCCTCGACCAGTCCGTCGCGGCGGCGCACCAGCGGCGAGGGGTGGCCGGCGGCTGCCAACCGCGCCTGGCAGCCACCGCCTCCGTCGGGCGCGAGCACGGCGACCAGCGCGGTGACGAACCGCGTGGTGCCCTGGTCGAGCAGCATCGTGTTCAGCCGCTGCAGGGCCAGCTCCGGCAGTACGCCGTCCTCCAGGAGAGTGCGCAGCGTGTGGCGGGCCAGCCCGGTCAGCGCGGCGGCCTCGGCGCCGCGGCCGCAGACGTCGCCGATCACCACCGCCAGCCGGCCCTCACGGTCGACGACGGCGTCGTAGAAGTCCCCGCCCACCTCCAGCGAGTCGTCCGCGACCTCGTAGGCGGCGTCGAGGTCGGCGGCCGGCCAGACCGGCAGCGCGTTCGGCAGGAGGTGCCGTTGCAGCTGCTCGACGTGGCGGCGGCGCTGCTCGTAGGCGGTGGTGGTGTCGATGGCGAGCGCGGCACGCCGGGCGAGGTTGTCCAGCAGCCTGGTGCCGGCCACAGCCTCCTCACCCCGGTGGTAGATGAAGGTGAGCGTGCCGAGCGCTTTGCCGCGCGCCCGCAGCGGGCTGACGCTCACCGCGTGGACGGGCTGCCCGGGGCCGTCGGTGTGGGGGCCGAACGGCGCGCCGTCGAGTTCCTCGCCGCTGAGCACGACGCACTCGCCGCTGCGGACGGCCCGGTCGACGAGGTCGGCGAACCACGGGTCGTCGCGGGCCAGGTCGGCGAGCCAGGGCTGGGCGTCGGCGGCGACGTGGGCGGAGGCAACGGGGGCCAGTCCGCCGAGGTCGGCGAAGAGGTGCACCGCGCACCCCTCGGCGACGGCCGGGACAGCGAGGCGCGCCACGCGGGCCAGGGTCTCCTGGACATCCAGGCTGGCGTCCATCTGCAGCGACGCCTCGGCGAGGAACGCGTCCTCGATGAGCCGCCGCTCGTGGTCGCGCGCCTCCACGATGCGGCGGTTGCTGACCACCAGCACCTCGGAGAGCTGCACGAGCCGGGATGTGAGCGCGGCGGGGTCGCCGGGCGGCTCCGCCAGCCCGACCGAGAACGACGCCCAGTCGTCCTCGCCGAGCCGGAACCGCGACTCCAGCGCATAGCGGGCGCCGGCATCCGCCAGCGCGCGCCCCTCGGGAGCGAAGCCCTCGGCCCCCGCCTCCAGGTCGTGGTGGTGAACGACGGGGCGGCCGACGGCCCTGCCGGGCTCCGGCGGCGGGACCGGTCGCCCGGCGGCGGTCCCGGCCGCGGCGGTGGTGGTCGTGGTGGACTGCGTGGTGGTGGCGACGCGGAGGTAGCGGAGCCGGTCGCCCTCCCAGCGGCTGCCGGTGACGGCCAGTACCTCGTCCTCGGCGAGCATCGCGGCGTAGACGTGCCGCGCCATCTCCTCGACGTTCTCGACGTCCTGCGCCGAGAGCCACAGGCTGTGGAGACGGGCCGGCCAGGAGGTGTCGATCTCGTCGGCGCGGCTGTTGGCTGTGGTCAAGGAGACTCCCACCCGTCCGGGTCGGGCGCCCCTCCGAACGCGGAGGGACGTCTGCGGCCAGGGGACAGGGGCGTGGCACGCGGCGGGCCCAGACTAGCCGGGCGGAATGCCCACGGACGACCGACTCCGGGATGAGATCACCGGAACCGCCCGGACCCCGCTCGGCTCGGGGGCGCACGACGGCCGGCGCCTCGCGCCCCCGGTGCGGCGGCGCACCGGGGCGGCACTGCCTGGACCTGCTCTTTCGCCATGGCCGGGTCCGCCGCGGACGGGGTAGTGTGCCTCGCCGATCCTCGGGGCGGCCGGTCGCGAGCGGCGCAGGCCCGCCGGGGCGCCCAGGGTTGCCCGCCCCGTTGGCGAGATCTCGACGGCCCGGCCGGGCCGCCCCCGGCGGCGGTGACGCCCGGGCCGCCGGACGGGGCGGGCGGCAGAGGGGAGCACCGTGGTGCTGGAGTGGGCGGCCGTACTGGCGGCCGGTTTCTGGGCCGGCATGATCAACGTGGTGGTGGGGTCGGGCACCCTGGTGACCTTCCCGGTGCTGCTGCTCTTCGGGTACCCGCCGCTGGTGGCCAACATCTCCAACAACATCGGCCTGGTCGGCGGCAACCTCTCCGGGGTCTTCGGCTACCGGCGGGAACTGGCCGGGAAGCGGTCCCTGGCGCGGGTGCTGCTGCCCGCAGCCACCCTGGGGGGTGTCACCGGGTCCGTGCTGCTGCTGGTGCTGCCGCCCGAGGCGTTCCGGGCCGTCGTCCCGGTCCTGATCCTCCTCGGCCTGGTGATGGTGGTGGCGGGGCCGGCCGTCCAGCGGCGGGCGGCACGGCGCGGTGGCGGCGTGGCGGCGGACGGCATGTCCGGGCGCCGCACAGCGGCGGTCGCGGCGGGGGTCTTCGTCCTCGGCGTGTACGGCGGGTACTTCGGCGCGGCACAGGGCATCCTGCTGGTCGGGTTGCTCGGCCTGCTCACCGCCGAGTCGCTGCAGTCCCTGAACGCGGTCAAGAACCTGCTGGTCACCGGGGTGAACGCGATCGCCGCAGCGGTGTTCCTGCTGGTCGCGTGGGAGTACGTCGACTGGGGTGTGGTGGCGCTGGTCGCGGTCGGCGCGACCCTCGGCGGGCTGGTCGGGGCCCGGGTCGGCCGGCGGCTGCCGCCGACGCTGCTGCGCACGGTGATCGTCGTCGTGGGCGGTGCCGCGCTGGTCAACCTGGTCTTCTTCTCCTGAGCGCGGCGCCGGGGCCGACACGGCGCCGGCGGTTCCCTCGCGGGCGGTCCGCGCGGGGCGATGATGCGGGCATGCATGCCAACGACATCCTCATCGACGGTTACGACCGCATCCGGGAGACGGTGCACGCGGTCGTCGCCGACCTCGCGCCGGACACCCTGAACCACCGGCCCGCCCCCGGCGTCAACTCGATCAGCTGGCTGGTGTGGCACCTGACCCGCGTGCAGGACGACCACGTCTCGGAGGTGGCGGGTCGGGAACAGGAGTGGTCGTCCGGCGGCTGGCGCGACCGGTTCGCCCTCGACCTGCCGGCGGACGACACGGGGTACGGGCACGGGTCGGACGACGTGGCGAAGGTCGTGGTGGACACGGGCGAGCTGCTGACCGGGTACTTCGACGCGGTGCACCGGCAGTCGCGGGCGTTCCTCGGCGGCCTCGCCGCGGACGACCTCGACCGGGTGGTCGACGAGGGCTGGGACCCCCCGGTGACCCTGGGGGCGAGGCTGGTCAGCGTGCTCGCCGACGACCTGGAGCACGCCGGCCAGGCGGCGTACCTGCGGGGGCTGCTGCTCGCCCCCTGAGACCCCGGCTCGTCGCGTCCGGAACCCGCCGCTGCACGGCTCCGACCCCCCGGACGGGGGACTCCGCTCGGTTATGATCCCCCTTCGGGGCGTGCCCGCCCGGGCTCGGACGCTGTGCGGCCCGGGCAGCACACGGGGGGTGCGCCCCTCAGCACGCCGTGGCACGCGCGCGAGGTGGCGCGCCGGAGCATCGGCCCGTGGAAGTGGGGTGTCGGGATGGGCCGCGAGGCGCAGCAACGCGCGAGCGCGGAGGTGATGCGGTTGAGGGCGTTCTGGACGGAGCACCGCGCGTCGCCGCGCGGGGCGACACTGCCGTGGCCGGGGAGGCGGCCGGTCACGCTGGAGGAGCTGCGGCGGCTGGTGGACTCGGTACCGACGGGGGCGGACGGGGAGCCGTACGCGGGGCAGTGGTTCGTCATCGTCGCGGCGCTCGACCGCGGGCAGACGGTCACGGAGACCCTGGTCGACCCGCCGCAGCGCCGCTGGTCCCTCTGAGAGGTGTCGTCCGGCGCCCGGCGCCGCCCCGTGCCGGGTGGCGCGCGGCGGCCCCGGGCCGGACCATGAGGACAGCGACGCAACAGGTGGGGCCGCGAGCACGGAACAGGCGGTGTCGACCGGAGTGGAAGCGCCATGATCAGCACCTGGAGCCGCAGGGCGGCATCGCCGGGACGGGTCCGGTCCGTTCCGGCGCGGCGCGGCGGGCCGGCCGGGCCCGCGTCCGCGTGGCCCGACCGCCGGTTGGCGGCAGCGCCGGGTCCGCCGAGGCGATCGCGGTGAGCGGCGTGCGGCGGGCGGACCCGCCGCGGGACCCGCCGCGCCGCGCGCGACTCGGTGTGGTGCGGGCGTTCGTGGAGCAGGCCACCGAGACCGAGGCGCTGGAGTTCGCGCTGCACCACGCGGTCGCGGGGGTCGGCGGCCTCGGCGGGGTGGCGCACCTGACCGGCCCCTGGGAGGGCTCGGAGCTGCGCCTGGTCGTCGTCGACGGGCTTCCGGAAACCGAGGCGCGCGGCTTCCACGAGCGCATCGTCGGGCGGGCGCCGCCGGACGATGCGGACGGCGACGCCAACGGGGCACGCGCCCACGCGGCGGGCAGCCGCTGGTACGCGGCCGCCGACGCGGACCACGTGGCAGGCGGTGCCGCCGCGTACGCGGAGATCGCGGGCGTCCTCGTCGTGCCGATCGCCACGCCGCGGCGCGCCCTCGGGACGCTCTCCGTCATCTGCCTCGCGGAGCCGGACGCCGACGACCGCGCGTTGCTGGGCGAGATCGCCGCCCCGGTGTCGGAGCGGCTGGCCCGCTCGCTCTCCGCCGACCACGTCGCCTCGCCCGCCGCATGGCCGGCGCAGGCCCACACCTCGCCGCTGAGCGAGGCCGCGCGGTCGGTCAGTGTCGGTTCCTGGGACTGGAACATCCGCACCGGCGAGCTCCGCTACGACGTGCAGGCGACGCGGGTCCTGGGGATGGAACCGCACCAGACGCAGGTGCGGATCGGGTCATGGGTCGACCTCGTCCACCCCGACGACCTGCCGTGGGTCATGGCCGACACCGAGGAGGCCATCCGCACCCGGAGTCTGTACGGGGTGGAGTACCGAATCCGCCGCCCGGACGGCACCACCGGGTGGGTGCAGTCGCGGGGGCGGGTCGTCCCGGGGGACGACGGGGGCCCGGGCCATCTGGTCGGGACCGTGTGGGACACCACCCGCACCCGGGTGGCGCGGGACGCCGTGGACGACGCGCTGCGCCACATGACCGACGGCTTCCTGGCGGTGGACTCGGAGTGGCGCATCATGTTCGTCAACGCCGAGGCCGACCGGGCCCTGGGCCCGGTGCCCGCCACCGGCGACCGGTTGCTGTGGGACCTTCCCGCCGGGCGGGCCCCGGGGTTCGAGGACGCCTGCCGCCGGGCGGTCGCCGAGAACGCCCCGGCCGGTGTCGACGTGCGGCCGACGGAGAGCGGCCGCTGGTACCACCTCCGGCTGGTGCCGGTCCCGCAGGGACTCACGGTCTACTCCACGGACATCACGGAGGCTCGGCGCCGGGACGCCGAACGCCGGAGCGCGGCGCGGGAGTCCGCCGAGCAGTCGGCGCACATCGCGCGGCTGACGGGCGCGCTCGCCGAGGCGATCACCATGGACGACGTCGTCCGGGCCACGGCGGAGCACGTGCTGCGCCCGTTCGGCGCCGTCCGCATGGCGATCATCACCCTCGCCGGCGGCTCCGCGGGGGTGGTGGGCTCGCTCGGGTACGCCGCCGGGGAGCCGGCGGCGCTGTGGGCCGAGGGCGAGGGCCCCTCGCCGCTGGCCGACACCGTCGAGCGCCGCACCCCGCTCTTCCTCGGGTCGCCCGCCGAGTACCGGCGCCGCTACCCCCGGTCCGCCGGTCCGCTGACGGCCGGCGGCGACCGGTCCTGGGCCTTCCTGCCGCTGGTCGTCTCGGGCCGGGTCACCGGCTGCTGCCTGCTGGCCTTCCCGGTGCAGGACGCTCCCCGCCGTGAGGACCGCAGCGTGCTGGCGGCGCTCTGCGGGCTGCTCGCCCAGGCGCTGGAACGCGCCCGGCTGTACGACGCCGAGCACGAACGGGCCCAGGAACTGCAGCGTGGCCTCCTTCCGCAGCGCCTGCCGACGGTGCCCGCGGTCGACACCGCGGCGCGGTACCTGCCCGCCGACCGGCGGTTGGACATCGGCGGCGACTGGTACGACGTGATCCCGCTGTCGGCCGAGCGCGCCGCGCTGGTGATCGGCGACGTGATGGGCCACGGCATCTCCGAGGCGGCGACCATGGGCCGGCTGCGCACCGCGGTCCGCACCCTCAGCGAGTTGGAGCTCCCGCCGGACGAGATCCTCACCCACCTCAACGACCTCGTCAGCGAGTTGGGCGACGACTTCTACGCCACCTGCCTGTACGCCGTCTACGACCCGACGTCCCGGATGTGCGACTTCGCCTCGGCCGGTCATCTGCCGCCGGTGGTGGTCCGGCCCGACGGCTCGGCGCACGTCCCCCGGGTGCCCGCCAACGCGCCCCTGGGCGCGGCCACGCCCCCGTTCGACGTGCTGCGTGCCGAGGTCCCGGACGGGAGCCTGCTGGCCCTCTTCACCGACGGGTTGGTGGAGTCGCACGGGCACGACATCGACGCATCGGTGGTGCGGTTCACCCGGCTGCTGGCGGAGACCGCCGACCGCCGGGAGCGGGACGCGGCCGAGGGGGACACGGCCGAGGGGGCGGAGGGGCTCGACGCGCTCTGCGACGCGCTGGTCGGCTCCCTCACCGCGACGCTGCGCAACCGCCGGGACGACGCCGCGCTGCTGCTGGCCCGCACCCACGCTCTGACCTCGGAGAACGTCGCCGTCTGGCCGTTGTCGGCCGAGCCCGAGGCCGCCTCCCGGGCACGGGAGATGATTCGCGCGCAGCTGACGCGCTGGGGGCTGGAGGATCTCGTGATGACCACCGAGCTGGTGGTGAGCGAGCTGGTCGCCAACGTCGTGCGGCACGCGCAGGAACCGGTGACGCTGCGGCTGCTGCGCGGCCGGAGCCTGGTCTGCGAGGTCTCGGACGGCAGTCTCACCACCCCGCACGTCCGCCGGGCGGCCGACACGGACGAGGGCGGCCGCGGACTCCAGCTGGTGAGCGCGCTCACCCATCGCTGGGGCGCGCGCTACAGCGTGGCGGGCAAGACCATCTGGACCGAGCAGCCCCTGCCGGAAGCCGACGGCCGCCCCGCGGAGTGACGGCCGGGGCGCGCCCGGCCCCCGGTCCGGCTGTCCGCCGCCTCTTTCCCGCCGTCTCCCGTCACAGCAGCACCACCGGTGACGACGCCGCGGCAGCTCCGACGGCCTCCCGTTGAAGAAAGCGCTTCCTAGCTGTTGACCTGGACCTCTGTTCGGCTCTTGACTGTGCGCGGCCAACCAGCACGGAGGCAGCCGACCGCCCCTCGGGCCGCGAGGGCCGGAGCTCGGCCTGCCCTAAGGGAGTTGACGATGAGGTTGACGACAAGACCCACCGAGCCGCCGTCCGGCGCCGCACGCCGGTCCCGGTTCACCCGGGCCGGGACCGGTGCGCTGCTCACCGCCGTCCTGACCGCGGGCACCCTGGCGGCCGGCACCGCCCCGGCGACCGCCCGGCCGGCGGAGGCGACGGCCGCGGTCGACACCACGGAGGCGCCCACCTGGCAGGCGGTCACCTTCGGCCAGTCCACGGACCTCAACTTCGCCTCCAACGTGCTCCCCGACAAGGTGGGGGTCAACTACGCGGAGCCCGAGGTGCCCGGCACCGTCGAGGGGCGCATCACCCTGGAGAGCCGCGGCGGCAAGCTGGCACAGGGCCACGACGGCCTGACCTTCTACCACACGGTCCTCGACCCCGGGACGGACAACTTCGTCCTCACCGCGGACATGACCGTCGAGCAGTTCGGACCGGAGACGGGCGCCGCCCCGAACAGCCAGGACAGCGCCGGACTCATGGTGCGCGACGTGATCGGCGCCCCCCGGCAGGACCCGATGGTCGACGGGTTCGAGGAGGTACCCGCGGCCTCCAACATCTTCGCCACCGGCATGATGCGCGCGGGGACCAGCGCCATCCACCGCACCGGGGTCGTCGAGCCGTGGGGGAACCCGGGCAGCTCGCTGTCGGCCCGGACCTTCACCACCGACTCGCGCTACGCGCTGCCCGTCGGCACCCCCGTCTCGCTCCGCCTGGAGCGCACGGACACCGAGTTCGTCATGGCGGCGACGTTCACCCACGCCGGTGAGCCCGCCACCTTCGAACAGCGGGTGGACGGGGCGGACTGGGTCCAGGACATCGACCCCGACCGGATGTTCGTCGGCTTCTACGCCGCCCGCAACGCCAAGATCACGGTCGAGAACGCCCAGCTGGAGGTGAGCGCCGCCGACACCGCGCCGCGCACCCCGGTGGAGCCGCAGCCGGAACAGCCCTCCCTCACCATGCTCTCCCCGACCGAGACCAGCGCGCGGGTCTACACCCTCCAGACGCGTCCCAACCAGGCGGGCGAGCTGGTGGTCACCGACGAGCGCGGCAAGCGGGTGGCCAAGAAGCGGCTGAAGGCGCACGAGGTCTACAGCAAGAACGTGCCGCTGCGCGGCGGCGGCGCCGAACTGACGCTGACCTTCACCCCCACGGCCACGCCCTCCACCCCGGTGGTCCGCGAACTGAACGTCACCCGGCGCGAGTACGGTGAGCGCGGCGACGGCCGGACGGTGCACGCCTCCCCCGCGGGCACCGCGCAGGCTGCGGGCACCGCCGCCCGCCCCGTCGACATCGGCACCGCCCTGCGGTACGTCGCCCCGGGCGGTACGGTCCTGCTGCACGGCGGCATCTACGAGCCGACCGGGACGCTGGCGCTGGACGCCTCCTACAGCGGGCTGCGCAACAAGGCCAAGACGGTGCGTCCCTACCGCGGACAGGAGGTCGTCATCGACGGCCGCGACGCGCTCCCCGTCGTGGTCCGGCTCGACGCACACCACTGGCGGTTCGAGGACGTCCAGGTCACCCGCGCGGTCAACAACGCGATGCGGGTGAGCGGCAGTCACAACACCATCAGCGGCATGACGTTCAACTTCAACGGCAACACCGGATTCCAGCTCAGCGGCGGCGGCGACAACCCGGACCTGTGGCCCTCCCACAACCTGATCGTCGGCAGCGAGTCCCACGACAACCGCGATCCGAGCGACATCGACGCGGACGGCTTCGCCGCCAAGCTCGGCGTCGGCGCGGGCAACGTCTTCCGCGGCAACATCTCGCACCACAACATCGACGACGGCTGGGACCTGTACAACCGGACCAACGAGGGTCCGAACCTGCCGATCACGCTGGAGAACAACGTCGCCCACTCCAACGGCCGCCTCAGCAACGGCTACGGCCCTGGCGGCAGCATCGGCAACGGCTTCAAGCTCGGCGGCGAGGGGCTGCCCGTGGCGCACGTCGTGCGCGGGAACATCGCTTACGACAACGGCATGGACGGCTTCACCGACAACTTCAACCCCGGCCGCCTCCAGCTCGACAACAACACCAGCTTCGACAACGGGCGCTTCAACTTCATCTTCCGCTTCAACCCCTACTTCGACGAGTCCGAGCAGGGGGTCTTCCGCAACAACCTCTCCTTCCGCACCCCGGGCGGGCGCGGCGGCGAGCAGCCGGCGGCAGACTTCGTCTCCGGGGACGTGGACCGCAGCAACGTCCTGTTCGACGGCGTGCGCGCCGCCAACGAGGACGGCTCGCTCGCTCCCCGCGCGACGGACTTCCGTTCGCTGACACTGCCCGAGAGCTACCAGCGCGCCGCGAACGGGACACCGGTGCACGGTGACTTCCTGCGCCCGGTGCGCGGCAGCGACCTGAACAAGGGCGGCACCAGGCGCTCCCACGTGGGCGCGCTCGACGGCAGCCGCCGCTGACCGACCGACGCCCGACCGAGGGCCCGTGCACCGTGGTACTCCCACGGCGCACGGGCCCTTTCGCGCTGCACCGGGCCCGTGGTCCGGACCACGACCGCCCGCGACCAGCGGCGTTGCGGAGCACCCCAGATCCGGCTCGTCTGATCCATTGAGCACCCAAAGTGATGCTGTTAGCGTTCACATGCGACAGAGTGAGTGACCGAGGTCACTCTGCCGTGAGCCGCCGCGCCGAGCCGCCGACGGCTCGGTGTCCTCGCGGCTGTCCCGTCGGGGGTGGGTGGCCGATGCCATCGGGCCATGGGTGGGCCCGGGGCGCGGCGCTGCCCCCGCGGGGCCGCCGCGGACCACCGCCGCACGCCACCGCTCCACGCGTCAGACAGCTCCACCCGGCCCCTCCCCCGATCGGACAGCCGGCCCCGGACGAGGCCGCGCACGACCGCCCGGCGCCTCGCGCCCGGGCCGGAGCGACCCCGCGCCCACCGCGCGCGCCGGGCCGCTCCGGCCCCGGGTGCGGCGCTGACGGCCCGCGGCGCGTCCCGGCCGCCGGAAAGGAACGGACGTCATGCGCACGCGCACCCCTCTCACTCCGACACTCGCAGCGGTCACCGCGGCCGCGCTTCTCGGCCTCCTCACCGCCTGCGGCCAGGAGGCACGCGGCGGCAGCCGCTACGTGCCCGACGCGGGCCAGGGCTCCACCGTGGGGCTCGCGATGCCCACCAAGGCCTCGGAACGCTGGATCATGGACGGCTCCAACATGGCGGAGCAGTTCGAGGCCGCCGGTTACGAGACCGACCTGCAGTACGGCGACAACAAGGTGGAGAACCAGGTCGCCCAGATCGAGAACATGATCACCAAGGGCCACCAACTGCTCGTGGTGGCCGCCATCGACGGCTCCGCCCTGACGGACGTGCTGCAGCGGGCGAGCGATGCGGGCACCCGCGTCATCTCCTACGACCGGCTGATCCTGGGGACCGACAACGTCGACTCCTACGCCTCCTTCGACAACGAGCGCGTCGGACGGCTGCAGGCCACCTACCTGGTCGAGGCGCTGGGACTCGACGACGAGGACGACGACACGCGGCGGACGATCGAGCTGTTCGCCGGCTCCAGCGACGACAACAACACCAAGTACTTCTGGGACGGCGCGATGGCCGTACTGGAGCCCTACTTCGAGGACGGCCGGCTGGAGGTGCTCAGCGGCCAGACCCGCATGAACCAGGCCACCACCCAGCAGTGGGACGGCGGCACCGCCCAGAAGCGGATGGACGACCTGATCAGCCGCCACTACGGCTCCACCGCGATCGACGCGGTGCTCTCGCCCTACGACGGCATGTCGATCGGCATCATCTCCGCGCTGCGCAGCGCGGGTTACGGCACCGAGTCCCGCCCGTACCCGGTGGTGACCGGCCAGGACGCCGAGCTGGCCTCCGTCAAGTCGATCCTGGCCGGCGCCCAGCAGCAGACCGTCTTCAAGGACACCCGCAAACTCGCCGAACAGGCGGTGCTGATGGGTGACGCGCTGCTCAACGACGAGGAGCCCGAGTACAACAACACCACCGACTACGACAACGGCGTCAAGGTGGTCCCCGCATTCCTGCTGGACCCAGTGAGCGTCGACGCCGACAACACCGACCTGCTGGTGGACGAGGGGTACTACACCGCGGAGCAGCTGTCGTGACCGCCCCGGTGCTGGCGGTGCGGGGCATCGTCAAGGACTTCGCCGGCGTGCGCGCCCTGGACGGCGTGGACCTCACGGTGGCGCCCGGCGAGGTGCACGCGATCTGCGGGGAGAACGGCGCCGGCAAGTCGACGCTGATGAAGGTCGTCAGCGGCGTGCACCCCCCGGGCAGCTGGGAGGGGCGGATCGAGCTGGACGGCGAGGAGGTGGCCTTCCGCAACGTGCGGGCCAGCGAGCGGCGCGGTGTGGTGATCATCCATCAGGAACTGGCGCTGGTGCCCCACCTGTCGCTGGCGGAGAACATCTTCCTGGGGAACGAGCACGCCCGGCGGGGCATCGTCGACTGGGGCCGCACCATGCGCCACGCCGCCGAGCTGCTGCGCCGGGTGGGGCTGCCGGAGCAGCCGCAGACGCGGGTCGCCGACATCGGGGTCGGCAAGCAGCAGCTGGTGGAGATCGCCAAGGCGCTTTCCAAGGAGGTCCGGCTGCTGATCCTCGACGAGCCGACCGCCGCCCTCAACGACGAGGACAGCGCGCACCTGCTGGGGCTGATCAGCGGTCTGCGCGACCAGGGCATCGCCTGCATCGTGATCTCCCACAAGCTCCAGGAGATCCGCCGGATCGCCGACACCGTGACCATCCTGCGGGACGGCCGCAGCGTGGAGACGCTGACGGTCCGCACCGCTCCGGACGCGCCGGCGCGGATCGAGGAGGACCGGATCATCCGCGGCATGGTCGGGCGCGACCTCGACCACCGGTTCCCCGAGCACGTCGCCTACGAGGGCGAGGACGCGGGGCGCACGGCGCTGGAGATCTCCGGCTGGACGGTGCGGCACCCGATCGACCACCAGCGCACGGTGGTGGACGACGTCTCGCTGACGGTCCGGCACGGCGAGATCGTCGGTGTGGCCGGGCTGATGGGCGCCGGTCGCACCGAGCTGGCGATGAGCGTGTTCGGTCGCAGCTACGGCATCCACGACGGCGGGACGGTCGCGGTGGACGGGCGCGTGGTGAGCACCCGCACCGTCCCGGAGGCGGTGGCCCACGGGATCGCCTATGTCACCGAGGACCGCAAGACCTACGGACTGAACCTGATCGACACCGTCCACCGCAACATCTCGCTGACCTCGCTGCCGGCCATGGCCCGCCACGGCGTCGTGGACGAGCACGAGGAACGCGGGCTGGCCGAGCGGTACCGGCGCTCGATGCGGATCAAGACGTCCTCCGTGCTGGAGCCGGTGGAGCGGCTGAGCGGCGGCAACCAGCAGAAGGTCGTCCTCAGCAAGTGGATCAACACCGGCCCCGAGGTGCTGATCCTCGACGAGCCCACCCGGGGCATCGACATCGGCGCCAAGGCGGAGATCTACGCCGTCGTCCGCGACCTGGCCGCACAGGGCAAGGCCGTGCTGTTCATCTCCTCGGAACTGCCGGAGCTCCTCGGGATGTGCGACCGCATCTACACCATGGCCGCCGGCCGGCTCACCGGTGAGGTCGCCCGCGAGGACGCCACCCAGGAAGTGCTGATGCGCCACATGACCCAGGACAGGAACTGAGGCACCCCACATGACGACCCCGACCACGACGCGGAGCGGTGAGAAGCCGGGTCCCCGGCGCTCCTCGCTCGACGTGCTGCGTGACGCGGCGCGCAACAACATGCGGCAGTACGGCATGCTGATCGCGCTGGCCGCGATCGTGCTGCTGTTCCAGATCTGGACCGGCGGGACGCTGCTGCTCCCCAACAACGTCTCCAACCTGATCCAGCAGAACAGCTACATCCTCATCCTGGCGATGGGGATGATGATGGTGATCATCTGCGGTCACATCGACCTGTCCGTGGGGTCGCTGGCCGCGTTCGTCGGCGCGATCGCCGCGGTGATGATGGTGCGGCACGACGTGCCGTGGGTGCTGGCGCTGGTCCTGGCGCTGCTGATCGGGGCCCTGGCCGGTGCCTGGCAGGGGTTCTGGATCGCCTACGTCGGCATCCCGTCGTTCATCGTGACCCTCGCCGGGATGCTGCTGTTCCGGGGCGCCACCCAGATCGTGCTGGAGGGCCAGTCCGTCAGCCCCTTCCCGTCGGGGTTCCAGCAAATGGCGCAGGGGTTCATCCCCGAGGCGGGCCCGTACACGCAGTACCACAACCCGACGCTGGTGATCGGACTGGTCGTCGCGGTGGTCCTGGTGCTGCAGCAGTGGCGCGACCGCCGGCGGCAGCAGTCGTTCGACCTGGACCCGCTGCCGTTCAACCTGTGGGTGCTGAAGTGCTCGGCGATCGTGCTGGCGGTGGTGGCGGTGACGCTGACCCTGGCCAGCTACCACGGCGTGCCGCTGGTACTGCTGATCCTCTGCGCGCTGCTCATCGCGCTGGGCTACATCATGCGCAACTCGGTCTTCGGCCGGCACGTCTACGCGCTCGGCGGCAACAAGGCCGCGGCGAAGCTCTCGGGCGTCAAGGACAAGCGGGTCACCTTCACGGTGTTCGTGATCATGGGCATGCTGGCCGCGCTGGCCGGCTGCCTCTACGCGGCGCGGCTGAACGCGGCCACCCCGCAGGCGGGGCTGATGTTCGAGCTGGAGGCCATCGCGGCGGCCTTCATCGGCGGCGCCTCGATGAGCGGCGGGGTCGGGAAGGTACTCGGAGCCGTCATCGGCGGCCTGGTGCTGGGCGTGCTCAACAACGGCATGTCCCTGGTCGGTATCGGCACGGACGTGCAGCAGGTGATCAAGGGCCTGGTGCTGCTCGCGGCCGTGGGCTTCGACGTCTGGAACAAACGACGCGCCGGCTCCTGAACCGGCCGCGCGGCCCCGGCACGCCCCGGGGCCGCGCGGCGGGCGCCGGTTCGTGACGGCGTGGACCGAGTAGCCTGGTGCGGGCCCGGCGCCCGACGTGACCTGCGACGCGCCGGAGCGGGCCGGGTGACGGCCGACGGCGAGGGGGAGATCCGGTGGAGGAGACCGCGGCGCCGGTGCGGGCGCCCAGGGAACCGGCGATGAGCGATGTCGCCAAACTCGCGGGGGTCTCGCACCAGACGGTCTCACGGGTGCTGAACGGCCACCCCAACGTGCGGCGGCAGACGCAGCTGCGGGTGCGCGCGGCCATCGAGGAACTGGGGTACCGCCCCAACCGGGCCGCGCGGACCCTGGTGACCGGCAGGTCGCACCTGATCGGCGTGGTCACCCAGAACTCCACGCTCTACGGCCCGTCCTCCCTGCTGGCCTCCTTCGAGCTGGCCGCTGCGGCGCGCGGCTTCGTGGTGAGCGTCCGGCGGGTGCGGGAGCTGGACCGCGCCTCGATCACCGCGGCGGTGGAGCACCACCGCGACCAGCGGGTCGCGGGCATCGTGGTGATAGCGCCCACCGGCCCGGCCGACGCGGCGCTGTCCGAGGTCCCGGGGGACGTCCCGCTGGTGGCGGTGGACGGTGACCCGGGCCGACGCGGGGCGGCGCTGGTGACGGTCGACCAGGAGGCCGGCGCCCGGGCCGCGACCTCGCATCTGCTGGCCGCGGGCCACCGGACGGTGTGGCACGTCTCGGGCCCCGAGGACTGGTTCGACGCCGCCGGGCGGGTGCGCGGCTGGCAGCACGCCCTGCGCGAGGCCGGGGCGGAGGTGCCGCCGGTGAGCACCGGCGACTGGAGCGCCGCCTCGGGGTACCGGGCCGGGCAGTTGCTGGCACGCATGCCGGAGGTGACGGCGGTGTTCGCGGCCAACGACCACCAGGCGCTCGGCGTACTGCGGGCACTCGCGGAACGCGGCCGCCGGGTGCCCGAGGAGGTCAGCGTGGTCGGGTTCGACGACGTCCCGGAGGCGCCGTACTTCATTCCGCCGCTGACGACGGTGCGCCCCGACTTCGACGCCGTGGCGGAGCAGACGCTCGCCCTGCTGCTGGACCGGATGGCCGGCGGCGACGAAGCGCCGCCCCGGACCATCACGCCGGCGCTGGTCGAGCGCGCGAGCGTGGCGCCGCCACCGGGCTGACCGCTCCGGCCCCTCCCCCCACCCGCCTGACGGCGCGGCCACCGCTCGCCGCCCCGCTCCCGCTCACTGTGCGTGTGCCATCTCTTGACGTCCGTGATGTTAGCGATAACAATCCCTGCTCGAACGCTCGATCCAGCTCGACTCACGGAGGTGGGGCCATGACGCGAACGTCCGAAGCGCTGGTCGTCGGTGTCGACTTCGGCACGCTGTCGGGACGGGCGGTGGTGGTGCGGGTCCGTGACGGCGCGGAGCTCGGGACGGCCGTCCACCCGTACCGCCACGGCGTCCTCGACGAGGCGCTCCCCGCCGGGGCCGGGGGCGGACGGTTGCCGCCCGACTGGGCGCTGCAGGTGCCCGACGACTACCGGGAGGTGCTGCGGCACGCCGTCCCCGCGGCGCTGGCCGACGCCGGCGCCGACGCCGCGGACGTGGTGGGACTGGGCACGGCGTTCACCGCCTGCACCATGGTGCCCACCACCGCCGCGGGCACCCCGCTCTGCGAGCTGCCCGGCATGGCGGAACGGCCCCACGCCTACGCCAAGTTGTGGAAGCACCACGCCGCCCAGGGCCAGGCCGACCGCATCAACGCCCTGGCGCGGGACCGGAGCGAGCCGTGGCTGTCTCGCTACGGCGGACTCATCTCCTCCGAGTGGGAGTTCGCCAAGGCGCTGCAGATCCTGGAGGAGGACCCCGAGGTCTACGCCGCCACCGAGTGCTGGGTGGAGGCGGCGGACTGGATCGTGTGGGAACTGACCGACGTCCACGTCCGCAACGCCTGCAGCGCCGGCTACAAGGGCATCCTGCAGGACGGCTCGTACCCCGACGCCGGGTTCCTCGCGGCGCTCCATCCGGACTTCGCCTCCTTCGTCCCCGACAAACTGGAGCGGACCGTCGGCCGCCTGGGCGACCGCGCGGGCGGTCTCGGCGCCCGCGCGGCGGGCTGGACCGGCCTCCCCGAGGGGATCGCGGTCTGCGTCGGCAACGTCGACGCCCATGTGACGGCGCCGGCGGCGGGAGCGGTGGAGCCGGGCCAGATGGTGGCGATCATGGGCACCTCCACCTGCCATGTGATGAGCGCCGGGCACCTCGCCGAGGTACCGGGCATGTGCGGCGTGGTGGAGGGAGGGATCGTGCCGGGGCTCTGGGGATACGAGGCCGGGCAGAGCGGGGTCGGCGACATCTTCGCCTGGTACGTGGAGAACCAGGTGCCGCCCGCGTACCACGAGCGCGCCCGCACGGCCGGGGTCTCCGTCCACGAACTCCTCTCCGAGCTGGCCGCGGAGCAGCGGGTGGGCGAGCACGGTCTGCTGGCGCTGGACTGGCACAGCGGGAACCGGTCGGTGCTGGTCGACCACGAACTCTCCGGGCTGGTGGTGGGCCAGACCCTGGCCACCCGGGCCGAGGACGTCTACCGCGCGCTGCTGGAGGCGACGGCGTTCGGGACGCGCGTCATCGTCGAGGCGTTCGCCACGGCCGGCGTGCCGGTGACCGAGCTCGTCGTCGCCGGCGGACTGACCCGCAACCCGCTGCTGATGCGGATCTACGCCGACGTGCTGGGGATGCCGCTGTCGGTGATCCGCTCCGCGCAGGGCCCCGCGCTGGGTGCGGCGCTCCACGCAGCCGTCGCGGCCGGCGCGCACCCGGACATCCGGGCCGCGGCCGATGCGATGGGCGCGGTCGACCGGGCCGTCCACCGCCCCGACCCTGCCGCCACCCGGGTCTACGACCGGATCTTCGCGGAGTACCGGGCGCTGCACGACACCTTCGGCCGCGGCGGCAACGACGTGATGCACACACTGCGGGCGCTGCGCCGTTCCGCCGTCGAGGCGAGGGAGTCGTCATGACAGGGGCACGGGCGGTGGCGTCGCTGCGGGAGACCGTGGCGGGACTGCACCGCGAGTTGACGCGCTACGACCTGGTCATCTGGACGGCCGGCAACATCTCGGCCAGGGTGCCGGACGCCGACCTGATGGTCATCAAGCCCTCCGGGGTCTCCTACGAGGAGCTCGGCCCCGAGGCGATGGTCGTGACCGACCTGCACGGCCGGCTGGTGGAGGGCGAGTTCGCCCCCTCGTCCGACACGGCGGCCCACGCGTACGTCTACCGCCACATGCCGGAGGTCGGCGGGGTCGTGCACACCCACTCCCCCTACGCGACCGCCTGGTCGGCGCTGGGCGAACCCATCCCCTGCGTGCTCACCATGATGGCCGACGAGTTCGGCGGCGCCGTGCCGGTGGGGCCGTTCGCCATGATCGGTGACGACTCCATCGGGCGGGGCATCGTCGAGACACTGCGCGGGAGCCGCTCCACCGCCGTCCTGATGAGCGGTCACGGTCCGTTCACCGTGGGCCGCGACGCCCGTGCCGCGGTGAAGTCGGCGGTGATGTTGGAGGACGTCGCCCGCACCGTCCACCTCGCGCGGCAGGTGGGCAGCCCCCGCGAGCTGGACCCGGCCGCGGTGACGCGGCTGTACGAGCGCTACCAGAACGTCTACGGGCAGACCGGCGCCACCGAGGAGGCACAGTGAGCAGCGACAGCGCGACCCCGGCGGTCTGGTTCCTGACCGGCAGCCAGCACCTCTACGGCCGGGAGGTGCTGGACCAGGTGGCGGAGCAGTCGCGAGCGGTCGCCGCCCTGCTCCCCGGCGCGGCGGAGCTGGGGGCCCGGGTGGTGGTCCGACCCGTGCTGACCGACGCCACGGCGATCCGCGCCGAGCTGGCGGCCGCGGACGCCGACCCCGACTGCGTCGGCGTCATCGCCTGGATGCACACCTTCTCCCCCGCGAAGATGTGGATCACCGGCCTCGACCGGCTCCGCAAGCCGCTGCTCCACCTGCACACCCAGCTCAACCGCGAGCTGCCCTGGTCCACCATCGACATGGACTTCATGAACCTCAACCAGGCCGCCCACGGCGACCGGGAGTTCGGGTACATCCAGACGAGAATCGGCAAGCGCCGCAAGACGGTCGTGGGCCACGCCGCCGATCCCGAGGTGGCCGCCCGGATCGGCGGCTGGGTCCGCGCGGCACTCGGCCACCGCCGACTGGCCTCGCTGCGGGTGGCGCGGTTCGGCGACAACATGCGGAACGTCGCCGTGACAGAGGGCGACAAGATCGAGGCGGAGCTGCGCTTCGGCGTCAGCGTCAACGGCTACGCCGTCACCGACCTCGCCGAGCGGGTGGACGCGGTCGGCGAGCGGGTGCTGGACGACCTGGTCGCGGAGTACCTGGACCGCTACCGGGTCGCCCCGGAGCTCGCGCCGGGCGGGGAGCGCCACGGCTCGCTGCGGTACGCCGCGCGGATCGAGGCCGCGCTGCGGGAGTTCCTGGTGGCGGGCGGGTTCGGGGCCTTCACCACCAACTTCGAGGACCTCGGCGGGCTGCGCCAGCTGCCGGGGCTCGCCGTGCAGCGGCTGATGGCGGAGGGTTACGGCTTCGGCGGCGAGGGCGACTGGAAGACCGCGGCGCTGCTGGCGACCGCCAAGGCGATGGGCCGGGCCTCCTTCATGGAGGACTACACCTACCACTTCGGGCCGGGCGAGCCGAAGGTGCTCGGCGCGCACATGCTGGAGGTGTGCCCGTCCCTCGCGGTGGAACGGCCGTCCTGCGAGATCCATCCGCTCTCGATCGGCGGTCGTGAGGACCCCGTGCGCCTCGTCTTCGACTCGGCGCCCGGCCCGGCGGCGGTCGTGGGGCTGGTCGACCTCGGCGACCGGTTCCGCTTCGTGGCGAACGAGATCGAGGTGGTCCCGCCGGACGAGCCGCTCCCCCGGCTGCCGGTGGCCCGTGCGGTGTGGCGGCCGCAGCCGTCGCTGCCGGTCTCGGCCGAGTGCTGGCTGATGGCGGGCGGGCCGCACCACACCGTCCTGACGACGGCGGGCACCGCCGCCCTCCGCGACCTGGCGCGGATCACCGACACCGAACTGCTGGTGATCGACGGCTCCACCACCGCGGAGGGCTTCGAGGACCGGCTGCGCTGGAACCGCCCGTCCCACCGGCCGGGGGCCGGGCCGGGGTGAACCGCCGCCCCGGCCCCGGCCCGCCGACGGGGCGGGCCGGGGTGAGCGGGGGCCGGGGTGAGCGGGGGCCGGGGTGAGCGGGGCCGTTTTCTTTCGCAGGGCGGCCGGGCACCCCGTGGTCCGCGCCGCGACGCGGCGACAGGCTCACGGTATGAAGCTCCTCTGGTTGTACGCGCACCCCGAGCCCCGCTCGCTCAACGGCCACCTCCGCACCCGCGGCATCGCGGCGGCGACCGCGCTCGGGCACGCCGTGGTCCAGTCCGACCTGTACGCGATGGGGTGGAACCCGGTCGTCTCCCGGGCGGACCATCCCGACGGCGACGGGCGGTTCCGGGCGGCCGACGCCTCCCACGCGGCGTTCCGTGCCGGCCGTCTGCCCGTCGACGTCGCGGCGGAGCAGGAGAAGCTGCTCGGCGCCGACGCGGTCGTCGTCCAGTTCCCGCTGTGGTGGTACGGCCCGCCTGCCATCCTCAAGGGCTGGTTCGACCGGGTGCTGGTCAAGGGGCTCGGGTACGGGACGGGCAGCAGGTACGGCGCGGGGGCGCTGGCGGGCAAACGTGCGCTGACGGTGGTGACGGCAGGTGCCCGGGAGAGTTCCCTGGCCCCCCGCGGCATCCACGGCTCCCTCGACCAGATCCTGTGGCCGCTGCTGCACGGCACGTACTTCTACACGGGCATGGCCCCGCTGCGCCCCCTGCTGGTCGGCTCCGCCGACCGTCTCACCGAGGCCGAAGCCGAAGCGGCCGCCGACGCGCTCGCGGACCGGTTGCGGGGGCTGGGCACCGAACGGCCGCTCGCCTTCCGGGCGGAGGCGAGTGGCGACTACGACGAGCGGCTCCGGCTGCGGCACGACATCGCTCCCGGGGAGCTCGGGTTGGAGGCCCACCTCGGCGGGTCGACGTGACCCGACGCTGCGGGGCCGGGAGCCGGACGCCCCGCGGCGCCGCGCTCAGCCGGCGACGCTGAGGACGAAGAGCAGCGCCCACGCCTGGCCGCAGACACAGAGCGCGCGGGCGACCGGGGCGGCGCGGCCCGCCGGTGCGCAGAGCGTCCAGATCCCGAGCGCCACCGACAGTGCGAGCGCCGCGTACACCTCTCCTCCCGTGGCGCACGACGGCACGGCGCAGAACGGCGGGCCGTGCGGGGCGGCGGCCCCGGGCCGGAGCGCGGCAGGGAGCAGGAACGGGAGCACGAGGAGCCCGAGGGCAGCGGCGAGCCGGGCGCACCGCGCCGTGGTGCCCGCGGTGTCCTCCTGCTCGCCCGTCCCGTCGGAGTGCGCGAGATCGTTCGGCATGGCGGTAGCCAACCGGTTCGGCGGCGATGGCGGTATCCGCTGTCGTACTCATCCGACACCGCGTCACGGGCACCCCGGGGCGCGGTGCACAGCGGGCGGGCGCGGCGGAGCGAGGGGCGGTCCGGGCACATCCGCCCTGCTGCGGGTGCCCCCGCCGACCGGCGCTCCGGCGTTTCCCCCGGTGGCAGGGGGGCAGTCGGCCGTCAGTGGACCGGCCGCCGGGAGGCACGATGACAGGAACGATCGCCGACGAGAGCCGGCGTACCGCGAAGAAGGCCCAGGGCGGAGCGCGCGAGGCGAAACGAAGCCCGGCTTTCCGGGTCCTGGCCAGGGCGGGGTTGGTGTCGCAGGCGGTCATCTATCTGCTCGTGGGGGTGGTCGCGCTGCGCGTCGCCTTCGACGGCGACCGGCAGCAGGCGGACCAGGGCGGGGCCCTGGAGGAGTTGGCGCAGCAGCCGTTCGGCGCCGCGCTGGTGTGGGCCGTGGGCTGCGGCATCGGAGCGCTGGCGCTGTGGCGGCTGGCGGAGGCCCTGGTGGGGACGGCCGGCCCGGACGGGCACAAGGCCAAGAGCCGCGTGCCGATGGCCGGGGCCGCGCTGCTGTGCGCGGTGACCTCCTTCTCGGTGCTGGGATTCGCCGCCGGGCAGCAGGACAGCGGGTCCAGCGACGAGCAGTCCCGTGACATGACGGCCCGCGCGATGGAATGGCCGGCCGGCCGGTGGCTGGTGGGGCTGGCCGGGCTGGCGGTCGTCGGCGTCGGCGTGTGGATGGGGATACGCGCCCTCCGCCGCAAGTGGCGGGAGGAGTTGCGTCCCGGCGTGCCGCGCTGGGGCAGGCGGCTGCTGGACGTGCTGGGCACGGGGGGCGAGTTGGCCCGTGGCGTGGTCTTCGCCACGGCGGGATTCTTCGTCTGCCGGGCCGCGGTGGTCTTCGACCCCGACGAGGCGGTGGGGTTGGACAACGCGCTCCGGTCGCTGGCGGCGGCTCCCGCCGGGCCCTGGGTGCTGACCGCGACCGCGGCGGGGTTGGCCTGCTACGGCGCATTCGCCCTCGCGATGGCGCGATGGCAACGCATCTGACGGCACCGCTGCGGACGGGCCCCGGGTGCCCCCCCTCGGAGGGGGAGGCACCCGGGGCCCGTTCCCGTTCCGGTCGGTGCCGTCAGCCGGGAGCGATGGCGCGCCGTGCGTGGCGGTGGTCGACGGTCTCGGCGAGGGCGTAGGCCAGCGCGGACGCCGGGCGCCAACCGGTGACGGACCGGAAGGCCGAGGCGTCCACGACGACGTCGCGGAAGTCGGAGCTCTCCGCGTAGGCGGGGGGCTCCACGGAGACGACCGGCACCGCCTCACCCCCGGTGCGGCGCGCTGCCAGTGCGGCGACGGTCGTGAAGACCTCGCCCAGCGGCGACCCCGCCCCGCTGCCGAGCGTCCAGTGGCGCCCGGCCAGCGCGTCCAGGTGGTCGACCGCGGCGACCACCGCCCGCGCGACCTCCCCCACGGGCAGCAGGTCGCGCCGCACGGTACCGTCGTGCCACATCGTGACGGGCTCACCGGCGAGAGCGCGGTCGATCATCGCCAACGCGACCCCCTTGTCGCGGCTGCCCGGGTGGTGCGCGGGGCCGACGACCGTCGGGAGCCGGAGCGCCGCGCCGCGCAGGGTGCCCGCGGCGTCCGCGGCGAGCAGGGCGCGTTCCGCGCGCAGCTTCTGGCGGTCGTACTCGCCCTTGGGACGGTCGGGCTCGCTGCCGTCGATCGGTACGGGCGCGTCGGGCCCCACCTGGGAGCAGGCGCCCAGGAACAGCACCGGGCCCCACGCCCAACGCCTCCAGCGCCAGCTTGAGGGCGTTGGTGCCGTTGTCGACGGAGGTGCAGTGCGGCAGGCCGTGGTGGGCGGCGAACTCGGCCTCGAACCCGCGGACGCTCTCCCAAGGACGAGCTGTCCGGAGTCGAAGACCGTCCGCACGGCGTCGAGGATGTCGTCGCGCTCGCGTTCGTACTCGGGGAGGGAGTCCCCTACGCGTGTCGTCACGTGCTCTTCTCCTCGCGGCGTGGCGGGCCGTGCGGCCCTGCGGAACGGGGCGGAGCGGTGGGCGGAACGCCGGGGGCGCGCCGGGTCCGTGTCGGGCTCGGATGATGTCGAGGGTCGGGAGCGGGAAGATCATCTTTCCGCCGCCCTCCCGGAAGGGCGTCTCGCGCTCCTCGAACCCGGCGCGGTAGATCCAGGGCAGCACCAGCAACTGGTCCGGGTGCATGGCTTTCGCCTCCGCCCCGGAGACGACGGGGATACCGGTGCCGGGCGAGAAGCCGCCTGCCTTCTCCGGGCTGACGTCGCCGAAGCACGGCAGGTCGTCCTCCGTGATGCCGCAGAACTGCAGGATCACGTTGCCCTTGATGGAGGCGCCGTAGCCGAGGGTCAGCAGCCCGCGGTCGCGGGAGTCGGCGAGGAACTCCCGCAGTTCGGCCCGGCGCTGCAGCGAGCGGGCGGCGAACTGCTCGAAGGGTTCCATCACGTGCAGGCCCCGGCGGGACTCCTCCTCCCGGATGCGGGCGATGCCGGCCTCGTCGACCCGGTGGCGCGTGGGCGTCCGCGCGAGGACGACGCAGAGGCTGCCGTTGTAGACCTCGGTGATCTCGGCGCTGATGACGGTGAGGCCGGCCTGCTCGGCCATCCACTCGATGACCCGCAGCGAGTACAGCCCGAGGTGCTCGTGGCACATCACGTCGTACGCGGTCGAGTCGAGCATGGAGGTCAGGTTGCTGACCTCGATCATCCACACGCCGTCGTCGGCGAGGATCGCGTGGACGTCGCGCATGAAGGCGACCGGGTCCGGCAGGTTGTAGAACATGGCGATCGAGGTCACGAGCCTGGCCCGGCGGTCGCCGTAGTGGGCCCGGAAGGTGTCGAGGTCGAAGAAGTCCGGGATGAGGTCGACGTGCGGCGGGTAGTGCGCGCGCCACTTCTCGCCGGTGGGGTCGACCCCGACGAGGGTCGGCCCGCCGGGGGCGAAGTTCCGCAGCAGCGTTCCGTCGTTGCTGCCGATGTCCACGACGAGGTCGCCCGGTTCGAGGTCGACGAGGGCGGCGGCCGCCCGGGCGCGGTCCCGCAGGTGGCCGACCATGTAGGGGCGCACCCCGGACCGGCACTCGTAGCGGTCGCCGTGGATGGCGGTGAGGTCGGCCGTGTGCCGCAGCTGCACCAGGCCGCAGCCCTCGGGCGAGCACCGCACCAGCTCCGGCGGCCCCCGGGGGACGGCCTCGTCGCGCGTGCTGGGGAAGATGCTGGTGAGCGCCTGGTCCCCGAGGTCCAGGATCGGCAGCAGGGTGCGGTTGCCGCACGCACGGCACGCGGTTATCGGTATCTGGTCTCCAACCGGCCTGGGTCGCCCCGCCTCGGGGCGAGTCGAGAGGGTTCGGTGGGTGAGGACGGCCGATCCTTCCCCACCTTCCGGCCGGGAGGGAACGGCGGACTGCCGCCGGGCCGCGGATTCTAGGGAATCGCCTGCACTCTGCGGCACCGGGGAGGGCCGCGCCCCGGGGCCGCGCGGGCTGCCGGCAGGGCGGGGTGAGGGCCCGGCACCGCCCGGACACCGTTAGCATGGCGCTCGCCATGGGGACACAGCCGCAGATCCGCAGTTTCGTCGCCGTCGGGGATTCGTTCACCGAGGGCATGTCCGACCTGATGCCCGACGGGAGCTACCGAGGGTGGGCCGACGTGCTGGCCGCACGCCTCGCCGCTCGCTCCCCCGACGGTTTCCGCTACGCCAATCTCGCCGTGCGGGGGAAGCTGATCGGACAGATCGTCGAGGAGCAGTTGCCGGCCGCCACCGCACTGGGCGCCGATCTGGTAACCCTGGTGGGCGGGCTGAACGACGCGCTGCGACCAGGGTACGACCTTGCACGGGTGTGCGAGCAGTTGGAGAAGGCGGTCGCGACCCTGGCGCCGTCCTGCGGCACGCTGGTGATGATGAAGACGCCGGGGCGGCGCGGGCCGGTCTTCGACCGCTACCGCCCCCGCATGGAGGAGCTGTTCTCCGAGATCGACGCCATCGGGGAGCGCCACGGCGCGCTGGTGGTCGACCTGTACTCGGCACGGTCGCTGGCCGACCAGCGCATGTGGGCCGACGACCGGCTGCACCTCACCGCCGAGGCGCACGCGCGGGTGGCGGAGGCCGTCTGGCAGCGGCTGGGGCTGGCGGAGGAGGCCGACTGGGAGGCGCCGCTCCCGCCCTCGGGCGTGGCCCGCTGGGGCTCCCGCCGCGCGGCGGACGTCCGCTTCGCCCGCGCGCACCTCTTCCCCTGGATCGGGCGGCGACTCACGGGGCGCTCCTCGGGTGACGGCCGCTTCGGCGCCCAGATGGACCCGGCTTCCCGCACCGCGTACTGGGTGGGCCCCGCCGCGGGCGGCGCCGGCCCGGTCAGCGGCTGGTCGCGGCTGCCGGACGAGGAGCCGGGGGACGCTGCGGACGGGACGCCGCCCGACGCGGCGGACGGCTGACCACTCCCCCGCCGCAGCGGGACGGAGGCCGCCCGCCGTCCCGGGGCGGCGCGACTCCGCTCAGGCCAGGTACAGGGCGCCGGCCCCGCACACGCCGCCGACGACCATGAAGGTCGGCATCAGGACGGCGTTCTCCACGTGCGATCCGGCGCGGAAGCGCATGAAGGCGGGCGTCCCCGCGGGGTACCAGCGGCGTCCCTTGATCGACAGCGGCCAGAACATCGGGCACCCCGAGATGGTGATGCTGTCGCCGATGGTGTGGACGATGGACCCGAGGATGATCGGCAGGCCGATCCACAGGTAGGGGTGGTCGGGGAAGAGCCACGCGGACCCGTTGCCCGGCTGGTCGAGGATGCTCGCCAGAATCCAGGCGGCGGCGGCGCCGAGCATCCACACCAGGACGTCGCTGGAGGGGCGGGCGTGGCGCCACAGCAGGCCTTCGACGGCGAGGACCATGTGGATGAAGAGGATGATCAGCACGGCCCACCGGCCCCAGAAGATCGCCGCGGCGGAGAAGCCGACGCCGATCAGCACGGCCCACACCCAGGTGTGGGTGAGGGTCCGGTGCCCGCCGCTGCGCCTGCGGTCCCGGCGGCCGCGGGTGGCGTTGTAGACGGCGGCCGAGAGCTTGTCGATGAGGGCGGCGAGCCAGCGGGACGGGGGCCCGAAGGCCCGCGATATGGTGGCCGATTTGTGGTCCAGGTCGGGGGCGAGAGCGGCTCCCGCGCAGATCAGGGTGCCGGTCAGCAGCACGGCCCAGGGCATGGGTGCGCCCGCCCAGGAGGTGGCGAGGCCCACCCCCAGCCATGCCATCGCTCCGGACAGTGAGTGGGCAGGTCCCATCATCGACGTAACGCCCCGTCTCGTGTTGCAGGTTGGGAAGGATCAGGGGCCCCGCCGCGCGCGCGGGTGGGTGCTCCGTGGCGCCACAGCGTAGCCCCAGTGGATCTTCGGATGATCAGCCGGTTCCCCCTCGCGGTGCCGGGGCAGGCAAGATGGTCGGGTGACCCTCATCGACCAGATTCCTCCGGACGCCGATCCCGACGCTCTCTTCGACGCCTTCTCGTCGTGGACGACCGAGCGGGGGATCACCCTCTACCCCGCCCAGGAGGAAGCACTGATCGAAGTGGTCTCCGGCGCCAACGTGATCCTCTCCACCCCCACCGGGTCGGGGAAGTCGCTGGTCGCGGCGGGGGCGCACTTCTCGGCGCTGGCGCGGGACGAGGTCACCTTCTACACCGCGCCGATCAAGGCGCTGGTGTCGGAGAAGTTCTTCGAGCTCTGCAAGATCTTCGGGACCGAGAACGTCGGCATGCTCACCGGCGACGCCTCCGTCAACGCCGACGCCCCCGTGATCTGCTGCACCGCCGAGGTGCTGGCCTCCATCGCGCTCCGCGACGGCCGCAACGCCGACATCGGCCAGGTGGTGATGGACGAGTTCCACTTCTACGCGGAGGCCGACCGCGGATGGGCGTGGCAGATCCCGCTGCTGGAGCTGCCCCAGGCGCAGTTCGTGCTGATGTCGGCGACGCTGGGGGACGTCAGCCGGTTCGAGGAGGACCTGACCCGCCGGACCGGGCGGTCGACCGCGGTGGTCCGGTCGGCGACACGGCCCGTGCCGTTGAGCTACGAGTACCGCAGCACCCCCCTGACGGAGACGCTGACCGAGCTGCTGGAGACCCGCCAGTCGCCGGTGTACATCGTGCACTTCACCCAGGCGCAGGCGGTGGAGCGTGCGCAGGCCCTGATGAGCATCAACATGTGCACCCGGGCCGAGAAGGACCAGATCGCGGAGCTGATCGGCAACTTCCGGTTCACCACCCGCTTCGGTCGCAACCTCTCCCGCTACGTGCGCCACGGCATCGGCGTCCACCACGCGGGGATGCTCCCCAAGTACCGCCGCTTGGTGGAGAAGCTCGCCCAGGCCGGCCTGCTGAAGGTCATCTGCGGCACCGACACGCTGGGGGTGGGCGTCAACGTCCCGATCCGCACGGTGCTGTTCACCGCGCTGACCAAGTACGACGGGACCCGGGTCCGGACGCTGCGCGCCCGGGAGTTCCACCAGATCGCCGGGCGTGCCGGACGCGCCGGCTTCGACACCTCCGGTTTCGTGGTGGCGCAGGCACCGGACCACGTGGTGGAGAACGAGAAGGCGCTCGCCAAGGCCGGCGACGATCCGAAGAAGCGGCGCAAGGTGGTGCGCAAGAAGGCCCCCGAGGGGTTCGTGAACTGGGGCCAGAACACCTTCGAAAAGCTGATCGCGGCCGACCCCGAGCCGCTCACCAGTCGCTTCCGGGTCAGCCACGCGATGCTCCTTTCCGTCATCGCGCGTCCCGGCAACGCTTTCGACGCGATGCGGCGGTTGCTGGAGGACAACCACGAGCCGCGGCGCCAGCAGCTGCGCCACATCAGGCGCGCGATCGCGATCTACCGCTCGCTGCTGGACGGCGGGATCGTGGAGCGGTTGCCGGAGCCGGACGCCCAGGGCCGGATCGTCCGGCTGACGGTCGACCTCCAGGCCGACTTCGCCCTCAACCAGCCGCTGTCCACCTTCGCGCTGGCGGCCTTCGAGCTGCTGGAGCCGGAGTCGGCGAGCTACGCGCTGGACATGGTCTCGGTGGTGGAGGCGATTCTCGACGACCCGCGGCAGATCCTGGCGGCGCAGCAGAACAAGGCGCGGGGTGAGGCGGTCGGCCAGATGAAGGCCGACGGGATCGAGTACGAGGAGCGCATGGAGCGGCTGATGGACATCACCCATCCCAAGCCGCTGGAGGAACAGCTCTTCCACGCCTACCACGTCTACCGGCACAGCCACCCGTGGGTCGGTGACCACCCGCTGTCTCCGAAGTCGGTGGTCCGCGACATGTACGAGCGGGCCATGACCTTCAGCGAGTTCGTCTCCCACTACGAGCTGGCCCGGACCGAGGGCATCGTGCTGCGGTACCTCGCCGGGGCGTACAAGGCGCTGGAGCACACGGTGCCGGAGGACCTCAAGTCCGAGGACCTGCAGGACATCACCGCCTGGCTGGGCGAGCTGGTCCGGCAGGTGGACTCCAGCCTTCTCGACGAGTGGGAGCAGCTCGCCAACCCGGCGGAGGAGGACGCGGAGGAGGCCCGCGAGCGGGCCGACCAGGTGAAGCCGGTGACGGCCAATGCCCGCGCCTTCCGCGTGCTGGTGCGCAACGCGCTCTTCCGCCGGGTGGAGCTGGCGGCTCTGGACCGCGCCGACGAACTCGGTTCGCTCGACGCCGAGTCGGGATGGGACGCGGACGCCTGGGGCGAGGCGCTCGACGCCTACTGGGACGAGTACGACGCGCTGGGCACCGGGCCGGACGCGCGCGGGCCCAAGCTCCTGCAGATCGAGGAGGTGCCGCAGGACGCGCTGTGGCGGGTGCGGCAGACCTTCCACGACCCCGCGGGCGACCACGACTGGGGCATCTCGGCCGAGGTCGACCTCACCGCCTCCGACACGGAGGGGCGCGCCGTGCTGCGGGTCACCTCGGTCGGCCGGATGTCCGACCTCCGCTGACGGCGCGGGCATGACCGTCGCCCGGCCGGACCGGCCGGGCG
>NZ_JAAVJD010000359.1 GCF_012033735.1 Streptomyces lonarensis | reverse complement strand
GGACCCCCGGCGGTGGCTGGCGGGCGGCCGCAGCGCGATGGCCGCGGCCGTGGCGCGGGCCAGCGGCAGCGGGTCGCCCCGGCGGTAGCGGACCGCGTTCTCGCTGATCTGCAGGATCACGGGGACGCCGGCGTGCTCGGCGCCCTCCAGCACGGCCTCGACGTGTTCGAGGGTGATGACGTTGAAGGCGGCGACCGCTCCGCGCCGCGCCCTGGCGGCGGTCAGCAGGCCGGCCGCGTCGACGAGTGGCATGGCGACTCCGCTCCGGGCCGTCGGTGTGCCGGGCCCCGGGGCCGTGCTCTGCGGATGCCCGACTGCGCAATATAGGCATTCGGCGCGAACCGTTTCAAGGACGCCGCGCGGGGACCGCCGCCCCGGCGAGGTCACCCGCCGACCGCCGGCCACCGACCGCCGGCCACCGGAGCGGGTGACCGTTGTCACCCCATGGCGGGACACGGGGCGCGAGGCGGCCGAAGCCGCTCAGGGAGCGGCATTCCCGGGCATCCAAGATGCTTTTGTACCTTTTCGTTTATCGAACGACGCTTTGTTAGTCTTCGCTGACGCCGGTCACGGTCCACGCTGCAGCCACCGAGGAGTCTCGTGTCGTACATGCCGCCGCCTCCCGCCGAACCGCCCCGGATATCCGGCACGGCGGAGGAGGCCAGTCCCTCGGTGACGCAGCGACTCAAGGCCCTCCCCCGCCCGGCGGTGGTCGCGGCGGCCGTGGCGGTGGCGCTCGGCGGCGGCCTGCTGGTCGCCTCGCTCGCCGTCGACTCCGCGGTCGCCCAGGGCACCACGGTGCTCGGGGTGGACATCGGCGGCCTCGGCACCGAGGAGGCGCGCGAGAAGCTGACGGCGGAGCTGCCGGAGCTGACCGACGACCCGCTCCAGGTGCACGTCGGGGAGATCCCCGAGGACGCCGCCGACCCCCACCTGATCGTGCCGTCCGAGACGGGGCTGTCGGTGGACGTGGACGCCACGGTCGACCGGGCGGACGCCCCCGGCCTCTTCGGGCGCCTCTTCGGCGGCGACGGCGGGGCCGTGCAGCCGGTGACCACCCTGGACCAGGAGCGCGGCCGGGCCGCGATGGAGGAACTGGCCGCGGCGACGGGCACCGAGCAGACCGAGGGCGGGATCTCCTTCGTCGACGGCGAGGTCGAGGTCACCGAGCCCGGCAGCGGCGCCTCGCTCGACGTGGACGGCGCCCTGGAGCAGCTGCGGGAGGCCTACCTCACCGCCGCGGCGTCCGCGCCGGTCTCGCTCCCGGTCACCGCGGCGCCGCCCCGGGTCGACGAGGCCGAGGTCGAGCGCGCGGTGAACGACTTCGCCCGGCCCGCGATGTCGGGGCCGGTGCGGCTGGCCGTCGACGACCGCGAGCTGGAGATCACCCCGGCGATGATCAGCCCGTACCTGACGATGGAGGCCGACGACGAGGGCACGCTGGTGCCCCGGCTCGACGGCGAGGGGCTCGCCGCGGACGAGGCGGTGCTGGCCGCGGTGGACGAGGTGGACCGGCCGGCGCTGAACGCCCGGCTCGCGGTGCGCGACGGCGGGGTCGTCGTGACCTCCGACGCCCGCGACGGGGTCGAGGTGGAGACCGCGGACCTCGGGGACCAGATCATGCCGCTGCTGACCAACCCCGAGGGCTCCCGCAGCGGTCGGGCGACGGTGACCACCACCGAGCCGGAGCTGACCCGCGAGAACGTGAACCAGCTGGGCGTGGTCGAGCAGATGTCGAGCTTCACGGTGACCTTCGACCCGGCGCCCTACCGCACCACCAACATCGGACGCGCCGTCGAGCTGATCAACGGCTCCGTGGTGGCGCCGGGCGAGCGGTGGAGCTTCAACGAGACGGTCGGCGAGCGGACCGAGGAGAACGGCTTCGTCGAGGGCATCATCATCCTCGACGACCAGTACCAGACCGCACAGGGCGGCGGCGTCTCGGCGGTCGCGACCACCATGTTCAACGCGGTGTTCTTCGCGGGCGTGAAGCCCGTGGAGTACGGGGCGCACTCCTTCTACATCGAGCGGTACCCCGAGGGCCGTGAGGCCACCGTCGCCTGGGGCAGCCTCGACAACAGCTTCGAGAACGACTCGGACCACTCGATCTACATCTCGGCCACCTCGGACGCCTCCTCGGTGACGATCTCCTTCCTGGGGACCAAGAAGTACGACGAGGTGGAGGCGGTCACCGGCGACCGCACCAACGTGGTGGAGCCCGGGACGCGCGAGGCGGTGGCGGACGACTGCGTTCCGCAGCCTCCGCTGGAGGGGTTCGACGTGGTGGTGGAGCGTGTCTTCCGCAACGGCGGCGACGAGGTCGGGCGTGAGGAGTTCACCACGCGCTACACCCCGCGCGACGAGGTGGTCTGCGAGCCCGAGGGCGACTGACCCGACCTCACATCCCGCTGCACCACGGCCAGGTGGCCGGTCGTCACACGGTGGCGACCGGCCACCGGTGTTTTCCGGGCGCAAAGCTCCCGGCCGTCGGCGCGGCACCGCGACGTATCGGGACGATCCCTGCAACATTCACATAACTGCCGCATGCTGCGGGCGGCGAACGGGAAGTCCTCTCATCATTCATTACGAGGTGAGGGGACAATTCCGTTTTGTGTACAGGGCTGTTCGACCGCCTTCTCCGGGCTGTCGGAAGGAGTCGCCGCTCGCCTCCCGATCCGCAACGCACCTGGAGGAGCTTTGTCCCGACGAACATCGCGCCGCGGTTTCCTGACCGCCGTCGCCGCGGCCGCCGGGGGCGCGGCCGCACTGCCCGTGATCTGCGCGGGCCCCGCACGGGCCGCAGCACCGGGGGAGCTGCCCGTCGTCAACCGGCGCGACCATCCGGAGGCCCTGTGGGGGCCGGACGCCGACACCGACCCGTTCGCGGAACCGCTGAACGCCAGCGTGGACTGCGCACTGCACCGCGCGGAGGCATGACATGGCGACCTTCGTGACCCGCGCACAGTGGGGCGGGCGCGCCCGCCGGTCCTCCAACACCAACATCACGCCCGACCGAGGGGGCGTGAGCATCCATCACGTCGGCGGGAGCCGCGTGGCGCGCGCCGCCCACGGCGACTGCGCCGCCCAGGTCCGCGGCATCCAGAACTACCACATGGACTCCAACGGCTGGAGCGACGTCGCCTACAGCCACCTGGTGTGCGTCCACGGCTACGTCTTCCAGGGCCGCGGCGAGGGCCAGCGCACCGCGGCCAACGGCACCGACGCCGGCAACCAGAACTGGTACGCGGTCTGCGCGTTGACCGGCGGCTCGTCCTCCAGCTACGACACCATCACCGACGCCCTGGTCGACGCGTTCCACCTGGCGATCTCGCGGCTGCGCTCCTCCGGCGGCGCCGCGGCGGCGATCAACGGGCATCGCGACCACCGGGCGACCGAGTGCCCCGGCAACCTCTACACCCTGGTGCAGAACGGCCGACTCAACCCCGGACGGCGCAGCCACACGGTGCGCGCCGGCGAGACCCTGTTCTCCATCGGACAGCTCTACGGCGTCGCGTGGGAGTCGATCGCCGCGGCCAACAACCTCTCCGCTCCGTACACGATCTACGTCGGGCAGGTCCTGGTGATCCCGGCCTCCTGACCCCGGCGCCCGCGGGGCGCGGCGGCCCGGTGCCCCGGGC
>NZ_JAAVJD010000358.1 GCF_012033735.1 Streptomyces lonarensis | reverse complement strand
GGCCATCGATCAGCGGGGGCCGCGAGGCGTCGCGCCGGGCGCCGGCGGGGGTGACCGCCGGTCAGCCGTGGTCGGCGAGCTCGCGCAGCCGGTTGAGCGCGCGGTGCTGGGCGACGCGGACGGCGCCCGGCGACATGCCGAGCTGCTGCCCGGTCTCCTCGGCGGTCAGGCCGACGGCGACACGCAGCAGCACCAGCCGGCGCAGGTTGTCGGGGAGGTTGTCCAGCAGCTTCGCCGCCCACTCGGCGTCGCTGCTCAGCAGCGCGCGCTCCTCGGGACCGAGGGAGTCGTCGGGGCGCTCGGGCATCTCGTCGGCGGAGACCACCGTGGAGCCCGGGTGGCGCATCGCGGCGCGCTGGAGGTCGACGATCTTGTGCCGGGCGATGCCCACGACGAAGGCGTCGAACGGCCGGCCGGTGTCGCGGTAGTGCGGCAGCGCGCACAGCACGGCGAGGCAGACCTCCTGCGCGAGGTCGTCGACGAAGTGGCGGGCGTCGCCCGGGAGCCTGCTGAGCCGTGCCCGGCAGTAGCGCCGGGCCAACGGGTGGACGTGCGCGAGCAGGTCGTGGGTGGCGCGGGGGTCGCCCTCCACCGCACGATGCACCAGGGCGCCGATCGCCGAGGACTCGTTTTCGCGCATCCCTCCATGGTGCACTGCCGCCGCACCGGACGCCCCACCGCGGTCGGAGTTGTGCACCGACTCGTTACCAGACCCGGCCTGCGCGGCCGGTCGGACCTCGCGGACCGCGGCGGGCGTGGCCGCGGGCGCCGGGTCGGACCGCGGCGTCGTCTCGTCCCCTGGGAGCGTCATGTCTCCAGCATGCGTCAGACGCGGAGTTTTCAGCCGCGAGGCCGCACCTCACCCGCCGCGCGGCAACGGCCGGCGGTCAGCGGACCAGCCCCCAGCGGAAGCCGAGCGCCACCGCGTGGGCGCGGTCGGAGGCGCCGAGCTTCTTGAAGAGCCGGCGCGCGTGGGTCTTGACGGTGTCCTCGGAGAGGAACAGCTCGCGGCCGATCTCCGCGTTGGAGCGGCCGTGACTCATGCCCTCCAGCACCTGGATCTCCCGCGCGGTGAGCGTCGGCGCGGCACCCATGTCCGAGGAGCGCAGCCGGCGCGGCGCGAGACGCCAGGTCGGGTCGGCGAGCGCCTGGGTGACCGTGGCGCGCAGCTCGGCGCGGGAGGCGTCCTTGTGGAGGTAGCCCCGGGCACCGGCGGCGACGGCGAGCGCGACCCCGTCGAGGTCCTCCGCGACGGTGAGCATGATGATGCGGGCGCCGGGGTCGGCGGAGAGCAGGCGGCGCACCGTCTCGACACCGCCGAGGCCGGGCATCCGGACGTCCATCAGGATCAGGTCGGAGCGGTCCGCCCCCCAGCGGCGCAGCACCTCCTCACCGTTGGCCGCGGTGGTCACCCGCTCGACGCCGGGGACGGTCGCGACCGCCCGGCGGAGCGCCTCGCGGGCGAGCGGCGAGTCGTCGCAGACGAGGACGGACGTCATGAGCGGCCTCCGAAGCTGATGCGCATCCCTGGTACCTCCAGGCTGAGTTAAGTCGTCACCGGTGCGGGCGACGGGACTCGGACACCCGCCCGAGTGGTGGACTCCGCCATCCGCCTCGCCTTCTCAACGACGGTCACCCGAAAGAGTTACGGCTTCTTCGCCTGCCCTTCCGCCGCTCTTCCGGCCGCGACCGGCCGGTTCCCGCACAGCGGTGCCGAACCCCACCGACACCCCTCACCCACCGGGAACCACCCTATGTGACGACCCGGTGACCGATGTGGCGGCAGTGACGCAACACGCCGGAACGGCGGTTTTAACCCGTTTAGAGCTTCTTGGGTCCATGACGAGTACATAAAGCTATATTCGGTTAGTAGTCATATTTACATCCACGTTCGTGGACGTGACCACGTGATTGACCGGATACGCCCTGACACCGCAGAGCGCACGTATCTCGTTCGAGGGGAACCCCATGGCAGATTTCTCCCGCCTCCCAGGCCCGAACGCCGACCTCTGGGACTGGCAGCTGCTCGCCGCCTGCCGCGGGGTGGACAGTTCGCTCTTCTTCCACCCGGAGGGCGAGCGCGGCGCCGCGCGCAGCGCCCGCGAGGCATCGGCGAAGGAGGTGTGCATGCGCTGCCCGGTCCGCGCCGAGTGCGCCGCCCACGCCCTGACCGTCCGCGAGCCCTACGGGGTGTGGGGCGGACTGACCGAGGACGAGCGCGAGGAGCTGCTCGGCCGCGCCCGCCGGGGCCTGACCACCCGCGAGGAGCCGTCCGTCCGCTCCGACCGGGAGGAGCGGGTCACCGACACCGGCCACGTCCTGCACGCCGGCTGAGCCGCCGCCCGGTCACCCCCGCCCGACGGGAGCGGCGGGCGGGAGCCCAGGCGCCCGGTCCGCGGCCGCTGGGTCGCCCACCCGGTCGGCGGGTGCCCCCGGACCGGCGGGCGCCCGCACGGCGGGGGGCGGCCACCGACCGTGATCACCCGACCGGCGGGCGCCCGGCCCGCCGACGCGCGCAGGGGCCGGCGACCACGCGCTCCGGCGCACGACCCGTGACAGGGCCGAATGGCCCAGTTTCCGCAGACGGCGGGGCGTGAAAGGCGGGCCCGCGCTCCACGCTCGCTCTCACGCTCCGTCACATCGCGAGGCGTCAGCTCCCTTCGGCGGGCGGCCCGTCGGCGGGCACCTCCTCCGCCGCGCCGGTGGGCACGGCCGGCCCGCCGCACTCCGCCAGCGCGTCCAGCAGCGCCGCGACCGCCGGCACCCCGGCGAGTCCGGGGAGGGTGAGCGCGACGATCTCCCGCCTGGTCGGCGGGGTCACCGGCACCACGCGCACGCCTCGCGGGCGCACCGGCTCCAGGGCCAGCTGCGGCAGCACCGCGACCCCGAGGCCGGCCCCGACCAGCGCGACGACGGCCGGGTAGTCGTCGGTCGCCAGGTCCACGCGCGGCGTGAACCCCTCCCCCGCGCAGACCCGTTCCAGTTGCTCGCGGCAGCGGGGGCAGCCCGCGATCCACGGCTCGTCGGCGAGGTCGCGCAGCGGCAGCTCGGTGGCCTCGGCGTGGCGGTGGGAGGCGGGGAGGACGCCGACCAGCAGGTCCGAGCGCAGCCGCCGGACCTCCAGCCCCTCCCAGGGCTCCTCGCCCCGGGCGTCGGGATAGCGGAAGGCCAGCGCGACGTCGCAGGCGCCGGCGCGGACCAGCTCCTCCGACCGGGGCGGTTCGGCCTCCGAGAGCGAGACCCGCAGCGCCGGGTGGCGGGCGCGGAGCGCCGCCAGCGCGGCGGGCACCAGGGTGGAGCTGCCGCTGGGGAAGGAGACCAGCCGGACCTGCCCGGCGCGCAGGCCGGCGATCGCGGAGACCTCCGCCTCGGCGGCGCCGAGCGCGGCGAGCACGCCGTCGGCGTGGCGCGCCAGCACCTCGCCCGCCTCGGTCAGCCGGAGCGTCCGGCCGTCACGAGTGAGCAGCGGGGTGTGCGCGGCGCCTTCGAGGGCCCGGATCTGCTGGCTGACGGCGGGCTGGGTGATGCCCAGCTCGCGCGCGGCGGCCGAGAAGGAACCGGTGGTCGCGACGGCCCGGAAGACCCTCAGATGACGGGCTTCGAACATGAACCCAGGATAGGAGCGCGCGAGGGGCGCCGCCGCCCGCGCCGACCGGCGG
>NZ_JAAVJD010000357.1 GCF_012033735.1 Streptomyces lonarensis | reverse complement strand
GCAGCACGGCGCCGCCACCCCCGGGAGCGGGACGGCGCCCGACGCCGCCCCCCGGCCCGGGGCGGCGCCGCGCCCCGGACGTGAACCGGGCGACGCCACCGGCCGCGCCACCGCACCGGTGGCTGACCGCACCGGGCCCGCCGGGCCCACCCGTTCCCTTCCTCTCACCGCATCCGTCGTCGCCGGTCCCCCCGGACGACTGCCGGCCGCCGCACCCACCTCTCCCATCCGCACCGACGAAATCGCCCGGGAGGCGCTCCCGTGACCCGTGTACTCGTGGTCGAGGACGAGGAGTCGTTCAGCGACGCCTTGTCGTACATGCTCCGCAAGGAAGGCTTCGAGGTCGCCGTCGCGGCCACCGGGCCCGAGGGACTGGACGAGTTCGAGCGCAACGGCGCCGATCTCGTGCTGCTCGACCTGATGCTCCCCGGCCTGCCCGGCACCGAGGTCTGCCGCCAGCTCCGCGGCCGGTCCAACGTCCCGGTCATCATGGTGACCGCCAAGGACAGCGAGATCGACAAGGTCGTCGGCCTGGAGATAGGGGCCGACGACTACGTCACCAAGCCCTTCTCCTCCCGCGAACTGGTCGCCCGCATCCGCGCGGTGCTCCGCCGCCGCGGCGAGACCGAGGAGGAGGTGCCCACCGCTCTGGAGGCCGGACCGGTCCGTATGGACGTGGACCGCCACGTGGTCACCGTCGACGGCCGCAAGGTCGACCTGCCGCTCAAGGAGTTCGACCTGCTGGCGATGCTGCTGCGCAACGCCGGCCGCGTCCTCACCCGTATGCAGCTGATCGACCGCGTCTGGGGCGCCGACTACGTCGGCGACACCAAGACGCTGGACGTGCACGTGAAGCGGCTGCGCGCCAAGATCGAGCCCGACCCGGGCGCCCCGCGCTATCTGGTGACGGTCCGCGGGCTCGGGTACAAGTTCGAGCCCTGACCGGCTGCCGCTGCCGCCGGCCGTCCCCCGCTTCCCGGGCGCGGCCGGCGCGGCTCACGGCACACCACGGCCGGGGGCCGGTGCCCGCCCCGACGGGCGGTGCACCGGCCCCCGGCCGTGCAACGTGCAGTGTGCGACAGGCCGTGGCGGTGCGGGCCTCTCGGCCTGGGCCGCCACGGGCCGCGGCGTGAGTCGGTCAGCCGTCGGTGCCGGCGCCGGCGGTACCGCCCTCGCCGCCCTCGCCGTCCTCGGTCTCGCCGGGGGACTGGCCGTCGGTTCCCTCGCCGCTCCCCGCGGTCTCCTGACCGCCCTCGGTGTCCTCGTCGCTCTCCTGGTTGTCCCCGGGGCCGGTGGCGTCCTCGGTGCCCTCCTGGGCCCCCTCGGTGTCACCCGCGCCCTCGGTGCCGTCCTCGGCCGGGTCGTCCTCGGTGCCGGGGATGCCGTCCGGGCCCCACAGCTCGTAGTGGGCGAACGCGCCGTCCACGCCGACCATCGGCACCACGGTGGCGCGCAGCTCCGCGCTGCCGACCTCCTGGATGTCGAAGACGAGCGCCTGGGCGTTGCCCAGCACGACGCCCGCGCCCTCGGCGTCGGTGACGAACGCGCCGACATTGCCCTCGCCGCCGAGGCCGATGGAGCCCTTGGCGGGGATCTCGACGGTGGACTCGCCCTCGACCGGCACGAGTTCGAACTCCTCGCCGGACTCCGGGAGGGTGATGGAGATCAGCGTCAGCGGTTCGGTGCTGTCGTTGAAGATCCGGCCGGTGACGGCGGCGGGGCCGTCCTCGGACAGGACGACGTTGATGCTCTCGATCTTGACGTCGTCGATCTGCCGCGAGGCGTTCGGCGGCTGGACGAGGTTGGTCTCGGCGTTGAGGCCCGCACCGCACGCGGCGGTCAGCGGGATGAGCGTGAACACTGCGGTCGCGGCCAGGCCACCGCGTCGAAGGCTGCTGCTCACGGCGGCGGCATCTCCTTGGGCGAACGGGAGGCGGCCCGCTCGGACGCGGTCCGCCTGGTCGTCAGTGATCGTCGAGAGGGTTCTCAGGTCGTCGGTGATCTGTCGGCGAGCCAGCCTACCCACCCGGGTCGCGGCCTCCGCACTCGCCCCGGGCGCGTCGCCCGCTTCGATCCCGTCGGGTGGGTGACGCGCGTGGCGGCGCGCCCGGGGCAGGTGGGAGCCCGGTGCGGGGCGCGGCGCTCCGCGGTGGGTGCGGCGGGCGGGAAAGGCGAGGTCCGGGCGGCGCGGCGCCGCACAATCGGCAAACTCCCGCGCGCCTTCCGGTGATCAATTCCTGATGCACCCGGATCGGCCGGTGATGTGATTTGTGCAACCAGGGCAAACCGGACACCATTCGCCGTCTTTCGGGGTGTTGGGTGCGACTTCTCGGCCGCCGGTGCCGCGTGAATCCGGTTGCGCCCACCCCGCCCCCGACCTGCGGATACCTGCCCGAACCGGGCGTCCGCAGCACGGCCGCGGCGTCCTTGTCAACCCCCGAGATATGGCCTGACCTGCGAAAACGTCATTCAATAGCGTGTGAGGGCGTGTTACCCTGGATAGCCACGGAAGGGGTACCTGTCACATGACGTTCAAGGTTGGCGACACCGTGGTCTATCCCCATCATGGGGCCGCGCTGATTGAGGCAATCGAAACTCGCCAGATCAAAGGCGTGGACAAGCTCTACCTGGTGTTGAAGGTCGCTCAGGGCGACCTGGAAGTCCGCGTCCCGGCAGAGAACGCCGAGCTCGTGGGTGTGCGCGACGTCGTGGGCCAGGAGGGTCTGGACCGCGTGTTCGAGGTGCTGCGCGCCCCGTACGCGGAAGAGCCCACCAACTGGTCCCGCCGCTACAAGGCGAACCTGGAGAAGCTCGCCTCCGGTGATGTCATCAAGGTCGCCGAGGTCGTCCGCGACCTGTGGCGTCGCGAGCGGGAGCGCGGCCTGTCCGCGGGTGAGAAGCGCATGCTCGCCAAGGCCCGCCAGATCCTCGTCAGCGAGCTGGCCCTCGCCGAGGCCACCAACGAGGACAAGGCCGAGACGCTGCTCGACGAGGTTCTCGCCTCCTGACGTCCGGTCGACCCGCCCGGCCGGCACCCGCCGACCGTCACCGTCGACAGTCCCGGGTGGCCACCACGGCCATCGTCCTCCGTCCAGTACCGAGCCGTGCGACCGCCCCCGATCCCAGGGCGCGGCGAACGGCGCGCTGCCCGGCCCGCCGTACCGGTGGCTCCACCACCGGTGGCGGTGCGCCCGGCGGGGCGGGACGAAGGGCGCGGCAGCCGGATGGCGCGCGCGAGCGCGGCACCCGGAAGCCGGGCGAATGCTCCACATGCGAATGAGAAGCGCACACCACGCAGCGCCCGAAGGCACCGAGGTGCCGGACGGGCGCTGCGGTGCGTCCACCGCACACCCCGTCTCCGCGCCGTCCCGCGGTCGTCGGCGCGCACCTGCGCCGCGTCGCGGTACCTGCTCCCCGGAAGGGGTGCTGCTGCCGCCTGGGACAGACCGCGGTCGGAGAGTCACGGAAGGGGCCGACCACGGTGCCGCCCGGCACGCTGAGGCCATACCCACCCCACCCCCCGGAACAAACATTGGGCCCGATGTCAATGTCTGATAAGTCCTCCGGTACCCCGCTTCCCGCTCCCGCGCCGCCGCGCGCCGCGCCGGCGGCCGAGTCGACAGCCGCCGGCGGGGCACCTCCCGCCCCCGGTCGCACCGCCGCCGTGGTCCCCGCGGC
>NZ_JAAVJD010000356.1 GCF_012033735.1 Streptomyces lonarensis | reverse complement strand
CCGGGGACCATGACCTGGGGGCGGATGAAGTCCTTCATCAGGGTGTCGACGAGTTGGTCGCCGGTCATGTTCTTCAGGCGGTCCACCAGCGCCTGGTTCCCGCCCTGCCGCTCGATGCGCAGGATTTCGAGGACGCCGCGGGCGGCAAGTCCAGGCACAACGTGGGGCCCTGCCAGGATGTTGTGACGGAGATGGTCGGCACGGTCGGTGAACTGGTTGTTCGCCCGCGCCGACTCTTTCCCGTCACGTGCCTCGCCGTCGATGTGCCGAGTCGTCCCCCCGTCCGTTGCATAGTCGAAGAACGGAGTGATGTCGGGGTACCACCGACGAACCTGGCGGTCGAACCGTGCGCCTGTGCTCCGGTTCACCTCAAGCGTCTCTATCTGCTGCTGCAGTGTGTCCCACGCGTCCGTGGCCCGAAGCTTGGCTCGGATCTCCTTGTTGACCTCGGCGAACCTGACGATCCTCGCGGTGGTTGCGGCATCGAGCCTGTCCGAGGTCGTGTGGAAGGCCCCGGAGAGGTGGAAGCTGAGAACGTCGGCCTCGCGGTTGAGGAAACCGACCCCGTCGTTCCAGATGTCTGCTATCTCCTGCTGGGCCGCCCCCATGCGGGTTTCCGGCGAAGCCGTCTGCGGTGGTGCGTCGCGGCGGTAGGAGAGGAGGTTGCCGTCTGCGTCGGCGCGGAGGGTCGGCCATTCCCGGTCGAGGAAGTCCGTGACCATGAGCCAGCCGCTGTCGGTGAGTCGGCTCTGTGGGACGGTGATGCGGGCGGGTCCGCTGCCCCCCGAGCCGAAGCGACTGTCGCGGAACGGTGCGTTCGGGTCGGCGAGGAAGAAGAAGACGAACGCGTCGTTGGCGAACTCGACTTGGTCGAAGGCGGGCGTGTTGTTGGCCACTGCGCCGTTGGCCTCTACCGAGATCTGACGATAGGACTTCATGCCACCGCTGTCGCCTTCGTTGCCGGGTGCGAGCATGGTGGTGACGCGGTCGGCGGTGGTGTAGTGGTGCAGGACGCGGTTGCTCAGTGCCTGTTCGAGTCGGGTGCGGACGTCCTGGCGCCAGTCCTGGGCGGTGCCGATCTCGTTGTTCAGGTCCCGCAGGTTCTCCAGTGACATCTGCGCGATCAGGGCGCGGCCTTGCACCTGACTGGTCCGCACGGTCGACCAGAGGTTGCCGTCGCGGGTCATGTGGGCGTAGGCGGCGTCGGCGGCGGGGGTGTCGGCCCAGGTGGCCAGCTCGGGGATGTGCTGCTCGATGTGCTGCTGTGCGAGAGCGGCTTCGTCGACCTCGGAGCGGGGGCTGTTGGGCTGGGTCTTCATGTCCAGCACGTAGGAGGCGATGTCGGCGACGGTGCCGGCCTCGTTGTGCATGTGGGCCTGGCCGGACCATTCCAGTGCCTCGATGATGTCGGCCATGCCGACCGGTGCGTCTGCCTTCATGCCGAGGATCTGGCGGGTGATGGCTTCGAGGTTGTACTGGTGGGGCTCGAACGCGGACTTCACATCGCCGAGGGTCTGAATCAGCTCGCCGTAGTAGGCGTAGCTGGTGATGTCCGGCCCCGCCGCATCAGCCAGCAGGTCCTTGAAGGTGTCGCTGGTGTGGGGCCCGGGCGCCGCCAACGCCGTCGTCGAGGTCGGCGGCCGCTGGACGTTGTCGCGGGTGATGGGGACGGGGCCGGGGACCATGGCCTGGGGGCGGATGAAGTCCTTCATCAGGGTGTCGACGAGTTGGTCGCCGGTCATGTTCTTCAGGCGGTCCACCAGCGCCTGGTTCCCGCCACGCTGCTCGATGCGCTGGATCTCCAGCAGGGCGCGGAGCGCCAGGCCTGGCACGATGTGCGCCCCGGCCAGCACGTTGTTGTCGAGGAAGTCCGTGGTGTCGCTGAACTGACCTGCCAGGCGGGCTGGTTCCTTGCCGGAGCGCGCCGAGCCGTCGATGTGACGGGTCTTACCGCCGCCCATCGGATAGGCCCAGTTGCTCACGGCGCTGTACAGCATCTGCGGCCAGTAACGCCGGACCTGCTGGTCGAACCGGAGGCTGTTGTTGAGGTGCTTCTCGCGGTCCGCCGAGTGCTGCTGCAGCGCGTCCCACGTGCCGGCAGCGCGCAGCTTCTCGCGTATCTCCTTGTTCAGCTCCGTGAACATGATGATCTTCTCGAGCGCCGCCGAATCGAAGCTGTCCGGGTCGTTCCTGAGGATCTGGGAAATGTCACCGGAGAGAATCTTCGCCTTGATATCGAGCGCTTCGTTGCCGTGCGCCCAGATGCCGGCGATCTTCCACTGGGCGTCCGCGAGCCGTGCTTCGGGTGAGTTCGCCTGGTTCGCGGTGTCCCGGCGGTAGGAGAGGAGGTTGCCCTCGGCGTCGGTGCGAAGGGTGGGCCACTCCCGGTCGTGGAAGTCGGTGAGCATGATCCAGCCGCTGTCCGTCAGCGAATGCTGGGGAAGCGCGACGCGAACAGGGCCACTGCCCCCCGAGCCGAAGCGGCTGTCGCGGAAGGGCGCGTTCGGGTCGGCGAGGAAGAAGAAGACGAACGCGTCGTTGGCAAACTCGACCTGGTCGAACGGGGGCGTGTTGTTGGCCGCTGTCCCGGCGCTCTCCGACATGAGCTGCGCCTTGGACTTCAGGACGCCCCCGCCGCCGGGGACGAGCATGGTCTCGATGCGATCGGCGGTGGTGTAGTGGTGCAGGACCCGGCCCTTGAGGGCCTGTTCCAGGCGGTCCAACACGCCCTGATGCCACGCTTCCCGCGGACCGACCTGGTCCTGCAGGTAGCGGAAGTTGTTGGCGGACATCTGTGCGATGAACGCCCGGCCGCCCGGGTACCCGGCCTGGCGCGGACCCGCCCAGATGTTCCCCCAGTCCGCAAGCCGGCTGTAGGCGGACACCGAGCCCGGATCGGTGGCCCACCCGGACAGCTCGGGCACATTGTGATCGATGTGGGACTGGGCCAGCGTGACGGGGTCGGTCTGCACACGCACGTAGGCAGCGATATCGGCGACCGTGTGGGCCTGGTTGTGCGTGTGGGCCTGCCCAGACCAGTGCAGGGCAGCGATGATCTCGGCTCGGCCGACGGGGGCGTCGCCCGGGAGGCCGAAGATCTGTCGAGTGATCGCCACAAGGTCGTACTGGTGGGGCTCGAAAGCGGCCTTGAGATCCGCCAGCGTCGCAACCAGTTCGTCGTGGTGCTCGTAGCTGGTGATGTCGGGGCCGGTGGTGTCGGCGAGGAGGTTGGCGAGGGTGTCGGTGGTGTGGGGGGTGGGTGCGGCGAGGGGGGTGGTGGTGCTGGTGCTGGTGGTGGTGATGCGGGGGGCGGGTGTGGGGGTGTGGGTGGTGTCGGTGGTGGTGTGGGGGTCGAGGAGGGTGCGGAAGGCTGCCCAGGTGTGGTCTTCGGTGCGGGTGGTGTCGCGGGGGTTGGGGGTGGTGAGGTCGGGGTTGCGGGTGGTTCCGTAGAGCTCGGTGAGGAGGGGGATGAGTTGTTGGGTGTGTTGTTGGGTTTCGTGCCAGGGGGGTGCGTTGTCGGGGTGGTGGGTTGGTTGGTGGGTGGTGGTGCGGTGGACGAAGTCGTGGACCCATTGTTGGGTGTTGTGCATGGGGAGGCCGGTGTAGCGGTCGTGTCCGGCGTTTGTTCCGAGCCAGGTGTTGGTGAGTTGGGCGAAGAATTCGTGTTCGGTGGGTTGGCGGAGG
>NZ_JAAVJD010000355.1 GCF_012033735.1 Streptomyces lonarensis | reverse complement strand
GGCCCGCGGCGCGGGCCGGGGCGGTGGCTCAGGAGCCCTTGGGCCCCTTGTCGGCGGAGTCACCGGCGGCGTCCGGGCCGTCGCCGGTGAGCGAGGAGGCGTCGTCCGGCACCGTGGTGACGGTCACCTGCTCGACGCGCTCGACGACGACCTTCGGCTCGCCGTCCTCGGTCTCGCCGTGCTCCTTCTCCGTGCCGCGCGCCCACTCCTCGACCGGGCCGCGGCCGCGCTCGGCGAGCTCCGCGTAAGTCTCGCGGGCCTTCGAGGCGTACTCGCGGGCGGTCTCCGCCCCCTGCTCGGCGAGGGTCCGGCCGCGCTCGCGCAGCTTCGGCAGGTCGTTCTCGCGGAACGACTCCACCTTGCCGGGCGCCTCGGCCTTGATCTTGTCGAAGGCCGCCGGGAGGCCGCGCAGCTTCTCCGCCGCGAGGTCCACGGTGCCCGCGGCGAAGTGGACGGCGCTGGAGCTGCCGATGGTCTTGCGGAAGTCCTCGCTGTTGGGCATGTCGCTCCCTCTCATTTCTCGGTCTGGTCGTCCGTGCTCCGGGCGCGGCCGGGACTGTCGTCGTCCGAGCCGTCCTGCCCCGAGCCGGGTTGCTCGGCGTGGTCCTGCCGGGTGCCGTCGGGCGACGGCCCCGGCCGGGGCTCCGGCCGCGGTGCGGTGGCGTCCGGTGCGGGACCCGCACCGCCGGTCGCCTGCCCCGTGGGGGCGGCGGCACGGCGGAACGAGTGGTAGATCTCGACGAGCGCCTGCTTCTGTGCCTCGGTGAGGACCGGGTCGGCGTTCACCGCCTCGATCACGCCGGGGCCTTCGGTCCCCTGGTCCTCGCGCACCTCTTCGTCGAGGATGCCCGCCCGTACGTAGAGCGTCTCGGCGGAGATCTCCAGCCCTTTGGCGATCTGCTGGAGGATCTCCGCGCTGGGCTTGCGCAGCCCGCGTTCGATCTGACTCAGGTAGGGGTTCGACACCCCGGCGGCGTCGGCGAGCTGCCGCAGCGACAGCCGCGCCTGCCTGCGCTGGTCGCGCAGGAACTCCCCGAGCCCGTGAACGTCGAACGGAACCATGCCCCCAGCGTGCCGCACCCTGCTAGCTATTGCAAGCGGATTGCTTGCAGGTGTGCCGGTGTCCGTTCCGTGAGGCCCACCAGCCTCGGCAGCTTCCCGCTCTCCCGCCTGGCCCCCGGTGGTGCGTCCGGGGCACGCACCACCGTACGAACGATGTGGCCGGAAGCCGGGTCCGTGCTCCCGTGCGGTGCGTCGGCGCCGTGTCGGCCGGGGATCATGACGAGATGAGAAGCCCGTTCCGCCGCGCCGTCGTACCGTCTGCCGCAGCCGTGCTCCTGCTGGGCGGGTGCGCCCTGGGTGGCGGCACGCCCGAGGACGATCCCGCCGAGCCTGTGCGGCCGACCACCACTGCGGGCGCTCCCGACTCGGCCGTGCGCCTCGCAGACCGCTACCGAGAGGCGACCGGGGACGAGGGCGTGCACGGCATACAGCGAACCGACGGCCCTGCCGGCGTGCCGTTGCTGACGGTGTGGTCCCACCACACCGTCAGCAACGGCACCGAGACGTTCGAGCGCCTGAAGAACTCGGTCACCGAATACCTGGCGCGCGAGGAGGGTGTGGATCTGAGTGAGGGGTACCTCTTGGACGTCTTCAAGCCGGACGGCGACCTCAAGCACCGCTTCGACGCACGCCCGTAGCAAGCGGACGAGCCCCGGAAACGCGAGGCGCCCGGTCGGTGGTGCCGACCGGGCCCCCCGCCCGTGCTGACCTGCCGGGCGACGGGATGCCCCGTGCCCGCCCTCGCCACGAGGGACCCGCACCCGGTGATGAGCCGTACACCGTGCTCGGTGACCTGTGCGCGATGCGGAGCTGCGTCGTCATGGGAGAGTCGAACTCCCGCGTTGCTCCCCACGCGCCAGAAGTGGGCCGGAAGACCGCCGACCCTCGGTCGGTGCGCGCTTCCCCTGCGGCTACCTGCTCCCGCCACGGCGGCAGCACGGTGTCTCATGCCAGGAGTTCGACCTCCCAGTTGGTGCGCTGGATCAGCGTGTCGACGCCGCGGATGTCGCGGGCGACCTCGTCCGCCCGCCGTCGCAGCTCGGCGACGGGCAGCGCGGAGAGCATCACCAGTTCGGACCGCAGCTGGCGCCCGTGGCCGCCGGAGCCCGCGGCGGCGTCGGCGGCCGCGGTCAGCAGCGAGTGGCGCAGCCGCAGGACATCGCGGCGGGCGAGCGCGTCGGTCAGGGTGCCGCCGCCGACGACCTCGGTCGCGGAGTTGGTGAGGTTGATCCGCCGGATCAGCGCCTCCAGGGAGTCGAGCTCCTGGTCGGCCTCGGCCAGCAGGGCGGCCGCGTCCTCGGACGGGGTCTCGCCCTCCTGGTGCCGCGCGTTGCTGATGACCCGCGCGCGCAGCTGCTGCACGCGGCGCGACGCCTCCGACCGTTCGGCCAGCGCCTCGGCACGTCTCATGGCCGTCCCCCGCTCTCTCCCGGACCGTCCCCCGCCCCTCGGGTGACGCCCCGTCGAACATAGCGGGGTCGCGCCGGCGTTCCCACTCAATATCGGTGGTCGTCCGAGGGGGGCGGTACGTCGCGGCCGGGGCGGGGGTTCCCGCCCGCGGGGGCGCACGGGGGCGTTCCGTGGAGCGAGCCGCACCGGCTCGCCTCGGCGTCGGTACGCCGTGGTCGGCCGCGGCGGGGCTGCCGGGCCGTGGCGGTACCCCGGAGGTGACCGCGCGGGTGACCTGGGGCCTTGGGCGCGGGCCGTGCGCGCCCCGTCCGGCGGCGGTCGAGGGGCGGTGAATGTGTGGATGCTGTCGAATAAAGGTGCGGATATCGGCGAAACTCCTCATCGGTCGGACGTCGCCCGCCGACCGTGGTGTGCTGTGCCCGACGAGCCTCACCGCACGGGTGCCGCACCAACCGCGGACCGGTGGCGCGGCCGTACCGGACGGCGCCGGTGCGCCGCCGTGACCTCCTGCGGAGCTGGAGCAGCCGATGTCCCTGCCGACCACCGACCCGATGACCGCCGTCCTGGTGTCGCCCGACACACCGCCGGCGACACAGGCCGCCGAGCCCACCGAGGTCGGCGGGATCGCCGGGTTCTTCGTGGACCTCATGGAGACCATCGGCGGCCCGGGAGCCGGCATCGCCGTGGCGGCGGAGAACCTCTTCCCGCCGCTGCCCAGCGAGCTGTTCCTGCCGCTGGCGGGCTTCACCGCCAGCCAGGGCGGAATGACGCTGGCGGAGGCGCTGATCTGGACGACGCTCGGCTCGGTGGTGGGCGCCGTCGCGCTCTACTGGATCGGCGCGGCGATCGGCCGGGACCGGCTCCGCGCCGTCGTCGCCCGGATGCCGCTGATCAAGGTCGCCGACTTCGACCGGACCGAGGAGTGGTTCGCCCGCCACGGCACGAAGGCGGTCTTCTTCGGCCGCATGATCCCCGTCTTCCGCAGCCTCATCTCGGTGCCGGCCGGCGTGGAGCGGATGCCGATGACCACCTTCGTCCTGCTGACGACGGCGGGCAGCGCGGTGTGGAACACCGCCCTGGTCCTGCTCGGTTACAGCCTCGGCGACAACTGGCACCGGGTCGAGGGGTACACCGGCGTGCTGGAGAAGGTGGTGCTCGGCGCCGTCGCGGTGGGAGTCCTCTGGTTCCTCGTGACGCGGCTCCGCCGCCGGACGCGCGACCGCGACGCGGGGGAGGACGGCGAGCCC
>NZ_JAAVJD010000354.1 GCF_012033735.1 Streptomyces lonarensis | reverse complement strand
GTCGCGCGCCCCGCCCCGCGCACCGCCGCGCCCGCGGCGCGACGGCGCCGGTGGGCCGCCGAATGGCCGGAAACGGCGAACGGCCGCCGACGCCACCGGTGCGCGGCGGACCCGGCCCGTCGCCGTGGGTGTACGGTTGGCCGCTGCCCGAAGGACCGCGCGAAAGGGGCAGGGGCTTGGACGTCCGGGAGCGGGAGATCCGCGGCGAACAGGGTCACCTCGACGCCGTCTACCGGAGACTCGAGGAGAAGATCCACGAGGCGGAGTTCCTGATGAGCGACGCCGCCAAACGCGTCCAGGTCGGGACCCCCGGGGCACTCGCCGAACGCGACGCCCTGGTCTACCGCGCGGGCCGCCATCTCAACCGCCTCAACAGCGAGTTCGAGGACTTCCTCTTCGGCCGCATCGACCTGCTCCTCGGCAAGGACGGCACCCGCGGCCCCGACGGCGCGCAGACCTCCGTCGACCCCGCCGACGACGCCGTCCGGGAGGACGCCGACGGCGCGGTCGCCGACATCGCCGAGACCCTCCACATCGGCCGCATGGGCGTCCTCGACACCGAGTACGTGCCGCTGGTCATCGACTGGCGCGCCCCCGCCGCCGCCCCGTTCTACCGCGCCACCCCCGTGACGCCGGGCCGGGTCGTCCGCCGCCGGGTCATCCGCAGCAAGGGCCGCCGCGTCGTCGGCGTCGAGGACGACCTGCTGCGACCCCGGCTCCGTGCGCTGCTCGACGGGGAGGAACTCCCCGTGGTCGGCGACGGCGCCCTGATGGCCTCGCTGGGCCGCGCCCGCGGCCACGCCATGCGTGACATCGTCGCCTCCATCCAGGCCGAGCAGGACGAGGTGATCCGCGCCCCCGCCGCCTCGGTCACCGAGGTCGTCGGCGGGCCCGGCACCGGCAAGACCGCCGTCGCGCTGCACCGCGCCGCCTACCTCCTCTACCAGGACCGGCGCCGCTACGCCGGCGGCATCCTCGTCGTCAGCCCCACCCCGCTCCTCGTCTCCTACACCGAGGGGGTGCTGCCCTCGCTCGGCGAGGAGGGCCAGGTCGCCATCCGCGCCCTCGGCGACCTCGTCGAGGGCGTGTCGGCGGACTCCTACGACGAGCCGGCCGTGGCCCGCGTCAAGGGGTCGGTACGGATGGCCCGTGTCCTGGCGCGGGCCGCCCGCGGCGCCCTGCAACGCGAGGACCAGCCGCAGCAGCTCTCGGTCGTCGCGCTCGGCCGGCGGCTCACCGTGGGACCGGAGCGGCTGGCCGACGTCCGGCAGGCCGTGCTCAGCGGCACCGCCCCGGTCAACCTGCTGCGGCCCCGCGCGCGCCGGCTGCTGATCGACGCGCTCTGGGACGCGGCCGACGAGGTCCGCGGCCACGAGGACCCCCGGATGCGGGCCGAGGCGCGCGAGGCGTTCGGTGAGGACGTCGCCGACGAGGCGGAGTTCACCGACTTCCTCGACGCGTGGTGGCCCGAGATCGCCCCGCTGGAGGTGCTGCGGGCCATGGCCGACGAGCGCCGGCTGGGGCGCTGGGCGCGCCGCGTCGTCCCGCAGGGCGACGTGCGCCGGCTCTCGCGCTCGCTGCGGCGGCTCACCGCCGACGGCCGGGGGCTCTCGGTCCACGACGTGGCGCTGCTCGACGAGTTGCGCACGGTGCTCGGGACCCCCGCGCGGCCCAAGCCGCCCAGTGAGGAGCACCTGCTCGCGGAGCTGGGCGTCGCCGAGGTCACCACCTACGCCGACCGCACCGCCCGCGCCGCGCGGCCCCCGGCGGAGGAGGGCGAGCGCACCGACTACGCCCACGTCATCGTGGACGAGGCCCAGGACCTCACCCCCATGCAGTGGCGGATGGTGGGGCGCCGCGGCCGCCGCGCCACCTGGACCGTCGTCGGCGACCCGGCGCAGAGCTCCTGGAGCGACCCGGAGGAGGCGGCGGCCGAGCGGTCGGCCGTCCTCGGCAACCGGCCCCGGCGCCCGTTCGAACTGACCGTCAACTACCGCAACCCCTCGGAGGTCGCCGAGGTCGCCGACCGGGTGCTGGCGCTCGCCATGCCCGCGGCGACACCGCCGCGCGCGGTGCGCTCCACCGGCCTGGTGCCGCGCTACCGGGTGTGGTCCGGCGCGGCCGGCGAGGCGGCGGAGCCGGAGCTCGCGACGGTGGTGCGGGCGGAGACCGCTCGGCTGCTCGACGAGGTCGAGGGCACCGTCGGGGTCGTCGTGGCGATGGGGCGCCGTCGCGAGGCCGCGACATGGATCGCCGGTCTCGGGGACCGCGCCGTGGCGCTGGGCAGCCTGGAGGCGAAGGGCCTGGAGTACGACGCCACGCTCGTGGTGCGACCCGCGGAGATCGCCGACGAGTCGCCCGCCGGACTGCGGGTGCTGTACGTGGCGCTCACCCGCGCCACCCAGCGGCTCACGGTGATCGCGGGGCCCGGTGACGAGCCGGACGCCGAGGGGGTGCCGTCGCTGCTGGCGGAGTCGGGCGACCTCGCGGGACTCGGCTGAGCGAGGCCGCGGCCCGCGGCCGGGCCCGGGGCCGCGGCGTGCGCCGCCGCCGACCGCACGGCCGTGGACGGATGCGCGACGTGCGATGAAAGTCGGCCGGGTCTTTGTTACCGTGGTGGAGGCACCGGCCCGATCCATGCCCCCGGGCCCAACCATCGTCGCTACGAGCGACCACTTGCCGCGAGGCGAGCTGGCGGGTCGGTGCCACCTTCTTCTTCCGGCCGGGCCGGGACGCGTCAGTCGTCCCGCCCCGGCCGTGTTTTTCGGTCACCGGGCAGCGGTGCCCCGGCGAGCCGTTCCGCCCGGGCGGGGTGCGGTGCCGCGGGCGCGGGCCGGGTCGGTGGCGGTGGGGGCGCCCCGGCGTTTCCGCCGCGCCCGGTGGTGTCCGCCGGCCGCGGGTCGGGCGGCCGGATCGGTGTTCCTCAGGCTGCTTCAGATGTTCCGTCGTCCTCCTCCGGGCGCATCGCGCGCTCGTACTCCGTCTTGGCGGTCTCCAGCAGCATCCGCCACGACGTGACCGTCGGGCGCCGGCGCAACAGCGCGCGCCGTTCCCGCTCGGTCATGCCGCCCCAGACGCCGAACTCCATGCGGCTGTCCAGTGCTTCGGCCAGACACTCCGTCCGGACGGGGCATCCCGTGCAGACCGCTTTGGCGCGGTTCTGCGCGGCGCCCTGGACGAACAGTTCGTCCGGATCGGTGGTGCGGCAGGCCGCCTTGGTGTTCCAGTCCGTTACCCAGCTCATGCCGGTGCCGTCCTCTCCCGAATCGAGGCTCCCCCACGGCGGCAAGTGGCATATTCACCCTTGCCGATCGAGGACGTTACGGAAGGTAGGGGGACCGCGACACCCCCACTGGGTGCAATCTCAAATGACTCAGAGGGACTAGTCGCGCCGTGGATGTCACCTGATGGAGTGATAAGGCGGGCGCTCGTATGCGTGAGGGATGGGGGTGAACCCGGCCAATCGGTCATCATCGGCCACATGCTCCGCTCTTCGTACTTCACTCCAAAGGGTGAGTGGTTTCTTGACGTTGGCGTCAACGAGCGGGTAGAGGGCGATAGGCGAGCGGCATACGCCACCCGTCGCCGCGCGGGGTGTGCCCCGGCGTGCACGGCCCGTGCGGTGGTGCCGTCACCGGGTCGCACGCCGGAACGGACGTGCCTGTTCGGGGCGGTCACCGGCGGTCCGCCGGGCGGGGCGCGGCAGCCCGCGTCGGCGGCCCCGGCCGCGCCGACGC
>NZ_JAAVJD010000353.1 GCF_012033735.1 Streptomyces lonarensis | reverse complement strand
GTGAACGTCGCGGAACTCCAGCTCGCCGCGGAGCGCCCCCACCGGGCGCGGCCCGCGCTGCGGGTGTGGCCATGGCTGCCCCCGGGCGGGTGGCACGCCCGGCGCGGTGCCGCCCCGGGCGGGGCCGCCCGCGTCAGCGGCCGGTCAGCTCCGCGAGGTACAGGTCCACCGTCTGGAGCGGGCCGCCCGCGGGGGCGTCGCCCCCGTCCCACCAGGTGATCCCGGAGATCTCCTCGTTGGGGGTGAACGGCGCCGGGTCGGTGATCTCCGCGGAGAACAGCGCGCCGTAGCGGGTGAGGTGGTCGGGGAGCGCGGTACGGGCGAACCCCTCGAAGCGCAGCGCCGACGGCGCCACCCGCTGATCCGCCTCCTCCCACAGCTCGCGGGCGGCGGCCACCCGCGCGGTCTCGCCCGGGTCGATCCCACCGCCGGGCAGCTCCCAGCAGCCCCGGGTGCGTTCCCGCACGAGCAGCAGCCGGCCCTCGTGGCGCGCGGCGACGATGGCGTACGTCAGTTCGTGGTCTGACGGCGGGTGCGCCTCCGCGACCCGGGTGAAGGCCAGCAGCCGCATCCCCAGCGGTCCCGTGGAGAGTGGTTCACCCGGCACGGCCGCGCCGCACCGCGCGTCCTCGGGGCAGCAGCCCCCGGGCTCGGCGCCCGGCGCCGCCGCCACGGCCGCCCCGGCCGGGCGCGGGGCGGGGACGGCGGGCGCTGCACGCGGCGCGTCGGCCGGGTCGGTGCGGGGCTGGGGGGACGGTGCGTGGCCGGTGGTCCCGGCAGGTTCGGCAGCCATGCCCCGAGCCTATGGCCGGGCGGCCCGGTCGCCCGGGACGAAGGAGACGCACCATGCACGACAACGGCGCCACCGAGCCGACCGCCGCCGACGGCGACCCCGACGTGCGGGAACGGGAGTTCACCCTCACCCGGACCGTCGCCGCCCCGCCCGAGGCCGTCTTCCGCGCCTGGACCGAGGCCGCTCGGCTCGCCCGCTGGTTCGGGCCCGAGGGGATGCGGACCCCGACCGACACCGTCCGGGTCGACGCGCAGGTGGGCGGCGGCTGGGAGGCGGTGATGGTCTCGGAGGAGAGCGGCGCGCGTTACCCCTCCGCCGGCACCTACCGGGAGCTGGTGCCGTTCGAGCGCATCGTCTTCGGCTGGGGCGTTGCCGGGCCGGACACGCCCGTCACCGAGTACGCCGTCGTCACCGTCTCGCTGACCGGGGCGGAATCGGGGCCGACCGAGCTCACGCTGCACCAGAGCGGCGTCCTGAGCGCCGCGGACGCCGCCGACATGACCGACGGCTGGTCGACCGCGCTCGACAAACTCGTCGGCGACCTCGCGGGGGACGGCGGCGCGCCGGGCGCCTGACCCCGGCGCGCCGGCGACCGCGGGCTCACCCCGGCCGCTCGCCGACCTCCTCGCCCGCGAGGAACCGCAGCACGGCCGGGCCGGCCACCGACCGGTACTCCTCGAAGTACGCGTGCCGCGCGCCCTCGATCAGCAGCACGCGCGCGTCGGGGATGCGCGCCGCCAGCAGCGGCGCGTTGGACGCCGGGTTGAAGCGGTCGGCGGTGCCGTGGACGACCAGCGTCGGCGCGGTGATCCCCGGCAGGGCGTCCCAGGCGTCGTGCCGGTTGCTGGCGGCGAGGTGCCGCCGCCGGGCATGTGCCGGCATACGCGGGTCGCCCAGCGTCCGGTACGGCCCGTCGTGGCGGGCCGTCCACTCCGGCGAGTACATCAGCGCGATCAGCGCGGCGCGCACCCGGCGCGGGTCGGCGTCGGCCAGGGAACCGCGTACCTCGGCGTCGCGCTCGGCGGCGTGCGGGCCGCCGGGGGAGGTGCACCCGAGGACGAGGCGGCCGACGCGGTCCGGGTGGCGCGCGGCCAGCCACTGGGCGACGCGGCCTCCCATCGAGGTGCCGTAGACGTCCGCCCGGTCGATCCCCGCGTCGTCCATCACCGCGACGACGTCCTCGGCGAACCCGCGTGTGCTGTAGGGCTCGTCCGGCTTGTCGCTGTCGCCCGTGCCGCGCCAGTCGAGGGTGACGGTGCGGTGCCGGGTCGAGAAGTCCGCGCGGACCCCGTCCCACCAGGCGTGGGTGTTGGACTGGCCCGCCAGCAGGACCAGCGGCGGACCGCTCCCCTCGCTCTGCCAAGCCAGGCGGACGCCGTCCGCCGCCGTCGCGTGCCCCATGCCCTGCTCCCCGCTCCGAGGTGACGGACGGCCGGACGGCGCGCCCTCGACCGCTCCATTGTGGAGCGGCTGCGCCCCGGGACGGACCGCGACCACCGCCTCCGCGCGGGCGCCTCCGCGAGACGCCCGGCAGCCGGCCCGTCACGGCGGGCGCCGGCTCAGCCGCGGGGCGGCGCCGTGGAGTCGCGGGCGACCAGCCGGGCCGGATCCGGCGGGACGACGCCGTCCTCGGGCACCTCCGTGCCGAGTGCCACCCGGCCCGCGGCCTGGCCCGTCTCCCGCAACGGGAGGCGCACCGTGGTCAGCCCCGGCGCCACGTCGGCGGCGAACGGCAGGTCGTCGAAGCCGGTCACGGACACGTCCTGCGGCACCCGCAGACCGCGGTCGCGCAGCGCCGCGCAGACGCCGAGCGCCACGGTGTCGTTGGCGGCGGCGATGGCGGTCAGCCCCGGGTCCGCCTCCAGCAGCCGCAGCGCACCGGCGTACCCGCTGTCCCGGTGGAACGTGCCGTGCAGCAGCAGGTGGTCGGGGGTGGGCGGCAGCCCGGCGGCGGCCAGGGCGGCGCGGTGGCCGGCGAGCCGGTGGCGGGTGGTGGAGCGGTGGTCGGGCCCGGCGAGGTAGCCGATGCGCCGATGGCCGAGGGCCAGCAGATGGCCCGTCAGGGCGCGTGCGCCGCCCTCGTTGTCGAGCGGCACCGTGACCACCCGCGGCCCGGCCGTGAGCGTCCCTCCCGCCGCCGGGCGCCCCTCCGCCCCCGGCTCGCGGGCCCCCTCGGCCGCGGTGCCGCACCCGTCCGCCGCCGGCTCCCCGGCCCCGGACTCGTCGACGGGGAGGGGCCTGCCGCAGAGCACCACCCGGACGCCGCCGGCGGCGAGCCGCTGGAGCCGGGCGGCGAGGGCGGCCCGGTGGCCGGGGTCGTCAGTGCTGCTGCCGGTGAGGACGACGGCCGCCGCGCGCTGCCGCTGGAGGAGTGTCAGATAGGTCAGCTCCCGCTCGGGCGAGCCGCCGGTGTTGCAGATGACGGCCAGCTTGCGGCCCTGCGCGGGCACCGAGGTGACGGGGCCGAGGGTGTCCTGCACGGCTCCGGCGATGATGCCGAAGAAGGGGTCGGCGATGTCGTTGACCAGCACGCCCACCAGGTCGGAACTGGCGGCGGCCAGCGAACTGGCCGGGCCGTTGACGACGTACTCCAGTTCCTCGACCGCCCGCAGCACGCGGCTGCGGGTCGCGGTGGCGACCGGGTAGTTGCCGTTGAGGACCCGGGAGACCGTCGCCGCCGAGACACCTGCCCGGGCCGCCACATCGGCGAGGGTGACTGTCATCCGGGTCCTCCGGTCGGCTGGGCGGGTGGTGCGGTGGGTCTGGTGGGAAGCGTAGCCGCGGCCCGCGCGGGGCGTGCGCGCGGACGGCGGGCGGTGAGGCGCCCGCTCGCCCCCGCAGGCGGTGTCCGAGCGCTCCACCGGCACCGCGGCGGGGTGCGGGCGCGACGCCGGCGGGGTGCGCCGACACGGCACGGCGACCCGGTGAGCGCGGCGCGCCTCCGCAC
>NZ_JAAVJD010000352.1 GCF_012033735.1 Streptomyces lonarensis | reverse complement strand
TCCGACGCCCCGGCCGGGGACGGCGCCGCGCCGGTCGCGGTCGGCGGCCGGTCCGGGAGCGGCGGGAGCGCGTCATCCTGACCGGTCTCGCCACCGCCGCCCGGGGACTGCTGTCCCCGGGCGGCGGTGCCCTTCCCCGGCGGCGGCCGGCGGCGTCGGACGTGGCACTGACGGCGGCGGTGGCGCTGCTGACGGTGGTGCTCGCGGTGACGCGGCTGGGCCACGGCGAGCTGCCGGACGCGCTGGGGTGGGGGCTGCTGGCGGTGGCCGTGGTTCCGCTGGCGTGGCGGCTGGTGCACCCGCTGACGGTGCTGCTGCTGATGACGGTGTCGGTCGGTCCGTACCACGCGATGGACTACGCGCACGCCGCGGCGGTCCCGGCGTCCGTGGTGGCGGTGTACTCGGTGGCAGTGGTGGGTCCGCGGCTGCGCACGGTGGCGGCCGGTGCCGCGCTCATCGCGACGGCGGTGTCCATCATGCTGCTGGTCAGCCCGGAGGGCGGGCTGGCGATGTTCCAGACGGCCGGCTGGGTGCTGGTGGTGCTGGTCTTCGGCGAGATGATGCGGATTCAGCGGAACTACGTGGCCGCGGTGACCGAGCGGGCGGAGCGGGCGGAGCGAACACGGGAGGAGGAGGCGGCGCGGGCGGTGGCGGAGGAGCGGTTGCGGATCGCGCGTGACCTCCACGACCTGCTGGCGCACAGCATCACGCTGATCGGTGTGCAGACCTCGGTCGCCTCGCACGTGCTGATCGCCGACCCGGACCGGCTGGACCGTCCGGCGCTGGCCCGGGCGCTGGACGGGATCTCGGCGACCTGCCGGGACGCCCGGACCGAACTGCGGCGGACGCTGGAGGTGCTGCGGGCGGGTGAGCCCGAGCAGGGGCCGCCGCCGGGGCCGGCAGGGCTGCCGGACCTGGTCCGGGCGGCCGGGTCGGCCGGGGCGCGGGTGCGGTGGTCCGGGGAGCCGTTGCCGACGCTGCCGCCGGCGGTGGGCGCGGCGGTCTACCGGATCGTGCAGGAGTCGCTGACCAACGCGGTGCGGCACGCCGGCGCGGGGGTGGCGGTGGCGCTGGAGGTGGCGGTGCGGGACCGGGAGGTGGTGGTGTCGGTGACGGACGGCGGCGGTGACCGCCCGCCCCGTGAGGGCGACGGCGGGTTCGGCATCCTGGGGATGCGGGAGCGGGTGCGGAGCGTCGGCGGCACGCTGCTGGCTCAGCCGCGGTCCGACGGCCCGGGGTTCGCGGTCCGCGCGGTGCTGCCGCTCCCGGAGCCGCCGGGGGACGGCGCGGGGGAGCCGCCCGGTGGGCCGGCGCCCGGGCCGCCGGGGGGCCGGGACGGCGACGGGCGCCGAGAGCCGGCGTGAGACCCCGCGCGGGGTCGCGACGCCGACCACGGCCGACTGCCGCGTTGTCGGAGACGCCCGCACACCACCCGGTAGGCACCCGGTAAGAGGGAGCCCCTCCGCCGTGCAGCCGACCGCACCCGTCCGTCGCCGCGAGCCGACCCGACGCGGGGTCCCACACACGCGCTGAGCCCACCGCTCCCGCGAAGGTGCGCCCCCGGGCCCGGCGCGACGGGCGGTCGCCCGGTCCGCGGGTGCGGCCGCCGCCGGTCAGCCGTCCTCACGCAGCCGCGTGTTGACGCTGGTCATGGCGTCGGTGACGGCGGTCAGCTGCTCCCGGTCGAGCAGGTCGATCAGCACGGACCGTACCCGCTCGACGTGGCCGGGTGCGGCGGCGCGCAGCGCCTCCGAGCCGGCCGGGGTGATGCGAGCGGTGACGCCGCGGGTGTCGGTGGGGCAGGCCCCGCGGGTGACCAGTCCCCGCTTCTCCAACTGGCCGACCTGGTAGGTCAGGCCGCTCTTGGAGGTGATGAGGGAGGTGGCGAGCTCGGTCATCCGCAGCCCGTCCGCCCCGGCCCCGTGGAGCTTGATGAGCACCTCGTACTGGGGGTGGGAGAGCCCGGCCTCGTCGCGGAGCTGCGCCTCGACCTCGCGGAACACGCGGTGGGTCGCCTCCAGGAAGGAGGTCCAGGCCGCCATCTCGTCGTCGTCGAGCCACCGGGTGTTCGCCATGCCCCCATCCTACGGCGTTGTTCAAATTCGAACTCGCCTGTACGCTCGGCGGCCGAGTTCCAATTTGAACGACATCGGTGTGCCCGCACCCGATGCGAACCACGGGCGGCGGTCGCCCAGCCGCGTCCCGCCGCCCCCTGCCCCCACCGGGAGACCCACCGTGACCACCACGACCACCCACACCGACCCGGCGCCCCGCACCGCCGGCCCGCTCGGCGGCGCGCCCTCCGGCCTCGACATCGGCCTCCTCGTCCTGCGCGTCGGTGTCGGTCTGACGATGGCCGCCCACGGCGCGCAGAAGCTCTTCGGCTCCTTCGACGGCGGCGGACTCGACGGCACCGGCGAGTTCTTCACCTTCCTCGGCTACCCGGCGGGCGACACCATGGCGCTGATCGCCGGTCTCGCGGAGTTCCTCGGCGGCCTCGGGCTCGTCCTCGGCCTGCTGACCCCGCTGGCCTCCGCCGCGATCGTCGGCACCCTCATCAACGCGATCTTCTCCGCCCACGCGGACGACGCCTGGCTGGGCGGCTACGAACTGCCGCTGGTGCTGGCCGTCGCCGCCGCTGCCCTCGCGCTGACCGGCCCCGGCCGGTACGCGGTGGACCGGCTGCTGCCCGTCTCCGTGCTGCGCGAGCCGCGGCTCGTGCAGGGGCTGGCCGCGCTCGCCCTCGCCGTGGTCTCCGCGATCGTCGTGCTGCTGATCCGCAACTGACCCGCCCGCCGCGCCCCGCCGCCCGGTCCGCCGTCAGGCGGGCCGGGCGGCGGCGTGAGACGCTGCCCTCCATGGGGCAGCGACCGCGCCGGCGAGACGCCCGCCCAGGCCCGCACGGCGGAGCCCGGCGGGGGGTCGAGCCGGTCACACAGGAACCGCCCCGCCCGCACGGCCGCACCCTGCTCACCCAGTCCTGGCACGACCTGGCGTTCCTGCACTGGCCGGTGGCGCCCGCGGTGGTCGCCCCGCTGCTGCCGCCCGGGTGCGAGCCCGACACCCATGACGGTGTCACACACGTCGGTCTCATCGCCTTCCGGATGCACCGCATCGGTCTGCTGGGGCTCCCCGGCCTCCCCGGGATCGGCTCGTTCCCGGAGACCAACGTCCGGCTCTACTCGCGCGACGCGCAGGGGCGCCGCGGCGTCGTCTTCCGCTCGTTGGAGGCCACCCGGTCCGCGGCGGTGCTCGTCGCCCGCGGCGGCTTCGGACTCCCCTACACCTGGGCGGACATGGCGGTGGCGCGCGCGGGCGACCGGCTGCACTACCGCTCGGAGCGCCGACTCCCCGGACCGCGCGGGGCGTTCAGCCGCATCACCGTCGCCGTCGGCGAGCCGATCGCCGAACCGGACCCGCTGGAGCACTTCCTGACCGCCCGCTGGGGGCTGCACACGACGCTCCGCGGCCGCACGGTCTACCTGCCCAACACCCACCCGCGCTGGCCGCTGCACCGCGCGCGGCTGGAGCGCTGCGAGGAGAACCTCGTCGCGGCGGCGGGGCTGCCCGCCCCGGCCGGCGAGCCGGTGAGCGTGCTCTACTCGCCCGGCGTCCCGGTGCGGTTCGGCCCACCGCGCCGCTGACCACCGCGCCGCCGCCATGTCCGCCCAGGTGTAGGGGAGTCCGAAGCCGCCGCGGGCGACGAGCACCGCCGCGGACCGGGTGGCCTCCAACGAGCGGAAGACGACGCCGCGGCGCCCCTGCGCGTCGC